>NZ_JBVVOS010000023.1:0-141181 GCF_055807515.1 Bradyrhizobium sp. Kon69 | reverse complement strand
CCGAAGCCGCCCGACATGATCATCATGCCGTCTTTCAGAACGCCCTCGAGAGCCGACTTGGCGTCGGGATAGACCTTCTTCATGCAAATAACCTTCGAGTGAACCTTCGGCTTGCAGGCGTCGCGCCTTAGTGGCGGCGATTATTAGGCGAAATCGTCCGAAGCCGTCAATGATACGGGGTTCTCCGCTCCGCCCCTGGGTGATAGAAGCTGCCCAGGCCGTGGGCGCAACCGTTCCCGCGGCCTTGAAAGCGACAAGAAAACCCATCAAGTTGCGGCACTTAACACAATAGGTCTTGGGCGTGGGGGCGCGCAGGTTTCCCGGCCCGCCTTCTGGCTCCAGCGACCAACCCGATCAGGACATGCCATTGACCATGGCCCAAGGAATGAAGCGCCTCGGGACGCCGATCGCGGCGCTGCTCGGCGTGGCGCTGATCGCCCTGATCGCGACCTCATGGCTCATCAATCGCGACGCGCTGCGCAAGGCCGTGGAAACGCAGATCCGCGACGTCACCGGGCTCGAGGTCAATGTCGCAGGCGCGATCGACATTTCGGTGCTGCCGGCAAGCTACATCTCCTTCCATGACGTCGGCCTGAAGGGCGGCGGCACCAGCGACCCCGCGCTCCATGTCGACGTGCTCACCGCGAATCTGCGGCTGCTGCCGCTGCTGCTGCAACGGTTCGAGATCGCGGACCTGACGCTGCTGCGGCCGCGCATCCATGTCAGCCTGAAGCCGGACGGCGAGAGCAACTGGACGCCGTTCATCCAGACCATCGCGCGCACCATGAAGCCCGGCGCCGAGAATCAGGTGTCGTTCTCCGAGATCCGGATCCAGGACGGCGTGCTCAATTACGAGGACGCCGCCACGCGCGGCACCGAGAAGCTCGAGGACATCGACCTGTCGCTGGCTTGGCCCTCGATCTCGCGCTCATTCGCTGCGACCGGACAATTCGACTGGCGCGGCGAACGGGTCGACGGCTCGATCAGCTTTTCCGATTTCGTTGCCGCGCTCTCCGGCGAGCGCTCGGGGTTGAAGGCACGGATCGCGAGCGCACCGCTCAAGCTCGCCTTCGACGGCAGCGTCGCCAACCGCACCAGCCCGATGATGGAGGGCACGCTCACCATCGACAGCCCGTCCTTGCGCAACGCGCTGCGCTGGACCGGCCAGCCGCAGCCCGCCAGCGGCGGCTTCGGCCGCTTCGCGCTGAAGGCGCGGGCCAATGTCGTCGGCGCCTCGATCGCGCTCACCAATGTCAATGTCGAGCTCGACGGCAACACCGCCGAGGGCGTAATGACCTACGCCAATAACGGCCGGCAGACGCTGCAGGCGACGCTTGCAGCCGACGCGCTCGACTTCACACCTTATATCTCGACCTTCCGCCTGCTCGCGAGTGGCGCGCGCGACTGGAACAGGCAGCTGTTCGACCTCAACGCCCTCTCGACCACCGACCTCGACATGCGCCTGTCGGCCGCCAAGCTGACGGTCGGGGCGTCGAAACTCGGCCGCACCGCGATCGGCGCGAATCTGCGCAACGGCACGCTGGCGCTCTCGGTCGGCGAGGCCCAGGTCTATGGCGGCATCGCCAAGGGCTCGTTCGGCATCGCGCGCTCCGACACCGTCGCCGACATCAAGGCGCAATTCCAGTTCACCGACGTCGACCTTCAGGCCTGCGCCTCCGAGCTGTTCGGTATCAACAAGCTGTCCGGGCGCGGCAACATCAACGTCTCGCTGCTGGCGTCCGGCTCGAGCCCGTTCGGCCTCGTGCAGTCGCTCGACGGCAGCGCCACCGTGACCGGGCATGACGGCGCGATCGCGGGCTTCAATGCCGAGCAGCTCCTGAAGCGGCTCGAGCGGCGGCCGCTGTCCGGCGGCGGCAATTTCCGCAACGGCTCCACCCCTTACGACAATCTCACCATCGCGGTGAAGTTCTCCGACGGCGTCGCCACCGCCGAGGACATCCGCGTCGAAGGACCTGCGGCGAAGATCACGATGACCGGCACAGCCTCGGTGCCGACGCGCGAATACGACATGAAGGGCGTGGCCAGCCTCAACAGCGCGTCGGGGTTCGAATTGCCCTTCGTGGTGCAGGGCCCCTGGGACGACCCCCTCGTCTTTCCCGATCCGGAAAGCCTGATCCGCCGCTCGCCGGCCTCTGCGCCCCTGCTCGACATGCTGAAAGACCGCAAGCCGGGCGACGCGGTGCGCTCCGCCATCGAGCGCATCACCGGCACCGGGAAACGTCCCGCACCGGCCGAAGCGCCGACGGCGGAAAACGCCAAGGAAGGCGCGAAGTCCAATTAAGGCCGGCGATCATGCGGCACCAGCCGATCGGCGCGAATTGATCAGGGCGCATCGATGCGGCGATTGGATCGATGCGCCCATTAAGCATCTCCTCTCGCCCGACACCCCCACGACCTATGTCTGACAACAAGCCGCTAGATCGGACTACCGCCATGCGCTAGTGTTTTATACGACCGGTTAAAAACACCGGCCGTTTGAGGGAGAAAAACGTGAAATCCAAGGTTATTGGCGCAGTATCACTGGCGGTCGCTGCGGCCGGGCTGTTTGCAGCCGCTGCACCCGCATTTGCGCAGCAGAAGACGATTACGGTCTGGTGGGGCAAGGGCTTCTACCGCTCCGAAGATGACGCGCTGCTCGACACGATCAAGAAGTTCGAAGCCAAGACCGGCATCAAGGTCGAATTGTCGCAGTACGCGATCCAGGACATGATTCCGAAGACGGTGGCCGCACTCGATTCAGGCACCGTGCCCGATGTTGCCTATTCCGACACCTACGACGTGCAGGTGCAGGGCAAGTGGGCCTACGAAGGCAAGCTCGAGGACCTCTCCGAGATCATGGAGCCGATCAAGGATCGGTTCGTGCAGAACACGCTGGATGCGTCGATCCTCTACAACGACGTCACCAAGAAGAAGGCCTATTACGGCTTCCCGCTGAAGCAGCAGAGCATGCATGTCGAGATCTGGAACGACATGTTGGAGAAGGCCGGCTTCAAGCTCGCCGACATCCCGACGGACTGGGCGGGCTACTGGACGTTCTGGTGCGACAAGGTGCAGCCGGGAATCCGCAAGGCCACGGGCCAGCGCATCTATGGCGTCGGCCAACCGATGGGCGTCGAATCCACCGACGCCTTCCAGTCGTTCTACACCTTCATGGACGCCTACCACGTCAAACTGGTCGACGACGACGGCAAGCTCACGGTCGACGATCCCAAGGTGCGCGAGAACCTGATCAGCGCGCTGAAGGACTACACCGACACCTATATCAAGGGCTGCACGCCGCCGTCCTCCACGACCTGGAAGGATCCCGACAACAACGTCGCCTTCCACAACAAGACCATCGTGATGACCCACAACTTCACGATCTCGATCGCGGCGAAATGGTTCGAGGACTCCCAGAACCAGGCGCTCACGCAGGAGCAGCGCGACGCCGGCAAGAAAGCCTATGGCGAGGACATCATCACCGCGTCCTTCCCGAAGGCTCCGGATGGTTCGACGATCCGCTACCGCTCGGACGTCAAGACCGGGCTGGTCTTCTCCGTGGCCAAGAACAAGGCCGAGGCCAAGCAGTTCATCGCCTTCCTGCTCCAGGAAGAGAACGTCCGCCCCTATATCGAGGGTGCGCTCGGCCGCTGGTTCCCGGTGACGAAGGAAAGCCAAGAGAGCCCGTTCTGGCAGGCCGACCGGCATCGCAAGGCGGTCTACGCGCAGTTCAAGGGCGGCACCGCCCCGTTCGACTTCACCAAGAACTGGAAGTTCACCATCCTGAACAACGAGAACGTCTGGGCCAAGGCGATGAACCGCGTGGTCAGCGAGAAGGTGCCGGTGGACAAGGCGGTCGACGAGCTGATCGCCCGCATCAAGGCGGTCGCGGGCTGATCCCAGACTGAAATAAGGTATATGCTAATACCGGTCGCGGCTCTCCGCGACCGGTTGCTTTCGGTGGGTATGCGATATGGCGATCACACTTTCCGGCTCAGACACAATTCCGGCCCCTCCCCTGTCGGCGCGCCTGACCACGCAGCAGGTCTGGGGCATCTTGCTGCTTGTGCCCTATCTACTCGTCTTCCTGGCCTTCGTCCTCTATCCCGTCGGCTACGGCTTGTGGCTGGCGCGCGATCCGGCGAACTATGTCGCGCTGTACAACGACCCGATCTTCGCGCGCGCCGCGGTCAACACGCTGATCTTCCTGGTCATCGGCATCAACGTGAAGATGCTGATCGCGCTGTTCCTGTCCGGCTTCTTCGCCCAGCAGCGCCCCTGGATCAAATGGCTGTCGGTGATCTTCATCCTGCCCTGGGCGGTGCCGTCGATCCCGACCATCCTGTCGGTCCGCTTCATGCTCAATCCCGAATGGGGCATGGTCAACCATTTCATCTTCTCCCTCACCGGCGATGACGGCCCGAACTGGCTGAACGATCCGACGGTCGCGCTGACCATGGCGATCGCCGTGCATATCTGGAAGTCGCTGCCGTTCTGGACGCTGATCCTGCTGACCGGGCGGCTCGCGATCGCGCAGGACCTGTACGAGGCATCCGAGGTCGACGGCGCCAGTCCGTGGCAGAAATTCCGCTTCATCACCTGGCCGTCGATGCAGATGCTCTACGTCACCTGCACGCTGCTCTCGATGATCTGGACGCTCGGCGACTTCAACAGCGTCTATCTGCTTACCGGCGGCGGGCCGGCCGACCTCACGCATGTGCTGTCGACGCTCGGCATCCGCTATCTCCGGCTCGACCAGCTCTCGCTCGCGATGGCCTCCATCGTCTGCGCGATACCGTTCGTGCTGCCGCTGATGTACTTCATGATGAAACGGTTGTCGCGATGAAGCTTCCCACCCTCCGCGAAGTTGGTACCGAAGCCAAGCTCCTGCTGATCGGCATCCCGGTCTTCATCTGGACCATGATTCCGATCTACCACATGTTCCTCTTCGCGATCTCGCCGAAGGAGGACGCGTTCTCGGGCAAGCTGTGGCCGGATCATCCAACGCTGCACAACTTCCACATCGTGTTCTACCAAGAGCACTATTTCCTGCGCGACTTCTGGATCCAGTTCTGGAACTCGACTGTGATCGCACTGGCCGCCGGCGCGCTGACCTTGTTCATCGCGACCGCCGCCGCATTCTCGATCTCGCGGCTTAAGGTGCCGGGCGGCCGCTGGGTGATGAATCTCGCGCTGTTCACCTACTTCATCCCGGCGGCGTTCCTCGCCGTGCCGATGTACCGCACCATGGGCAATTACGGCCTGCTCAACAATCACTGGTCGCTGATCCTGGCCATGGTGACGATCGCCTCGCCTTACGCGATCTGGGTGCTGAAGCAGGCGTCCGACAAGCTGCCGGTCGAGCTCGACGAGGCCGCCGTGATGGACGGCGCGACCACGCTGCAGCTGTTCCGCCTGGTCTATGTGCCGCTGATGATGCCCTCGCTGGTCGCGATCGGTACCTATGCCGTGCTGCTGGCCTGGAACGAATATCTCTACGCGTTCCTGCTCTTGTCCAAGGACACCGACATCACGCTACCGGTCGCGCTCGGCAACTTCCTGGCCGCCGACGACTCGCCGTGGGAGCTGTTGATGACCACCGGCTTCATCTACGCGCTGCCGCCGGCCGCGGTCTATTACGCCTTCAAGCGCTACATGGTTGGCGGGCTCACGGCCGGTGCGGTGAAGTCCTGACGCAGCAGGACGGATCGGGACGCCGCAAGCACGGCGCTTGAGCAGGCCGGCGGACAATTGCAAGTTGTCCGAGCCTGCTCTAACTTGCAGCCCGCAAAGTCAGCGGGGCGCTCATGCGCAGCAACGATGCACTCCATCTCGGCCTGATGCTCGGGGCTCTCGCCGCGTCCTATCTGGTGCCGTTCGAGCTGTTGCTGCTGGCTTATGTCGTGCTCGGTCCAGCGCACTATTTCACCGAGATCTCATGGCTGCACGATCGCAGCTACTATCTGCCTCACCGCGGAATTGCTGCTGTCCTGGCGATTGTCGCCGTGGTCGCGGCCCTGATCGACAACGCATCCTGGTTCGGCTCTGCGATGTGGGGCGCGCTGGTCGTGTGTGCCATGCTGGCGGCCACCACCTCGGCAATCGAAAGCATGCTGCTGTTCATGGCGGCCATCGCGCTGTCCGCGATCATGTATTCGAGCGGGTCGTCACTCGCGGTCATCGGCATCCTGATTCCGACCCTGATCCACGTCTGCCTGTTCACGCTGATCTTCATGGTGCTCGGTGCCTACCGGTCCGGCAGCCGGATACAGGCCGCGCTGGTGGCCGTCTATCTCGTCGCGCTCGCCACGATTTTGCTGCTGCCGCCAACTGGCGAAATCCGGATCGCGAGCTTTGCGCGCGTCGGACAGGATTACTTCGGCAATGTCGGCCCGGCCCTCGGCCGGCTGTTCGGGGTGCCCGGTCTCGTGCTCGACGTCAGGCTGACCAGCCTGCTCGCCTTCGTCTACACCTATCACTATCTCAACTGGTTCATCAAAGCCGACGTGATCCGCTGGACCGCTGTGCCAAAGGCGCGGCTGGCGGCGATGGCCGGCGCCAGCGCCATCTCGACCGCGCTGTATTTCTACGATTACGCCTTCGGCTTCACCTTCCTGCTGGCGCTGAGCCTGATCCATATCCTGCTCGAATTTCCGCTCGACAGCCTTGCGCTGCGGCAGCTTGGATCCGCCGTCCACGGCGCGGTGCGCGCGCGGTACGCGGAGCCTGCCGCGGCCTCCGCGACACGATCGCGTTCTACAGGCACCAAGGCTGTGAAACGCGCATCCCGGTCGCGCTGATCATCCCATCGCGCTCTTGCGACGATACGCCATCAGCAGCGCGATCGTCGAACCGATGAAATAGCCGGCGGTCGCGCCCGAGATGGCGCGGCCGACGATGACGGCCAGCGCACGATCGCCGGCATCGATCGCCGAGATCACGCCAATCGTATACTGCGAGGCGAAGACGACGAGGTTGCGAACCAGACCAATTGGACTGCCCGGCCGGATGATCTGCCCGGTCGCGTGATCCAGTTCGAAAGGGCGCGGCGTCAGCACGCCTAGCGGCAGCAGCGCGAGTGCGGCCAGAAACCATGCGACCAGCGGCCATGCGCTGTCCTGATGCCCGAAGCCGATCCGGGATATCCCCCAGACGATGAACACGACTGGTACGATTAGCGCTCGCCAGATCGGCGTCGTGCGCGGCTGCATCGCCTGCACACCTTGCCAGACGAGATAGGCAAGCAGTGCGAAAACCCAGACCGGCGTATGCACCAGGACTTGATAGGCGAAAATCATCATCGCCTTCCTCTATCAAAGCGGCGCCGCGCTCTCGCCCTGCGAGCTCGACAGTTTCGAGGCGAGCGAGGCGATCACGATGACGACCGCGATCAAGGCGATCACCAGCGTGCAGATCGCGTTGATCTCGGGCTTCACACCGAGCCGCACCTCCGAATAGATCCGGATCGGCAGCGTCGCCGACCCCGGGCCGGTGGTGAAGCTCGCGATGACGAGATCGTCCAGCGACAACGTGAAGGCGAGCATCCAGCCCGCGACGATCGCGGGCGCGATCAGCGGCAGCGTCACGGCCACGAACGCGCGTACGGGATCGCAGCCGAGATCCATCGCGGCCTCTTCCAATGAGCGGTCGAGCGAGCCGAGGCGGGACTGCACGACGACGGCGACGAAGCACATCGTCAGCGTGGTATGGGCGATCGTCACCGTCCAGAAGCCCCGCTCGGCATTCAGCGCCACGAACAGCAGCAATAGCGATAATCCGGTAATCACCTCCGGCATCACCAGCGGCGCATAGAGCATGCCGGAGAACAGGGTGCGGCCGCGGAACCGCTCGCCGCGCGACAGCGCCAATGCGGCAAGCGTGCCGATCAGGGTCGCAATGGTCGCGGAGGAGACAGCAACGCGCAGGCTCATCCAGGCCGCCTCGATCATGGCACGGTCATTGAAGAACTCGTGATACCAGCGCAGCGACCAGCCACCCCACACCGTCACCAGCCGCGAGGCGTTGAAGGAATAGATGACGAGGATCAGGATCGGCAGGTAGAGGAAAGCCAGTCCCAGCGCGAGCGAGGCGACGTTGAAGCGGGACAGGCGGGAGATCTTGCGCATCGTCTCACCGGCCCTGTTCCAGCTGCCGCTTCTGCAGCCGTTCATACAGCAGCAGCGGCACCAGCAGCACCACCAACAGCACGATGGCCGCGGCGGAGGCGACCGGCCAGTCCTTGTTGGTGAAGAATTCGAGCCACAAGGTCTGGCCGATCATCAGAGCATTGGAGCCGGCCAGGAGATCCGGAATGACGAACTCGCCGACGATCGGGATGAAGCACAGCAGCACGCCGGCGCCGACGCCGGGCAGCGACAGCGGGAAGGTGACGAGCCAAAACACCTGCCAGCGCGGTGCGCCGAGATCGGAGGCGGCCTCCTCCAGCACCGGCTCCATCTTGGCCAGCGTGGCATAGAGCGGCAGGATCATGAACGGCAGGTAGGAATAGACGATGCCGATATACATCGCGCTGTCGGTGGAGAGCCACACCACCGGCTGGCTGACCAGATGCAGCGCCAGCAGGATCTGGTTGAGCAGGCCGTCATGCTGGAGGATGTTGATCCAGGCATAGATCCGGATCAGGAACGAGGTCCAGAACGGCACGATCACCAGCACCATCGCGACGGCCTGCCAGCGCGCCGGCAGCCGCGCCATGCCGTAGGCGATGGGATAGCCGATCAGAAGCAACAGCGCGGTCGCGGTGACGGCGACGGTGAGGCTACGCACATAGGCGAACACGTAGATGTCGTCAGAGGCGAGCAGCCTGAAATTGTCGACCGACAGCGCGGCAAAGGCGGCCTTCAGCGCCCCCCATCCCGCCATTAGGTCGAACACCGGCTCGTAAGGCGGCTGCGCGATCGCGGTCTGCGACAGGCTGATCTTCAGCACGAAGCCGAACGGCACCAGGAAGAAAAGCACCATCCAGACATAGGGCGCGATCGCGGCAAAGCGAGCCGGTCGCGCAAAGATGCGGCGCGCGCTCATGAGGGCAGCACCACGCAGTCGTCGGGCGTGAACCAGGCGACGACAGGCTGCTTCAGGCGGTAAGCGTCGACGTCAAGGCGCGCGCTATTGGCGACCGAAGCCTGCACCATCCCGCCGGCGTCGAGCTTCACCTTGTAGGTGGTGGTGCCGCCGAGATAGCAGATGTCGGCAATCACGCCGGCGAGCTGGTTGATTGCCGTTTCATGACCGGCTTCCCTCACCGGACCACGGCGCGAGAGCTTGACCTTTTCGGGGCGGATCGCAATCGATAATCTGCCCTCGCCGAACGGCTCGCGCGGCTCCGCCACCACCAGCGTGCCCGCATCGCGCGTGCCGATGACCAGACGATGACCGTCGCGCAATTTGGACTCGGCGTCGAACAGGTTGACGTCGCCGACAAACTCCGCGATCCAGCGCGAGCGTGGCGCCTCGTAGAGTTCGCGCGGGCTAGCGACCTGCGCGAGCTTGCCGTCCCTCATCACGCCGATCCGGCTCGCCATCGTCATCGCCTCTTCCTGATCGTGGGTGACGATGATGAAGGTCATGCCGAGCCGGCGCTGCAGCTCCATCAGCTCGCCCTGGGTGTTTTCGCGCAGCTTCTTGTCCAGCGCTGCGAGCGGCTCATCGAGCAGAAGGAGCTGCGGCCGCCGCGCCAGTGCACGCGCCAACGCCACGCGTTGGCGCTGCCCCCCGGAGAGCTGGTCGGGCTTGCGCTTCTCGAGCCCGTCGAGCTTCACCAGAGCAACCATCTCCGCCACACGCGTGGCAATGTCGACGCGCGCCATGCCGGCGCGCTTCAGGCCGAAGGCGATGTTGTCGCGCACCGACAGGTGCGGAAACAGCGCGTAGTTCTGGAACATCATGTTGATCGGCCGCTCATGCGGCAGCGCCTGCGCGATGTCCTGGCCGCCGAGCAGGATGCGCCCTTGATCCGGCGCTTCGAAACCGGCGAGCATGCGCAGAAGCGTGGTCTTGCCGCAGCCGCTGGGGCCGAGCAGTGCAAAGAACTCGCCGGTCTTGATGTCGAGCGACACGCCGTCGACGGCCCGGAACGTCCCGAACGTCTTGGCGACGCCCTCGATGCGCAGCAGCGGCTCGCCGGCCGCGAACTGCGTCTCTCCGACCGCAGCCGCGTCTGTTCTGGGCAACTCGTCAGTCATGGTCCCTGCCAACCCAATCCCGCCGCACGCTAGCGGCCGATCGTCCCTCACTCAACCGGTTAGAGGCCGTTCGTTCACATCGGATTCGCCATGAACGCAGCCAGCGCATCGCATTCCTGCGCTGACATCGTCAGACCCAGCTTAGAACGGCGCCACAGGATGTCCTCCGGAAAACGCGCCCATTCGTGGGTCATGAGATAACGCACCTCGGCGCCCGTCAACTCGGGACCGAAGGCGGGGCCGAGATCGTCGCGGGTCTTCGCCCCGGCAAGCACAGCCGGCAGCCGCGAGCCATAGGCCGCGACGAGGCGTTGGGCTTGCGGCTCGGACAGAAAGCGCCAGCGGTCACGCGCAAGATCGACCTCGGTATCGAAACGATCCCAGGCGAAGTCCCCGCCCGGCAGCGCCGCGCCTGCGCTCCAGGGCGGCGACATCGGATAGAACGGCGTCAACTTCGTCACCGCCCGCTCCGCCCGCAGGCGCGAGGTAGTGACGTCACCGCCGAACATCGTGATCAGCGGCGCCTTGCGCCGCCGCGCGTGGAACAGCGTGGTGCCGTCACGCCGGCGCGCGGACGCAAGCGTCAGGTTGACGCCGGAGACCGCGCGCACCACGTCGGTCGGGGCGACGCGCTCGCGGAAATAGCGGCTGGCTGCCTCACAGAGATAGCCGACGTCGGCCCCGCGCATCGCGACGATCGCGGGATCGCCGGTGAAATCGTGCGTGATTGTGCCGATCAGCGTAAAGTCGCGATCGAGGGGACTCGCGAAGATCAGCCGGCCATCGCGGTTCTGGAAGACGTAGACGTTATCGGAATCGAACAGCCGCGGGACGATGATCTGGCTCATCTGCATCGCCGCCATGGCAGGTTGCGGCTGCCGCAGCACGGTCTCGGCGACCATCGACGTCCATCCGCCGGTGGCGTTGGCCAGTGCCCGGGCCGTGATCGCGTGGCGATGGCCACGGTCGACCACCGCGAGCCGCCATGTGTCGGTTCGATCGGCACGCACACAGCGCGCTCCAGTCCGAATCACGGCGCCGCGCTCGGCCGCATCCAGTGCCGTGAGCACCACCAGTCGGGCATCGTCGACGACGCAATCCGAATATTCGAAAGCCGTGCCGAATGGTCGTTTCAGCGCGTTGCCGACCGGATGATGCGTGATGTCGAGGGTCGCCGTTGCTGGCAGGCCGTTCCGGCTGGTGAGGCTGTCGTAGAGCAGCAGGCCGATGCGAAGCAGCCATGGCGGGCGCTCGTCGGAATGCGCCGGGATCACGAAGCGCATCGGCCGAACCAGATGCGGCGCAATCCGGAGCCAGGTCCGGCGCTCGGCGAGCGCCTGGCGCACCCGTCGGAAGCCGCGCCGTTCCAGGACCGAGAGATCGCCGCGCCGCCCAGATCGCCCTGCTCCAACAGGATGACCCGCAGGCTGCGGCCGGCGGCATCGCGCGCGAGGCTGACACCGTTCAGGCCGCCGCCGATGATCGCAAGGTCGTAATCCGCCATGAAGCCGTCGAATGGGAGCGAAAGAAGCGCCCGCCATCACTAGAGCCATTTCCGTTCCGATGAAATCGGAACGGGGCTCTAGATTCTAGTTTGGCGCGTTTTCTTGACGCGAACCGGCATCCACTTCGCTCGAAAACGCACTAGCCGGTCTTGAGCGCAAGCTCCATGACTTCGGCGCGACCGACGAGGCCGGCATATTTCCCGATCGGCAGGGGCTTGCCGAGCAGATAGCCCTGCACGCCGTCGCAGCCTTCTTCGGCGAGGAAGACGAGTTGTTCCAACGTCTCGACGCCCTCGGCGACGATCGACATTTCCAGGCCATGGCCGAGATCGATCACCGCGCGCACGATCGCCGCCGATTGCGGGTTGCGGCCGAGATTGATGATGAAGGCGCGGTCAATCTTGATCTTGTCGAACGGGAACGCCTGGAGATAGCTCAGCGAGGAATAACCGCTGCCGAAATCGTCCATGGAGATGCGCACGCCGAGCGCCTTGAGCCGGCGCAGCAGCGCAAGACCGCGATCGAAGTCCTCGATCAGCACGCCCTCGGTGATCTCAAGCTCGAGTCGGCCGGGTGCGAGACCCGTCTCGAGCAGGATGGAATGGACGAGCCCGACCACGTCGCCGTGCATGAACTGCGCCGGCGACAGGTTGACCGCGACCTGAAGCGGCGTCGGCCAGGAGGCGGCCTCGCGGCAGGCCTCGCGCAGGATCCACTCGCCCATCTCGACGATCAGGCCGCTTTCCTCCGCGATCGGGATGAATTCGGCCGGGGAGACCTGGCCGCGCACCGGGTGCTGCCAGCGCGCCAGCGCCTCAAAGCCGATGATCTCGCTCTCGGCGACGCTGTGGCCCGCAGTCCCCTGCGGCTGGAAGGCGAGCGAGAGCTCGCCATTCTTGATTGCCATCGAGAGGTCCTGGTGCAGCACGCGGCGATCGCGGATCTGCTGGTCCATCTCCGGCTGGAACAGGCTGATTGTGCCGCGCGATTTCTGCTTGGCGCGGAACAGCGCCGCGCCGGCATTGGCGAGCAGCGAGGCGGCGTCGGCGCCGTTGTGCGGGAAGATCGACATGCCGGTGGTGACACCGGCGCGGACCGGGCGGCCGTCGATCTGGAATTCCGCGGCGATGGCATCGCCGATCTGCTGCGCCAGGGCGAGACCTGCCTCCGGCTGCTTGCCGTCGATGATCAGGCCGAACTCATCGCCGGACAGGCGCGCCACCACGCCGCCGCGCGCGGAATCCTGGAGCCGCTGGGCCACCTCGACCAGAAGCTTGTCGCCGTGGGCATGGCCGAAGACGTCGTTGACCTCCTTGAGGCCGTCGAGATCGACGCACAGAACCGCGAACTCCTCGCCGGTGCCCTCGCAGGCCTCGATCATCTGGGTCAACGCCTGCAGGAAAGCGGCACGGTTCGGCAAATCGGTGAGGCCGTCGTGGTAGGCCATGTGCGCCATGCGCGACTCGGTCTGCCGGCGATCGGTGACGTCCTCGTGGGTCTTGATCAGATATTGCGGCTCGCCGGTGTCGCTCAGCACGGTGGCGCGGCGGGTGAGGAACAGCCGCAGCCCGTCCTTGGTGGAGATCGGGTGCTCTTCGGTGATCATTCCACGCTTCTTGATCGCGGCTTCGTCGCGCGCGATGATCAGCTTGGCTTCCTTGGGATTGAAGATGTCGGACGCGGTCAGGCCCGTGGCTTCCTCGCGCCTGCGGTTGAGGATCGTCTCCGCGCTGCGGTTGGCGAGCAGGTAGCGGCCGTCCTTGACCTGCTCGACGATCAGGGCCACCGGGATGTTGTCGACCACGAGCTCCAGGAACTTCTTCGTGCTCTCCAGCTCCTTCGACAGCGAGCGGCGGTCGGTGATGTCCTCGAACACGAGCATCAGGAATTCGGGCTTGTTGCTCTCGTCGCGGACCACGATCCGGATCGAGGCAACCATGCGTCGCTCACCGGCGCGGTCGACCTCGAATTCGTTGCGAAACTGGCCGTCCGGCGAATTGAGCGCCGTGCGGTCGGTCGCCTCGATGCTGGCTGCCGAGATCGGCGCAAACAGCTCGCGCGCGTTCTTGCCGACGACATGGTCGCGTGAGAAGCCCCAGAAGCGCTCATAGGCGCTGTTGGCGAAGATGTAGCGGCCATCCTCGATGTTCTTGGCGGCCACGCAGGCCGGCACGTTGTCCAGCACCGTTTCCAGGAACTGCTTGGTGGAGGCGAGCTGCCGCGACAGCCTGCGCTGCTCGCTGACGTCCAGATGCGTCGTCACCGAGCCGCCGTTGGGCAGCACGAAATATTTCACCAGGATGGCTCGCCCGTCCGGCAGTTCGGTGATCAAGCCGTTGGTGCTTGCCGCCTTCTCGTAGAACTCGTCGTTGGAGGCGGCGCCGAGCACCCCGCGCTTGCGTCGCAGCTCAAGGAGTTCGTAGCCGTTCATGTTGGCCCAGAGATCCGACCGCGCCAGGCCGTAAATCTCGATATAGCGGTCGTTGCAGAAGATGATGCGCCGCTGCGCATCCGTCATGACCACGCCCTGGTTGAGATTGTTCATCGCGGAGGAGACGAAGGCATTGCGCCGCAGTTGCAGACGCCTGGTTCGGCGCAGTGAGGAATGGATCCACAGCGCGATCGCGACGAGGAACGAGCAAATCACGACGCCCGCGATCAGGGCTTCCCAGATCACGTTGGGATCAAGCTCGCCGAGATAGCTCGGAGGGGTGAAGCTGTCGGAGAGGGCAAAGGCGCGCGCAGGCGCTACCGCTGCGGCCAGGCACACGACGGCCTGCACCGCAATCGGAAGCGCGCTGCCCGCGTGCCAGTTCTTCTCAGCCATCAGCCACCCGCGATTTCAACGTCGGATTGTCTGGCCTGGCGGGTTTGGATCGGGTAAACGCCTGTACGCGCAACGGAACAATGTGGCATCAAATACGGCAATTGCCCTGACATGATAAATGCTTCCTTAACGGAAAACGCTCCCGCGCCGCCGTTCCCAGGCGCGAGGCCTTCATCGCTTCGAGCGGACGTCCTGCACAACCATGGATAGGGTCGACTGCGTCGTCATCGGAGCCGGCGTGATCGGGCTCGCGGTGGCTCGAAAGCTGGCGCAAGCCGGGCGCGAGGTGATCGTGCTCGAGCAAGCCGAGGCCATCGGCACCATCACCTCCTCGCGCAACAGCGAGGTGATCCATGCCGGCATCTACTACCGCGCCGGAAGCTGGATGGCGCGCATGTGCGTCGACGGCAAGCACGCGCTCTACCGTTACTGTTCCGAGCGCGGCATCCCGCACAGGAATTGCGGCAAGCTGATCGTCGCGACCAATCCGAAAGAGACCGAGAAGCTGCAATCGATCAAGGCGCATGCCGAGGCCAATGGCGTGCTCGACATGCAGCTCCTCGCGGGCGATGCGGCACGTGCGCTGGAGCCGGCGCTCGCCTGCGACGCCGCGCTGCTGTCGCCGTCGACAGGCATCATCGACAGCCACGCCTACATGCTCTCGCTGCGCGGCGAAGCCGAGGACGCGGGCGCGGCCTTCGCGTTCCACACCCCGCTGATCCGTGCCAAGGCGACCGCTGGCGTGATTGAGATCGAGGCGGGCGGCGAAGCGCCGATGACGCTGCAATGCAGCCTCCTCGTCAATGCCGCCGGGCTCTCGGCGACCAATGTGGCGCGCAACATCGAGGGCATGCCGCTGGAACGGATCCCGACGGCCTACCTCGCCAAGGGAAACTACTTCAGCTGCAATGCCAAGGCGCCGTTCTCGCGCCTGATCTATCCGGTGCCCGAGCCCGGTGGGCTAGGGGTGCATCTGACGCTGGACATGGCAGGGCAGGCCCGTTTCGGCCCCGACGTCGAGTGGATCGAGACGATCAATTATGAGGTCGACCCGTCACGCGCCGAGCGCTTCTACCCGGCCATCCGCAAATACTGGCCGACGCTGCCTGACGGTGCGCTCATGCCGAGCTATTCAGGCATCCGCCCGAAGATCGTGCCGCCGGCGGTGGCCACGCAGGATTTCTTGATGCAGGGCCCGCGCGATCACGGCGTCGACGGCCTGATCAATCTGTTCGGCATCGAGTCGCCCGGACTGACGTCATCGCTCGCGATCGCGGATCACGTCGCGGAGCTCGCAAACATCTAGTGGTTTAGAGCGAATTGGATTCCGGTTGCGCGTAAAGAACCGCGTCCAGACAAGAAGCTAGAGCCGCGCAATCCTTGCACGGCGCGCACCTTACAGCAGGGATGAGCGCAAAGGCTCTCATCCCTGCTTGAAGGGTGCGATCAACTCTACGCTGTTACGGGGGTTACTAGTGGAGCGTGTCGCCGTGCCTTAGACGCTCGATCTGGTCCTTGACCATCAACTTCCGGCGCTTCAACTCAACAATTTGCAGGTCGTCTGTTGAAAGGTGCACGAGAGCTTCGTGCAATTCGTTTTCGAGAGTTTTATGCTTCCGTTCCAATTCAACCAGATGTGCCTGAATTGTCATTCGAAACCTCCTCGGTAGGGGTGAACCTTGGATTCGACCGGACGACGAAGTGTACATCACCGATTCGTTCTGTCGATGGGTATCCGTCGTCGCACTGTCATTTTTGAAAATTCATATGTAACGAAGCGTGAGTAAGGGAACCACGCGGGAAAAATCCGTGATATCAATGCGCTTGCGCAACGTCGGAGCGACCGCAGAAATATCCCGCGGGAGATCGACGCGGGACAGCCCGAGATCGCTTGCGATCACGGCGCGCAAGGACGATAGTTTCCACAGGGCATCCACAGCCTTAATCTCACGCCTATCGGTTTTTCGGCCACCGCAGACATGACCAATGAAGATGCGCGCGAACTCGAATCCGAGCTCGCCCGGTTGCACCAGGAACACCGAGATCTTGATGCGGCGATCGATGCACTGCATCAATCGCCCGCCCCCGACCTGTTGCGGTTACAGCGGCTGAAGAAACGCAAGCTGTTGTTGCGTGACCGTATCGCGTTCATCGAAGACCAGATCACGCCCGATATCATCGCCTGATCCACAGGAGGACAGCTCACGGCGACCCGCCGTATGTGAATCCGCTTGACTCGAAAGGAACAAAATAAGAACATTTGGGCACCAACGCCCCCGGGAAAACCGTCCAAGGAAAACGCAGATGTCGGCAGCCGCCCTTCTCGACAACGGTCATTATGAACAAGCCTGTGATCAGGCGATCGCGATGTGCGACGGCAATCTGCGCAGCACCATCAAGGCGCTGATCATGGCCAATGAATATCTGGAGGCCGAGCTGGAGGAATTGCAGGCGGCGGTTTCCGCAGGTTGCATTCCGGAGACCTCGCGCAGCAAGAGCAGCGCCGCCTGACTGTCAGCTATCGGAGCCGACCATGTCCGATGTCACCTATTACGTTGCATTACCTTTCCTGACCGACGAGGACGGCTCGCCGGTCGCAGGTGCGGCCGAGGAATGCCAGAGCGCGGCGGCCGCGTTACGGCGCGCCGAGATCATGTCGCACGGCGCCGGCCACACCGGCGCCGTCGCGTTCAGCCGCAGCGGCGATCCCATGACCGGCGAATTCGGCGACGCCAAACTGCTCCGCAGCTTCGGCAACGTACCGAAAGACCTCGGCACACTTTAACTAGCTGCTGACGAGCCTGATGCGCGGCTCGTGCCGCCGGTGCGCCTTGCGCACATACATGGCGGCATCGGCCTCCTCCAGGGCCCGCGTGGCGTCGGACTGCACTCCAAGCAGGGCGACGCCGGCGGAAGCGCCCGCGCTCACGTGCTGGCCACGAAAGACAAAGGACAATTCGTCGACGGCCTGCTCGAAAGCCGCGGCCTTCGCCTTGGCGTCGGTCTCGCTGAGATTCCAGAGCAGCAGCGCGAACTCGTCGCCGCCAAGCCGGCCCACCACGTCCGAGGCGCGGATCTGCCGCGTCAGCGTGGTGGCAATCGCCTTCAGCACCTCGTCGCCGGCGCCATGGCCGAAGGAATCGTTGATCGGCTTCAGCCGATCGACGTCGAGCACGATCAGCGCGCCGCTGGCGCGGTAGCGCTTCATGTAGGCGACGGCGCGAGCGAGTTCGCGTTCGAAGCCGCGCCGGTTCGGAATTTCGAGCAGGAAGTCGGTGTCGGCGGCTGCCTCGAGCTCCGCGACCCGCCGCAGCGCCCCCTTCAGCTTGCTCCGGAGGTCGCGGATGGTCGCGTTGACGGCCGGCTTCATAGGCCCCTTGGCGCCGCCTGCGGCCGACGCTCCGCGCCGCGCCGGACTCTTGGCCAGACGCTTGGGAACAACTTTGGAGCGACCGGCGCTGGTTTTCGGGCCCTTTTTGGCCTTCGCAGCGCTCGCCCTTTTTGGTTTCTTCATGGGCATCCTGCTCAATGAAGGCTTGCGGGGATTCACCAAGACAGGATAGTGCATTCCCTTCTCCTTGCCACCGCCTTGCGAGCAACCGGCCGGAACCGCTAATCTGGCCTATCTTCCTGTTTTTCGAGCACAATTGACGTCATGACCGCGCCAATCGCCATCATCATGGGAAGCCAGTCGGACTGGGACACGATGCGGCATACCGCCGACACGCTCGCAGCGCTCGGCGTTGTCGCCGACACCCGCATCGTTTCGGCACACCGCACCCCCGACCGGCTGTTTGCGTTCGCCAAGGGCGCCAAGGGGGCCGGTTACAAGGTCATCATCGCCGGCGCGGGCGGCGCTGCGCACCTGCCCGGCATGGCGGCAGCGCTGACGGAACTGCCCGTGTTCGGCGTTCCCATCGAATCCAGGACGCTCAAGGGTATCGATTCGCTCTATTCGATCGTCCAGATGCCCGCGGGCATCCCGGTCGGCACCCTCGCCATCGGCAAGGCCGGCGCCGTCAATGCGGCGCTGTTGGCGGCCGCCGTGCTGGCCTTGTCCGACCCGGCCTTGTCCGATCGCCTCACTTCCTGGCGCAAGGCGCAGACCGAGGCCGTGGCCGAGCGCCCGGAGGACAAGGCGTGACTGACGCAAAGCAGGTGAAGCTGAAGCCCGGCGACACCATTGGCATTCTCGGCGGCGGACAATTAGGACGGATGCTGGCGATGGCGGCGGCACGGCTCGGCCTGCGCTGCCAGGTGTTCTCGCCCGATCCGGATTCACCGGCCTTCGACGTCGTCCTGAATGCGACCTGCGCCGAATATGCCGATGTCGAAGCACTCGAGCTGTTCGCCAACGACGTCGACGTCATCACCTACGAATTCGAGAACGTGCCGTCCGCGGCCGCGATGGTGCTGGATGCGCGCCGTCCCGTGCTGCCCAACCGCAAGATCCTTGAGACCACCCAGGACCGGCTCGCCGAGAAGGATTTCGTGACGCGGCTGGGCATCGGCACCGCAGCCTATGCCGACGTCACCTCGGTCCCGTCGTTGCGCGAGGCTATCGCCAGGATCGGCCTTCCGGCGGTGCTGAAGACCCGCCGCTTCGGCTATGACGGCAAGGGCCAGGCCATCATCCGCGAGGGCGACGACGTCGCGAAAGTGTGGACCAGTCTCGCCACCAAATCGGCCATCCTGGAAGCCTTCGTGCCGTACGAACGTGAGATTTCCGTGATCGCTGCCCGCTCCGCGACAGGCCAGGTCGAGTGTTTCGACGTCACCGAAAACGAGCACCGCGACCACATCCTGAAGATCTCCCGAGCGCCCGCCCGGATCCCGGACGTGCTCGCCGAGGAAGCACGCAGCATCGCCGGCAAGATCGCGGGCGCGCTCGATTATGTAGGCGTGCTTGCCGTCGAGATGTTCGTGCTCGCCAACGGCACCGGACCCAAGGTGCTGGTCAACGAGATCGCTCCGCGCGTGCACAATTCCGGACACTGGACGCTCGACGGTGCATCCGTCTCGCAGTTCGAGCAGCACATCCGCGCCATTGCCGGCTGGCCCCTCGGCAAGCCCGTGCGCCACGGCGAGGTCGTCACCATGACCAATCTGATCGGCGACGAGATCAACGAATATGACAAGTGGCTGAGCGTGCCGGGCGCGACCGTGCACATCTACGGCAAGGGCGCGCCGCGCCCCGGCCGCAAGATGGGGCACGTCACCGAAGTGCGACCCACGACCGGCGATTGACGGGACCGCGGCGCATGCCGCGATCCCGCTTTGCGATTACGCCGTCTTTGCGCCAGCGACGACGCCGGTGGGTTCGTCGCTGAGCCAGCGATAGATCACCCCGCCCAGCGCGCCGCCGATCAGCGGCGCGACCCAGAACAGCCAGAGCTGCGACAACGCCCAGCCGCCGACGAACAATGCAGGCCCCGTGCTGCGCGCCGGGTTCACCGAGGTGTTGGTGACGGGGATGCTGACGAGATGGATCATCACGAGCGCGAGTCCGATCGCCAGCGGCGCAAAGCCCGCGGGCGCACGGCCGTGGGTGGCGCCCATGATGATGAACAGGAACATCATGGTCATCACGACCTCCGTGAGGAAGCACACGATCATGCTGTACTGGCCGGGAGAATGGGCGTCGTAGCCGTTGGACGCGAATCCTTTGCTGACGTCGAAGCCGGAAGCTCCGCTTGCGATGACGTAGAGCAGCCACGCGGCCACGATCGCGCCGGCGACCTGTGCGATCACATAAGGCAGGATCTGTCCGGCTGGAAAACGTCCGCCGGCGGCAAGACCGACGGTGACGGCCGGATTGAGATGGCAGCCTGAGATGTGGCCGATCGCGTAGGCCATGGTGACCACGCTGAGCCCGAACGCGAGGGAGACACCGACCAGGCCGATGCCAACCTGCGGAAAGCCGGCTGCGATCACCGCGCTCCCGCAACCTGCGAATGTGAGCCAAAAGGTGCCGATAGCCTCGGCCGCGTATTTCTTCATATCCATGTGTGTCGTCCCCTGCTTTCAAAGATTCCGGACCAAAGCTCCGGAAACGGCCCCACCCTTGGCGTCAAATCTCCCAAATCAGGGCCGCACAGAGGTATTTCGCCTCATTTAATGGCTGAACTTGGCCCGAAAACCCGCTTGGCCGGTGGACATCCCAAGTTTTGTCTGATACATCCGCGCCCTCAAGGTTAAGGGCTTGTGCGTTTCGCCATCCCCTTTGACTTACCAGAATTCAAATCCGATCCACTGAAGAGGATGCCGCGTGCAGGTTCTCGTTCGCGATAACAATGTCGACCAAGCCCTCAAGGCGCTGAAGAAGAAGATGCAGCGCGAGGGTATTTTCCGCGAGATGAAGCTCCGCGGTCACTACGAAAAGCCCTCCGAGAAGAAGGCCCGCGAAAAGGCCGAAGCCGTGCGTCGCGCACGCAAGCTGGCCCGCAAGAAGCTGCAGCGCGAAGGCCTGCTGCCGATGAAGCCGAAGCCGGTGTTCGGCGCTGGCCCCGGCGGTGATCGTGGCGGTCGCGGTGGCCCCGGTGCTGGTGCAGGTGCAAGTGCTGGTCCGCGCGGACCGCGCTGATTTACCGAATTTGAGAGACTTCAGTTTTCGATAACGCGGGCCCCTGGCCCGCGTTATTGTTTTGTGAACGGTGCCTTCCTGGGATGGGGCACTACCGATGCGGCACCAGCGCGAGCGAACCGTAGATGGCCTCCCCTTTCCCCAAGCGCGGCTTGGCGCGGTTACGCCAGATCCTGCGGCAGCCGTTTGCGCTGGCCTTGATGGGGATTTCGCTGTGCGGCTGCTCCTTCGACCTGGGATCGCTGACGCCGGAGAAGGAGAAGCCGCAGGAGGCATCCAAGGCAGCCACGACCGCCGAGAACGTGGTCAGCGCCGGCAATGTCAGCGAAGCCCAGGCCCATACGGCAAAGGCCCAGGCCCTGGCAAAGTCCGGCGAGACGGCGGCCGCGCTCGATGAATTCAATCACGCGGTCGGACTCGATCCCTACAATGCGCAGGCGCTCTATGGCCGCGCCCTGATCTACCAGGGCAAGAACCAGCACGATTTCGCGATCGCCGATTTCAGCGCCGCGAGCGGCCTAAACCCGCAGAAGGTCGAGCCGCTGCTCGGCCGCGCCATCAGCTATCTCGCCCTCGGCAAGGTCAAGGAGGCCGCGGCCGACCTGGACGAGGCTTCCGAGGCCGATCCCCACAATGCCCAGGTCTGGACCATACGCGGGCAAGCCTATGAACGGCTGGGCGACAGGACCAAGGCGGCGGCGTCCTACACCAAGGCGGTCTCGCTTCGTCCACGCGACGACGTCGCCCGCAGCGGTCTCGCCCGCGTCGGCGGCTGACGATTCTGGCGCAGCGCAGGCGCCGTCTTAATCCGGGGTGACGCTCTTCGGCAGAACGGAATGGAACATGGACTTGACGCCCGACAGCATGTCGTCGGCGACATTGGTCTTCGGCCGCGGCATGGACGCGCCGGCATCGGCGCGCAGATCGAGCGGGGGCGCGATCATCGGGACCGGAATATCAGCCGGGGGCGTCAGCCGATTCGGGTTCTCGTTGCCGACAGAGGCGGTATAGGGTGGGCTCGCCTGCGACGAGCCGCCATTGCCATAAGCCTCGGCTGCGGGTGTCGAGACCGTGATCGGCGGCGGCAACGGACGCACCGATGACGTATCCACGGGAATGACACGCGGGGCCTCCGGGGTGCGGGCGGCTTCACGCACCGCAGGCTCCTGAGTCTTCTCGGGCGACTTGGTCTCGGAAGACTTGTTGTCGGAAGCCTTTGCGTCGGAAGACTTTGCGTCGGAAGCTTTGGCCTCAGCCGCTTTGCTCTCAGGCGACTTGCGCAGGCGCTCGATCGCGGCGCGCACGAGATCGTTGGCGTCGGGGGTTGCGGCCGGCGCAGCAGCAGCCGGCGCCGAATTGGCCTCCACCACCGGGGTGGCGGGAGCGGGTGCACTGACGGCCGGGCTGGACTTGGCGACTGCCTTCTCGCGTGCGGACGGCTTGCCGCGCGGCGCGGCCTCGGCCGGTGCCACGTCCGCCGTCGAGGTCTTCGACTCCGCGGCGGGCTGATCGGCAGACTTCTCGGTCGCCGGCTTGTCCGTCACCTTCTTCTCGGAAATGCCCTTGGCCTTGACGCCGGGCGCGGGGAGGTTGGCCACATCGGCGGGCTTGCCGTTCTTGCCAGCCTCGGCGGGCGCCGTCACGGCCGCGGGTGCATCCGCCGCCGGCTTGGCGTTGATGTAATGATTAACGATATATGCCCCGATGATCGTTGCGAGCACCGAGGGGAAGATGTCCATCGAGATTTTAGCGATGTATTTCAGCATTCCGGCCACTCCCCGCGCGATCTGATGCGGGAACTTTGAGGCATAGTGAGGGATCAACTGCGACAGATCAATGGCAAAGGGGTACGCCGGAATTACGGCTTCAGCTCGACCTCAAGGAACACGATCTCGGTTGCGGTTTCGTTAAGCACGTCGTGCTGGACGCCGGCCTTGCGAAAATAGGATTTCCCAGCCGCAAGCTGTGCTTTGGACCGCTCGCCATTGGGTGCCACGATGGTCATTTCCCCTGCGACCACGGGAACAATGACCTAATCCATGCCGTGGGTGTGATGCCCGGTGGCGCTGTTTGGCGCGAGCCGCCACTCGGTCACCCGAACCTGCTCATTGTCGACCTGAACCTCGGACCTGGCGGCAAGCATCGGAACTCTCCTGGGGGCAAATCCGGAAAACCGGTTCAGGGCACGAAAACCATGAACACGTAGACGGCAAATACCACCATATGGACCAGCCCGAACAGGACATTGGTCCTGCCTGTACCGAAGGTCAGCATGCTCAAAAAGAAGGTGAGGAGCAAAAGCACGATGCCCTGCTCGCTCAGGCCGAGCGTGAGCTCCTTGTCGAGTGCATAGGTGGCGACACCGACGGCCGGGATGGTCAGCCCGATGGTAGCCAGCGAGGAGCCCAAAGCGAGGTTGATACTCTTCTGGAGGTCGTTCTTGCGGGCCGCCGAGACGGCCGCGACGCCTTCCGGCAGCAGGATCAGGAGCGCCACCAGAAGTCCGGCAAAGGCAGGCGGCGCACCAATTTTGGCCCCGACGGCGTCGACGACCAGCGAGAATTTCTTGGATAGCAGCACGACCGCCAGCAACGCGATCAGCAGCAGCACGATGCTGAGCACCATAGTCCGGCCCGACAGATGCGCCTCGCCGCTGCCGCCGCCCGCCCGGTCGTGAACGAAGTAATCCTTGTGCAGTACGGTCTGGGTGTAGAGAAACACCCCGTACAGCGCGAGCGTGACAACGTCGACGAAGCCGAGTTGAACCGCCGAATAGACCGGGCCCGGCGTGGTCGTGGTGTAGTTCGGCATGATCAGGGTGATGGTCGCGAGCGCGAACAGCACGCTGAGATAAACGTTGGCGCCGGAGAGCTGAAAGCCCTGCTCGCGATAGCGCAGGCCGCCGATGAAGATGCAGAGCCCGACGAGGCCATTGCAGACGATCATGACCACGGCGAACACGGTGTCGCGCGCCAGTTCCGGGGCCGGCTTGTCGCCCAGCATGATCGTGGTGATCAGCGCCACCTCGATGATGGTCACCGCGAGCGTCAGCACCAGCGTGCCGTAGGGTTCGCCGACCCGCTCGGCGATCACTTCGGCATGATGGACCGCGGCAAACACCGTGCCGAACAGGATGACGAGGAGCACGAGGGCGAAGACGAGCCCGCCGAACGACAGCGTGAACACGTACCCCGTCGCGCTGACGGCCGCGAACAACAGCACGGCCAGCGCCGGAAAGATCCAGGCCGACCGAGGCATCGGATTGTGTGCGCTCATCCATCGGCTCCAATTGCTTCGCGCAAATTCATCGCATCTTGGGCGAGCAGTAGCAAATCGGCCGGCAGATTCAATGCCAGCGCAGGATCGGAGCGAACGGCAGCAGCGTCAGCAGCACGAATAGCGGGATCAGCACCGCGCTGGCGCGCACGAAATAACCGAAGAAGCTCGGCATCTCGATGCCGTTCTCGCGAGCGATGCTGCTCACCATGAAATTCGGCGCGTTACCGATATAGGTGAGCGCGCCCATGTAGACGGCGCCCATGGAGATGGAGGCGAGCGTACCCGAGAGCTCGTGCATCATCACCTGCGGGTCGCCACCGGCCAACTCGAAGAACAACAGGTAGGTCGGCGCATTGTCGAGGAACGCCGACATCAGACCGGTAAACCAGAAATAGGCAACCTCGCGCGGCGTGCCGTCCGGCGTCGTCACGGCCGACAGCAGCCAGGCGAACGCGCCGTGATGGCCGGCATTGAGCATGGCGATGACCGGGATGATCGCGATAAAAATGCCGGCGAACAGCTTTGCGACTTCGCGGATCGGCTCCCAGGTGAAGCCGTTGGCCTGCCTGTGCTCGTCCGGCGTCAACCACACCGACAGGCCCGCTATGGCCAGCAGCGCCGCGTTGCGGGCGATATCTTCCAGCTCCAGCCTGGTTCCGAGAATGTCGAAGGCGATGCCGGGCTTCCACATCGCCGAGGCCAGCAGGCTCGCGACGATGGCTGCGATCAGCACCAGGTTGACGAGGCCGCGGATGCGGACCGGCTTCGCGGCGCCGGCAGCGCCAAGCAAGGGTTCGCGACGGAAGCGCCAGACGTCGATGACGACGAAGATCGCGAGCAGCAGTCCGGCAACGATCGCCGTCTGCAGCCAGATGGTCCGCGTGGTCCAGAAGAAGTCGACGCCATGCAGGAAGCCGACGAACAGCGGGGGATCGCCGAGCGGGCTCAGCGCGCCGCCGACATTGGCGACCAGGATGATGAAGAAGATGACGACATGAGCGTTGTAGCGCCGCGGCCGGTTGGCGCGGATCAGAGGGCGGATCAGGATCATGGCCGCCCCCGTGGTGCCGACGACGCTCGCCATCACCGTACCGAGCGCGAGGATGCCGGCGTTGGCCGCCGGCGTCGCCCTGATGTCGCCCGTCACGAGAATGCCCCCCGCCACGACATAGAGCGAGAACAGCAGCACGATGAAGCCGAGATATTCGGCGAGCATGGCGTGAACGAGCGCCGCCAGCGTCGCCATGCTCCCGGCAAGGATGACCAGCGAGGCGAGTGCCAGCAGCGACCAGGCTGCGGCGATCTTGCCGTAATGATGGTGCCAGAATCGTGCAAACAGCAGCGGGCCGAGCGCGATCGACAGCAGGAGGCCGGCAAACGGCAGCGCATAGGGCCAGCCCATCGCCGCACCGTCGAGCCCGGTCGCAGCCCATGCGTGCTGTGGCAACAAAATCACGAGGATCGCGGCAATGAACCCGCTCGCGCGCCGAACGAAAAGCCGTCTAGAAAGCAATGAAGCGCCTCGCCGTTTCAATCGCACCGAATGCATCGAGATTATCGTGTCCACCGCCTGGAAAGCGAACGAACTGCTTCGGTTCGTGCGCAAGCGCGAACAGACGCTCTCCGAACACGATCGAAATGGCAAGGTCATCGGTGCCATGCATCACCAATAGCGGCACAGTGACGCGCGGGATACGCTCGTCGGAATGAAATGGATCGCGCATCAGCAGGCGCACCGGAACGTACCAGAACGATGAAGCTGCAATGTCGGCCGTCGATGTATAGGGCGCTTCCAGGATGAGTTTTCCAACACGATGCTCCGAGGCGATCGCGACAGCGACGCCGGTCCCGAGCGAAAAGCCCCAGGCGGCGATTCGTTCCGCCGCGTAGCGCGCGGTGGTGAAGGCGTAGGCTGCCGCGGCATCGCGCAGCAGGCCCGCCTCGCTCGGCGCGCCGCTCGAGCCGGCATAGCCGCGATAGGACAGCGCGACGAGGCCTGTGCCGTCCGCCGTCATGGCCTTGAAACGGCTGATGCGACCGGCGAGATAATCGCCATTGCCCGGAAAATACAGGATCACGGGACGACCGGGCTTCGCCGGCACGTGCCAGACGATAACCTTCTCGCCATCGGTGGTGGTCAGGACATGCTCTTCGGCCTCAGGGAGGCCTGCGGCGTCCGGCGCGGTGCGACCGGCGGGCGGGATCGGAAACAGCATCTCGCGCTGCCTGACATACAGCACGAGGAGACCGGCGCAATAGACGGTCACGAGCAGGATGGCGATCCACTTGACGATGGTCATGATGACGCGGCTTGGCCCCGGTTCAGGGCTTGCACCGGCTCCGCAGCAATTTCATGACATCGCCGGAGGCGCACCGGCCGCATGCCGCCCAATGAGCGGTCTGCCATGCGACGCGCTGCTCGCGCGTCGCTTTGGCAATGGCCCGTTTGCCTGCGCGCTACATCGCCTTGACGATGTTCTCGGTGACCTTCTTGGCGTCGCCGAGCAGCATCATGGTGTTGTCGCGATAGAACAGCGGATTGTCGATGCCGGCATAGCCCGAAGCGAGCGAGCGCTTGATGAACATCACGGTGCCGGCCTTCCAGACCTGGAGCACCGGCATGCCGTAGATCGGCGAGGTCTTGTCCTCTTCGGCGGCCGGATTGGTGACGTCGTTGGCGCCAATCACGAAAGCAATGTCGGCCTGCGCGAATTCAGAGTTGATGTCCTCGAGCTCGAACACCTCGTCATAGGGCACGTTGGCTTCGGCCAGCAGCACGTTCATGTGGCCGGGCATGCGGCCCGCGACCGGGTGAATGGCGTATTTCACCTCGACGCCTTCCTTCTTCAGGATGTCGCCCATTTCGCGCAGCGCATGCTGGGCCTGCGCCACCGCCATGCCGTAGCCGGGCACGATGATGACTTTCTGCGCATTCTTCATGATGAAGGCCGCATCGTCGGCCGAGCCGAGCTTGGCCGGCTTCTGCTCGCCGCCGCCACCGCCGGCCGCCGCGGTCTCGCCGCCGAAGCCGCCGAGGATGACCGAGATAAAGGAGCGGTTCATCGCGTGGCACATGATGTAGGACAGGATCGCGCCGCTTGATCCCACCAGCGCGCCGGTGATGATCAGCGCGGAATTGCCGAGAGTGAAGCCGATGCCGGCCGCGGCCCAGCCCGAGTACGAGTTCAGCATCGAAATCACGACCGGCATGTCGGCGCCGCCGATCGGGATGATCATGAGCACGCCGAGCGCCAGCGCGATGATGACGATCAGCCAGAAGTCGAGCGCGCTGCCCGACATCACCAGCCCGACGATGAAGACGACGAGGGCGACCGCGAGCGCGATGTTGATGATGTGGCGGAACGGCAGGATGATCGGCGCACCGCTCATCCGCGCGGACAGCTTCAGGAACGCGATCACCGAGCCGGTGAAGGTCAGCGCGCCGATGGCGACGCCGAGCGACATCTCGACGAGGCTCTGCGGATGGATGTTGCCGGGGCTGCCGATGTCGAAGGCCTCCGGCGCGTAGAACGCACCGGCGGCGACCAGCACCGCGGCCATGCCGACCAACGAATGGAACGCGGCGACCAGTTCCGGCATCGAGGTCATCGGCACGCGGCGCGCGATCACCGCGCCGACGCTGCCGCCGATCGCGATGCCAAGGATCACGAGGATCCAGGCGAGGCCGTCCGCCGGCGGATGGCTGGCCAGCGTGGTGGCGACCGCAATCGCCATGCCGATCATGCCGAAGAAATTGCCCTGCCGCGATGAGGCGGGGCTGGACAGCCCGCGCAGTGACAGGATGAACAGCACACCCGCCACGAGATACAGAACTGCAGCCAGATTGGCGTTCATCTCAGGTCCCCTTTGTCTTTGTCACCCCGAGGTGCACGCCGCTCACTTCACCTTCTTCTTGTACATCGCCAGCATGCGCTGGGTGACAAGGAAGCCGCCGAAGATATTCACGCAGGCAAAAATGAGCGCGATGAAGCCGAAGCCGCGCGCCCAGCCTGAGCCGCTCGAAATCATGCCGACGCCGACCGCGAGCAGCGCGCCGACCACGATCACCGAGGAGATCGCATTGGTCACGCTCATCAGCGGTGTATGCAACGCCGGGGTCACCGACCACACCACGAAATAGCCGACGAAGACGGCAAGAACGAAGATCGACAGCCGGAAGACGAAGGGATCGACGACCTGTGCAATATGCTCCATGACGGCTCTCCTTACGCTTTCGGCTGGAAATTCGGGTGGATGACGGCGCCGTCCCTGGTGAGCGCGGTCGCCTTGACGAGCTCGTCGTCCCAGTTCACGGCCAGCGCCTTGCTGGTCTTGTCGACCATCGTTTCGATGAAGTTGAACAAATTGCGCGCGTAGAGGCTGGAGGCCGACGCCGCGACGCGGCCGGCGACGTTGGTGTAGCCGACGATCTTGATGCCACCGACCTCGGCGACCTCGCCCGCCTTGACGCCTTCGACATTGCCGCCGCGCTCAACGGCGAGATCGACCAGCACCGACCCCGGCTTCATCGACTTGACCATGTCGGCCGTGACGAGCCTCGGCGCAGGCCGGCCCGGAATCAGCGCGGTGGTAATCACGATGTCCTGCTTCTTGATGTGCTCGGCGGTGAGCGCGGACTGCTTGGCCTGGTACTCCTTGGACATTTCCTTGGCGTAGCCGCCGGCGGTCTGCGCGTTCTTGAATTCCTCGTCCTCGACGGCGAGGAATTTCGCGCCGAGCGATTCGACCTGCTCCTTGGTGGCGGGCCGGACGTCGGTCGCGGTGACGACGGCGCCGAGACGGCGCGCGGTCGCGATCGCCTGGAGGCCGGCGACGCCGACGCCCATCACGAACACTTTGGCGGCGGGCACCGTGCCGGCCGCGGTCATCATCATCGGGAAGGCGCGTCCGAAGGCTTCCGCGCCCTCGATCACGGCGCGGTAGCCGGCAAGGTTGGCCTGCGAGGACAGCACGTCCATCACCTGCGCGCGCGTGATGCGCGGCATCAATTCCATCGCGAAGGCGGAGACGCCGGCATCGGCGATCGTCTTCAGCGCGGCCTCGTTGCCGTAGGGGTCCATGATGGCGATGACGAGCGCGCCGCGCTTGTACTGCGCCAACTCGGAGGCTTCGGGGCGCTTCACCTTGATGATGATGTCGGCGTCCTTCAGCGCGTCGGCGCTGACGGTGGCACCCACGGCGGTGAATTCGGAGTCCGGCAGACCCGACTTGAGGCCGGCGCCCGGCTCGATGGCGATCTCGGCGCCTAACGCCTTGAACTTCTTCACCGTATCCGGCGAAGCGGCGACCCGCGGCTCCGACGGATCGATTTCCTTGGCAACGGCGATCTTCATAGGCCCTCCGGCGACGCGGGAAGAAGCGCGCACGCGAACTTAGCGTTACTCCCGCAACGTTGGATACCGGTTTTCAATCCGGCTTGATTGCAAATTTTATGGGCACCGACGACGCTGGCGGTGCTGCAGGCGGTGGATCAGGTCAGGAAGATCGCCATCAGGATCACGATAAGCGCGACCGAGACCGTGCCGTACTTCACCAGCTTGATGAAGCCCTCGTAGGTCTGCTCGTGGGCAACGTAGTCGTTGCCGTCGGCGGTGCTGTACGCCACTTCGCTATGGTCAGCCATGAATTGTCCCCAGTCGAAAGTCGAATTTCACGGCTGGGATACCGCAAACTTCCGGGTAGGGCAACGGCGCGGAGGCGCGGTTTCCCGGCAAATCGGGTCATTTGGAATTCCAATTGGCGGGAAAGCTCGGCGCGAGAGCCGCTCAGCCTTGATCGATCATGGTGCCCGTGGCGGTCGCGGCCTGTCGCGGCAACGCCGGAAGGCCGAGCGCCTCGCGGACCGCATCGACCACCGGATCTCCTCCCTTGGCGAAGTTCGCGGTCCGTCGTCCTGTTCCCGAGCCGACGGACACCGGAAGCTCGCCATTGAGGAAACCATGGGTCATGTGGAAACCGAGCGCGCGGTAGACCTCGAACTGTTCCTCCGAGAAGAACTGATCGCCCGTCGCTTCATGCGGGAAGGTGTCGTTGCGTCGGGCAAAGTCGCAGATGTAGTCGTTCTCGTCGCCGGTGAGCGAGGATTTGATGTAGATGAGATAGCCGTTCTGCTCGGCGCCGTAATCGATGACGCCGATGGCGACGTGGACGTGATCCTGCGAAGCGTCGTCCGCCTTGTCCTGCGCCGTCAACTCGGTCTTCCGGTCGGCATTGCGCGCCATCAGCGCGCGCGTGCGATCGCGAATAGGTTGCCATGGCAGGTTGATCCGGACGCCGAGATCGATGCGGGCGTAACGCTGTAATGTCATCAGGGAGCCGAAATTCATCGGCGCATCGGCTTCCGCATCGACCGCGATGATCACCTTGCAGCGCCGGCGCAACAATTCGTAGACACCGAGATTCTCGATATGCCCCCCGTCGGTCAGGTAGACCGCGTCCGCATTCTCGTAGAGCCGGCCCGAGATTTCCGACCATAGATAGAGCGTCGAGCGATGCTGCGGCCGCTCCCGATCATCGACATATTGTGGATTCTTCAGCCAATAGCCGAGCCGTACATTCAAGAGCGCGAGCGTCGGCGTCAGCGGCCTGATCGAGTTCGATCCCATATTGGACGAGGCGGCGGCTCCTGAAATGGCCATCGCGGTCGCAAGATCGAGTCCGCTTTCTTTCTGCTCGAGCTTGGCGGTGTCGCAATAGCCGGTCGCCTCGCTGCCGGACCATACCGGCGAGAACAGAAAGAAATCCGCATTACGGCCGCGCCGGTTGGCATAATCCGAGCCCTGGATGTTGAGCGCGGCATTGATCAGATGGTAGGGCGCCGCCAGCTGATAGGTCCTTGTCCCGTCCTGTGCGGTCTCTCTCGGGCACAAATCGCTCAGCTTGAGGTCGAGTTCGGGGAAATCGCGCCCCTGATCGAGGCTCGGGACGTCCTTGGCCATACGCCGCTTGGACATATCGGGGCGGAAAAGAAAGGCCTTGCTCAGCCGGTCTCGATACAGCCTGTGCAACGAATTGGCATTCGGCCGCATGATGAGCGATACGATCAATAAGACGAGCGCGACGGTAAAATACAATACCCCCATCGGCAGGTTGATGTTGTTGGAAATCCTGTAATAGCCGAGCAGCGTCATCGACCAATGGTCGGGATTGGGATCGCCGAACGGCTTCGCTGCGGCCAGCAGCCAATGCGGGATGTGCGAGGCCACGTCGACCTTCGCCGGAGCCGCAACGATTGCGCCGTCCTTGCCGGCAATCTCGGCTGACAATGTCTTGGCTTGCGAGTTGAACTGAACCTTGCCGGACAGGCTGGCAGGCGCGGCTTCGACCGGCGCGGTCATGGGATCCGCGCTCCATCCGCTGACATCGCACTGCCGGCTATTGGCGCCAACCGCCTTGTCGTTCGCGATGCCCCAGAAGCAAAGATAGAGATAGCCGATCCAGATCAGCAGCGGCAGCGCCAACCCTGCGATCCAGACTGCCGCCTTGGCGACATAGGCAAGGATGCGGGAGGTGAGATCCGACGCACCCGCGCCCTTCAAAAGACCGCCCAGTTGCTGCCGGAACACCGTCACGAGAGCTGCAATCGGCGTGGTGACCGCTGCAAGTGACTTGACCCACCCAACCACAACACCGGCAACCAGTCCCGCCGCCTGATCGGTCCCGCTCCCCTCGGCCACTCCAAACATCTGCGCAATCATGAAGGGCTGGAATTCGAAGAAGGCGATCGCACCGACCAGCACCAGATAAGTCGCACCCATGGTCGGCAGATGGCCACGGAACTCCTGGAGACGATCGTCCGGCAGGAACGAGCGCCGCAGCGCCCACAGCAGGAACAGCAAGAGGCCCAACAGCGTCGCGGAAAGCGTGAGCGCAAAATGCGCGATCGGAAAGTAGTGCGCGGCGTTGCAGATCAGGCCCATGACGAGCGAGATGCCGACGAGATAAGTAAAGAACTCGCGGCGATTGACCGGCCAAATCATGCGATGAATCACACCGACGAACAGAAAGACAACTGCGAGAAAGGCACCGGCCAGAGAGAATCCGAACGTCTTTATGACCGGATAATTGCCGATGAAGGAAAAGACCTGTCCGTCAAGAACGTTGACGCCGAACAGATTGGGCGCATAGAGGCACGACCTTGCCGGATTCGAGATGATTGTCAGCGCGACGAGCAGAAGAACCACCGGCAGCACGAAGCCAACATTAGCGACAAGCCCGCGGACGACGATGGCAATGCCGGTCAGCAGGTCGCGCGCACCGGCCGGAATCAGATAGTTGGAATAGTTCCTGATATGGCCCACGGCCTGCGTGTCGCTGATTTCGCTTGCACGGTCAGTCGAGCCGGGGAGCGGCTGCTCGCCAAAGACGAACCTGTTCGCCGCGGTCATCGTCGCGCTGAGCGAGCTGCCGATATAGCCGCCGCCAGAGACCGTCGACAGATAGTCGATGCGCTTGATCAGTTCGTAATGATTGAGGGCCTGCAATACGCCAAGACATATGGCGGACGAACGGATGCCGCCGCCGGACAGCGCGAGCCCGACGACGTCGTTGACGTCGCGCTTTGCCGGGATGACGGGAAGGAAAGGTTTCCCGGAATCGGGCGAAGAACCCTCGCGAGGGCCTGCGTCGAGCCCCTTGATGCGGTCGGCTTCCAACGCCGCGCGCCGGCTGTTGATGGCCGCGAATTCGGTCTCGATGATCCGGCTGAACTGGGTGGACCACCCCGTTTCATCGTTTGCCGCCGTCAAGTTCGGCTCAAAGACTTCCGTCTGCCGATGATCGCTTTCGCTGGCCACGTCCGCCTCCCCAGCGCCTCGCACAATCAATTAAAAATTGCATACGAAGGAACTAGTACGCAGAAGATTAGTCTACGGACGCAGGCGAACGTTCAACTTCCTCCCGAAGCATTCGAGGCCACCAGCCTGCATGCTGCGGCTGCGAGATGGCCGAATGAGCCGCTACAGTTCCGTCGGAGACCCGCTTCCGTTGACGGACCCTTCGCGAGGTCCCATCCACACCGCTCCGACGTAGGATCGACAGCGCCGCCTTCAGCCCATCGCTTCCAGCTCGTCGATCATGCCGGCGATGACGCTCAGGCCGCCGTCCCAGAACTTTGGATCCTTTGCATCGAGCCCGAACGGGCGCAGCAGTTCGGAATAATGCTTGGTGCCACCGGCGGCGAGCATGTCGAGATAACGCTCGGCAAAGCCTTCGGCCGCGTTCTCGTAGACGGCGTAGAGCGAGTTCACGAGACAATCGCCGAACGCATAAGCGTAGACGTAGAACGGCGAATGGATGAAGTGCGGGATGTACATCCAGTAGTTCTCGTAGCCCGCTTTGATCTCGATTGCCGGCCCGAGGCTCTCGCCCTGAACAGAGAGCCAGATCTCGCCGAGCCGCGTCGCGGTGAGCTCGCCGTTCTTGCGTTCGGTGTGGACCGCGCGCTCGAAGGAATAGAACGCGATCTGCCGCACCACGGTGTTGATCATGTCCTCGACCTTGCCGGCGAGCAGCGCCTGGCGCTGCTTTGCGCTCCTGGTCTGCGCCAGCAGCCGCCGGAAGGTCAGCATCTCGCCGAACACGCTCGCGGTCTCCGCCAGCGTCAGCGGCGTCGGCGCCATCAACGCGCCGTTCCTGGCCGCAAGCACCTGATGCACGCCGTGGCCGAGCTCATGGGCGAGCGTCATCACGTCGCGCGGCTTGCCCTGGTAGTTCATCAGCACGTAGGGGTGCGCGGACGGCGTGGTCGGATGCGAGAAGGCACCCGGCGCCTTGCCCGGGCGCACCGGCGCATCGATCCAGCGGTCGGTGAAGAAGCGCTCGGCGATGTCAGCCATCCTTGGCGAGAAGCCGCGATAGGCGGTGAGCACCATGTTTCGCGCGTCGCCCCAGCCGATCACGTCGGTGGCCGCAAAAGGCAGCGGCGCGTTGCGGTCCCAATAGGCCAGGCGCTTCCTGCCGAACCAGCGTGCCTTCAGCGCGTAGTAGCGATGCGACAATTTTGGATAGGCCGCGCGGACCGAGGCGACCAGCGCATCCACCACCTCGCGCTCGACGCGGTTGTTCAGATGCCGGGAATCCGCGACGTCCTTGAAGCCGCGCCAGCTGTCGGAGATGTCCTTGTCCTTGGCCAGGGTATTCGTGATCAGCGCAAAGGTGCGCTCATTGGCCTTGAAGGTCTTTGCGAGCGCCTCTGCCGCAGCCTTGCGCTTGGCGCCTTCGCGGTCCTGCAACAGATTGAGCGTCGGCTCGATCGCGAGCTCCTTGGGCCCGACCTTGAAGCGCAAGCCCGAGATGGTCTGGTCGAACAGCCGGTTGAAGGCGGAATATCCGGTCTGCGCCTTCTCCAGGAAGAGCTGCTCGAGCTTGTCGTCGAGCTGGTACGGCTTCTCCTTGCGCAGATCCTCGATCCAGGGACGGTAGTGCGCGAGCTCGGTGGCCTGCATCGCGCGGTTCAAAATATCGTCATCGACGCGATTGAGCTCGAGCGCGAAGAACAGCAGATGCGTCGATGCCGCCGTCAGGCGCTCGGAAACGTCGCCGTAAAACTTTGAAATCTTGGGGTCCACGCTGTCGCCGGCATGGACGAGACCGGCATAGGAGCCGAGACGGCCGGCGAGGTCGTCGATCGCCTCATAGCGTCGCACGGCTTCAGCGAGCCATTTTCCGCCATCTTCCTTTGCTGTTCCTGTTGCGAGCTTGCCCTTGTAGTCCGTCTCGAACGCGACGCAATCGGCATCCATCTTTGCGAGATCGCGCGCCACTTCCGGCGCATCGATCCCGGAATAGAGGTCGGCGAGGTTCCACTCCGGAAGCTTGCCGGTCTTGCTCGCAGGCTTTGCGGGTGAAGGCTTGGCAAGCGAAGGCTTGGCGGGTGCACGCTTGGAGGGTTTTGCCTTGGCTGCGGATGTCTTGGTGTTCGGCTTGCGGAGAGCGGGCTTGCTGATGGCGGACTTCTTAACTGCAGGCTTGGAGCGCGAATTCATTGTGTGGGAAACCTGTGTTCAACAATCGCGACGGCGGGCGGGGGCATCAGGATTTAACAGTGCGTTAATCGGCTTCGGCCAGAGTGCCCCGATTCGAGACAGATAGTAGTAGCGTGCGGGGAACACCATGGCTGCCAGTATTTTGATCGCCGACGACGACGCTGTAGCCCGCCGGCTGGTCGAAAACATGGTGCAGAAATGCGGCTATGAGACGATCGTGGTGGACTCCGGCGACGCGGCGATTGCCGCCCTCACCGCCCCTGACGCGGCCATCGACGGCGTCATCCTCGATCTCGTGATGCCCGGCCTCGACGGCATGGGCGTGCTGGCGAAAATCCGCGAAGCGGGTCTCAGCATCCCGGTCATCGTGCAGACGGCCCATGGCGGCATCGACAATGTGATCTCGGCGATGCGCGCGGGCGCGGCCGATTTCGTGGTCAAGCCGGTCGGCCTCGAGCGGCTCCAGGTCTCTCTTCGCAACGCGCTCAATTCGTCCGCGCTCAAGGGTGAATTGCAGCGCATCCGTCACAGCCGCGAGGGCCGGCTGACCTTCTCCGACATCATCACCCGCGCCGAGGCGATGACGGGCGTGATGCGCGCGGCGCAGAAAGCAACAAACTCATCGATCCCGGTGCTGATCGAGGGCGAGTCCGGGGTCGGCAAGGAGATGTTCGCGCGCGCCATCCATGGCAGCGGCGAGCGCAAGGCAAAGCCGTTCGTCGCGGTCAATTGCGGCGCGATCCCCGACAACCTCGTCGAGTCCATCCTGTTCGGTCACGAGAAGGGTGCCTTCACCGGCGCCACCGAACGCCACACCGGCAAGTTCGTCGAAGCCCATGGCGGCACGCTGTTCCTGGACGAGGTCAGCGAGCTGCCGCTGAGCGCGCAGGTCAAGCTGCTTCGCGCGCTCCAGGAAGGTGCGGTCGAAGCGGTCGGCGGCCGCAGACCCGTGAAGGTCGACGTCCGCATCATCTCGGCGACCAACCGCAGGCTGCTTGAGCGGGTCAAGCAGGGCCACTTCCGGGAAGACTTGTTCTATCGCCTGCATGTGCTGCCGCTCACGATCCCATCGCTGCGCGCCCGGCGCGAGGACATTCCGCATCTGCTCAGGCATTTCCTGGCCCGCTTTGCCGCCGAGGAGAACCGCCCCATCACCGGCATCAGCGGCGAGGCCGTTGCGCATCTCGCCCAGCTCGATTGGCCCGGCAACATCCGCCAGCTCGAAAACGCGGTCTACCGGGCCGTGGTGATGAGCGATGGCGACCAGCTTGGCCTCGACGACTTCCCCCTGATCGCCTCGCAGCCGCATCCGGGAACAGACATTCCGACCGCGCCGCTAATGCTGGAGCCAATCGCGGCCCCCTCCGTCGTGTCGGGTAATGACATACCGATCGCACCGCTGCCGCAAGCGGGTGCTCTCTCCATGCTGACCGCGACCGGCGACGTCCGGCCGCTGGAGGACATCGAGAACGAGATCATCCGTTTCGCGATCTCGCATTACCGCGGACAGATGTCCGAGGTCGCCCGCCGCCTCAAAATCGGCCGGTCCACCCTCTACCGCAAACTCGATGAGGCCGGGGTTCCCGGCCATGGCGGCAAAAGCGGTGAGGAGACGCACTGAGCCTGACGCGAACGGAGGTTCGTCCGGGCGGAGCGATACGACTGTAAGCCGTTCGTACGACGACGGAATTCGACTGCGATTTGAACCGTGACTTGGAAGTGACAGACACAGGGAAAAGCGCGTGGCAGAAGCGCACAATCCGTTGCCAAGAGGCTTGCTTGAAGTCAGTTTGTCGTGAGTTGTCCCGGGTAGCGCTGGCTGCGAAATCGGGGCCTGTATATCGTCTGCGTAGGATTCGTTGCGTGCAGGCGTGCAACTTTCGAGAGGCCGGCGCGGTTTAGCCGAAGCTCAATAGGCGATAACGAAGCTGTTCCACGGGGGACAGTTCACCCGAGGGGTGCGACACAATGCGTGACTGTTTGAACCACCGTGCAGGCTTTGACCGTGTCTTGATGACGGTCGCGGCGACCTTCCTCACGGTATCGGCCAGCTCGGCCCTGGCGCAGGATCAGGCACGCAGCAGCGCTGCCGAGCTCGCGATCGAAGCCGCGATCCCGCGCCCCGAACCCGCAAACGTCCCGCCCCCGACCGCATCCGACATCAAGCTCGACACCACCGCCACGGTTCAGGACTCGGCCAAGGAGCCGGTCAAGGAGCCCGTGAAGGCCGAAGCCGCGCCCGCGCCCGACAAGGTCGAGACCAAGCCTTCCGACGTCGCCACCACGCCGGCGACCGAGGCGCCGAAGAGCGAGACGGCGAAGACGGAACCTGCCAAGATCGAACCTGCCAAGGCCGACACGGCGACAACGCCGGCCGCGCCCGCCACCGCTGCGGCTCCGTCCTCGGAGCCGGTGAAGGCCGCGAGCAACGTTCCCGCGGCCGACCAGCCGGTCGCCGACAAGCTCAAGGACATCATCGGCGCCAAGACTTCGCGCTATTTCGACCGCAAGAACGAGCGCGCGGCGATCGAGAAGTTTTACGGTGCACGCGACTTCGCGCCGGTCTGGACCCAGGCCGGCAGCCTGACCGCTGCGGCCAAGGGCGTGATCGCACGGCTGAAGGACGCGGCGTCCGACGGTCTCAATCCCGCCGATTACCCGCTGCCGGACTTCGCAGCAGCCACGACACCCGATACGCTCGCCGATGCCGAGCTCAAGCTCACTGCCAGCATGTTCGACTATGCGCGCCAAGCTCAGAGCGGCCGCATGCACTGGTCGCAGGTCAGCGGCGACATCCTCTATCCCGAGCATCCGGTTGATCCGAACGAGGTGCTCGCCAAGGTCACGACGGCGGCGGACGCCTCCGCGGCGCTCGACAGCTACAATCCGCCGCAGAAGCTCTACAAGGAGCTGAAGGCGAAGCTCGCGGAGCTCCGCGGCCAGGGCAACGGCCCGGTGATCGAGATCGCCGATGGTCCAACGCTGAAATACACCCCGGCCGGCAAGAAGCAGGCTGAAATCGTCGTTGAGGATCCGCGCGTGCCGCAGCTGCGCGCCAAGCTTGGCATCGCGGAGAACGCCAACGATACCCGCTATGACGCGGCGGTCGCAGAAGCCGTGCGCAAGTTCCAGAACAGCGCCGAACTCAAGGCGACCGGCATCCTCGACGACAAGACGGTCAAGGCGATCAACACCCCGAAGCGCGACAAGCAGATCGACGTGGTGCTGGTGAACATGGAGCGCTGGCGCTGGCTGCCGCGCGACCTGGGCGTGCCCTCGCTCGGCGATGCCTACGTCATCCTCAACATTCCCGACTACACGCTGAAGGTGATGCAGCGCGGCCAGCAGGTCTGGACCACCCGCGTCGTCACCGGCAAGCCCGGCACGCACGCGACCCCGCTGCTCACCGAGACGATGAAGTACATCACGGTCAATCCCACGTGGAACGTGCCGCCGTCGATCGTCTACAACGAATATCTGCCGGCGCTCCAGCAGGACCCGACCGTGCTCCAGCGCATGGGCCTCAAGCTCGAGCAGAACCGCGACGGCTCCGTGCACATTTCGCAGCCGCCCGGTGAGGCCAACGCGCTCGGCCGCATCCGCTTCAATTTCCCGAACAAGTTCCTGGTCTATCAGCACGACACGCCGGACAAGAACCTGTTCGCCCGGGACGAACGCGCGTTCAGCCACGGCTGCATGCGCGTGCAGAACCCGGATCAGTACGCGTCGGTCCTGCTCAACATCGCGATGCCGAACGAGAAGTACACGCCGGAGCGCGTGCGCAGCATGTACGGCAAGAGTGAGATCGACCTGAAATTCCCGACCCCGATCCCGGTCAACATCACCTATCAGACCGCATTCGTGGACGATGGCGGCAAGCTGCAATTCCGCAAGGACGTCTATGGCCGCGACGCGACCATGATCAACATCCTGAAGAACGGTCGCGGCAAGGATCTCGAGAACGTCGTGGCGCACTCCCAGCCGAGCTATTCACGCCCGGCAACGACGCTGCCGAACGGCGTCCTGGCGGCCAATGGCGGCTCGTCCGGCCCGAACTTCTTCGAGCGGCTGTTCGGCGCGCCGACCCCGCCGCCGGCCCCGGTCGGTCGCCGGCCGCAGCAGCAGCGGGTGTTCACCCGCTGAGCCAGGCCCGCCCCGGGGTCTGATTTCCTGAATTCCGCAGTAAAATCAGCGACCTCATCCTCTGGATGGGGTCGCTTAACGTTAACCATTCTCCACCTGCCCCCGGGCAGCGGGCGTTTTTTTGCCACACTCACCCGGTTAGGTTCGCGATCTGACTTGGTTTGGGGGCGGGAAGGTCAACCTCGAATTAACCTTCTCGCTTTAACAAAGCGTTCATCCTCTTTCGCGCGCTAACGGGGTTAGCGGGAGAGTCCATTTTGAACGCTCGTCGACTGGGTGGGCTCTAACGTGCTGACTGGTATCGCACGCCAATTTGCTGTGCTGTCGTTGTCCCATGCGGGAGTGAAGGCCGGATCACGGATCGGCCTCGCTGCCGTATTGCTGCTTGCTGCCGCGGGTTCAGTTCATGACGCCGCCGCGCTCAACGAGACCAAGACGCTCTCGTTCCACCACACCCATTCCGGCGAAGACCTCACCGTCACCTTCAAGCGCGACGGGCGCTATGACGAGGCCGCGCTGAAGCAGCTCAACCACTTCCTGCGCGACTGGCGCAGCCAGGACGAGACGGTCATGGACCGTCACCTCTTCGACATCCTCTGGGAAGTCTATCGCGACGTCGACGGCAAGCAGCCGATCCAGATCATCTCCGCCTACCGCTCGCCCGCCACCAACTCCATGCTCCGCCGCCGCTCCTCCGGCGTGGCGCGCTTCAGCCAGCACATGCTGGGGCATGCGATGGACTTCTACATCCCGAACGTGCCGCTGGAGCAGATCCGCTTCGCCGGCCTGCGCCTCCAGCGCGGCGGCGTCGGCTTCTACCCGACCTCCGGCTCGCCGTTCGTGCATCTGGACACCGGCAGCATCCGGCATTGGCCGCGCATGACGCATGACCAGCTTGCCCGGGTCTTCCCGGACGGACGCACCGTCCATGTCCCGACCGACGGCACGCCGTTGAAGGGCTATGAGCTCGCCAAGGCCGAGATCGAGCGCCGCGGCAGCGGCGAGGATTCCGGCAGCAAGTCGAATTTCTTTGCCGCCCTGTTCAAGGGCAAGCCGGCTCCGGCCGCCGCGAGCAACGACGAGGATGACGAGGGCGCGCCCGCTCCGGCCGCGAAACCTGTAGCGCCGACCGTGGTCGCCGCCGCGACCAAGCCGGCCGAGCCGGTGCCGACGCCACGCGCCAAGCCGTCAGTCGCCGCGACGATCCAGCTCGCCTCGGCCGATGCGCAGGTCGTCGCGCTGCCCAAGTCGAAGCCGGCGCCCGTGGCTGACAAGCCGGCCGCCGGCAAATCTGCTGACGCCAAGCCCGAGACGCCCGCCGACATCATCAATGCCCGCGGCTTCTGGGACGCGCCGGCTACGCCGCAGCAGGCGACGCCAGCTCAAGTGGCTGCGCTGAAGGCACGGCAGGCGCTTGCGGCCGCCACCGATCCGCAGCCGACCGCGAGCGTGTCCAGCGCCGCCTATCAGGCCTTGGCCTACGCGCCGGCGTCCGCCTCCCCGGTCGACCGCGCCAATGTCGTCGCCGCCTCCGCGCCGATCCCGCGCTCCGCCCGTCCCACCGCCGCGTCGCGCAACCTTGCGCCCGCGACCGAGATCAACACGGTGGTCGGCAAGCGCGTCGATGGCTTGGTCGCAACCGCGACCCGGCTCTCCGCAGCCAAGGGCGAAAGCATCTGGCTCAAGATCGTGATGCTGTCGCCGAGCGCCAGCCGCGCGATGTCGGTCACGCTGATGGGCGAGCTCGACACGGCCGCAATGCGCGCCTACTTCGTCAAGCCGCAGTCTGTGATCGCCATGGGTTTTGCCGACGATCCGATGCAGGGCCTGTCCTGCGACAGTTTCTCGGGCACCGCCACCGCCAAGCTCGAGACGACGTCCTTCGTCATGCGGACCGCCGCGTTGCGCTGAGGTCTTCGCGCGCCGCTAACGCTTCTTCCTTCGTCGATCCAGATGATACGTCAACGCCAGCGACAGGCAGACCGATAGGTCCTGCTTCGGCAGCTTGCCCGACACCGGCAACAGCAGCGCCCTGGTCTGCCGATATTCGAACTGATCGGGAAAGCGTTCGCGAAAGGTATCGACCAGCGTCGTCTTGCAGTTGAACAGAATCGCTGCGTGCGCGGAGTCCTTCAGGCGGCCGAGCCGGATCGTGCTGCCACTGCCGGTCTCTTCGGTGAGATAAGCGGGCTCGCCCCATTTCAATGTTTCGGTGAGACGGCCGATGCCTTCATGCGCCGCGGCGATCGCGAAGATCAGCTCGCGCACCCAAAGCAGGCGCTTGCCGATCGACGCCGGAAAAGCGTCGTAGGCACGGCTTACCTCGCGCGGCAGCGGCGGCGCAGTCACCGCGGTCTCCTTCGATCGACATGGTGTCGCCCTGGCAAAAGCCAGGACGACACCGATAGCTCAGATCATCCCCAGTGCCTGCATGTAGGTCTCGAGGATCGTCTCGGCCTCGGCGCGCTCGTTCGGGTCCTGCTTGCGCATGCGCACGATGGTGCGCAGCGCCTTGACGTCGTAGCCGTTGCCCTTGGCCTCGGCGAAGACGTCGCGGATGTCGTCGGAGATCGCCTTCTTCTCTTCCTCCAGCCGCTCGATGCGCTCGATGATGGACTTGAGCTGGTCCTTGGCAAATTTCGTCGCGGGCTCGTCGTCGCGGACGGCGGCGGAGGTGGCCATCTTGGTACTCCCAATGGAACTGGCAAAACGAGGTGACGCCGGCATCCTCACCGCGCGTGCTGGTTAGACCCTTAGGGTTCGGGCCTCTCGGGTTCAAGGCAGCATCGCGCTCGTCCACAGCGCGCCCACACCTTCCTACGGCGCGTCGAAGAAAGCTGTTGTGTGATGCGACTCAAGGGTACCGCACATCAGGCTGCCGACGAGGCCGTTCAGTGCCCGGGATGAACCTTCTTCATGGCATCGAGCTGCTCAGGCGTGGCCGCGCCCTGGTATTTCGACTTCCACGCCTCGTAAGGCATGCCATAGACGGCTTCCCGGCTCTCGTCCTTGCTCAAGGCGACGCCTTGGGCGTCGGCGGCGTCCTTGAGCCAGTTGGACAGGCAGTTGCGGCAGAAGCCTGCGAGATTCATCAGGTCGATGTTCTGGACGTCCGTCCGCGTCTTCAAATGATCGACCAGGCGCCGGAAAGCGGCAGCCTCGAGTTCCGTTCTGGTTTTGTCGTCGATTGCCATGGCTGGATCCCTCGGCTTTGCGAAATTGGCTGGACCTGGATGGGTCACCCTTACGAGATCAGGTGGGGCCTGTCACAGATTTTGCCATATCGCGGCGCAAACGGGCGCGAAGCCGGCTTGGGGCAGTTCCCGGGCCCTACGCCAAATCGTCAATGATCTGATATAGCTTCCGCGACAATGATCGCCGAATCTCCCCGCTCCCCCCTTCGCTTGCTCGCCCGGTTGGTCCCGGTGCTGGTGGTTGGCTTGCTATGCTTTTGGGCCAGCCCAGCCTCGGCCGATTTCCGGCTCTGCAACAACACATCGAGTCGGGTCGGCATCGCGCTCGGCTACAAGGATGCCGAGGGCTGGACCACCGAGGGCTGGTGGAACATCTCCTCCCGCTCCTGCGAGACCCTGCTGCGGGGAACGTTGGTGGCCCGCTTCTATTACATCTACGCCATCGACTATGACCGCGGCGGCGAATGGTCGGGCCAGGCCTTCATGTGCTCGCGCGACAAGGAGTTCACCATCCGCGGCACCGAGGATTGCCTCGCGCGCGGCTATGACCGGACCGGCTATTTCGAGGTCGATACCGGCGAGCAGCGGGCCTGGACCGTGCAGCTCACCGATGCCAACGAGCAGCCGTCAAAACAGCAGCGCGTGCCCGGTCTTCCCGGCCCGGTTGGCCCGGGGGTTCCGGGTTTGCCCAATGGCCCGCCCGGTGGTACGCCCCCCGCCGCGCCTGGCCTCCCGCCAGCTCCCTCGCCCCCGTCTGGAAATAAGCCATGAGGCGTCTTCGCCGTATCAAGATTCTCGCGACCCTGGGACCCGCCTCTTCGGACCTCGCGATGATCCGCCGCCTGTTCGAGGCCGGCGCCGACCTGTTCCGCATCAACATGAGCCACACCCCGCACGACAAGATGCGCGAGCTGGTGGCGACGATCCGCAACGTCGAGAGCAGCTATGGCAGGCCGATCGGCATTCTGGTCGATCTCCAGGGGCCAAAGCTCCGGCTCGGTGCCTTCGCCGAAGGCGCGGTCCAGCTCCAGAACGGGCAGACCTTCACGCTGGATTCCGACAAGGCGCCGGGTGACACCACTCGCGTCCAGCTTCCGCATCCGGAGATCCTGGCCGCGCTGCGGCCGGGTCATTCGCTGCTGCTCGACGACGGCAAGGTGAGGCTGATCGCCGAGGAGACCTCGAAAGATCACGCGGTGACGCGCGTCGTGGTCGGCGGCCGGATGTCCGATCGCAAGGGCGTCAGCCTGCCCGACACCGACTTGCCGGTCTCGGCGATGACGCCGAAGGACCGCGCCGACCTCGAGGCGGCGCTGGTCACCGGCGTCGACTGGATCGCGCTGTCCTTCGTGCAGCGCGCCGACGACGTGCTCGAGGCCAAGAAGATGATCCGCGGCCGTGCGGCGGTGATGGCCAAGATCGAGAAGCCGCAGGCGATCGATCGCCTCGCCGACATCATCGACGCCTCCGACGCCCTGATGGTGGCGCGCGGCGACCTCGGCGTCGAGCTGCCGCTGGAACGCGTGCCGAGCCTGCAGAAGCAGATGACGCGCATGGCGCGGCGCGCCGGCAAGCCGGTGGTGATCGCGACCCAGATGCTGGAATCGATGATCCAGTCGCCGGTGCCGACCCGCGCCGAAGTCTCCGACGTCGCCACAGCCGTCTACGAAGGTGCCGACGCCATCATGCTGTCGGCGGAATCGGCGGCCGGCAAATTCCCGGTCGAGGCCGTCTCGACCATGAATCGCATCGGCGAGGAGGTCGAGCGCGACCCGATCTATCGCTCCGTCATCACCGCACAGCGCCCCGCCCCGGAAGCCACCGCCGGCGATGCCATCGCGGACGCCGCGCGGCAGATCGCCGAGACGCTCGACCTGCCGGCCCTGATCTGCTGGACCAGCTCGGGATCGACCGCCGTGCGCGTGGCGCGCGAGCGGCCGAAGCCGCCGATCGTGGCGATCACGCCGAACGTCGCGGCGGGACGCCGGCTGTCGGTCGTCTGGGGCATACATTGCGTGGTGGCGGAAGATGCGCGCGACCAGGACGACATGGTGAGCCGCGCCGGCCAGATCGCGTTCCGCGACGGCTTCGTCCGGGCCGGCCAGCGCGTGATCATCGTCGCCGGCGTGCCGCTCGGCATCCCCGGCACCACCAACATGGTGCGCATCGCCTCGGTCGGCCCCGAGGGCGAAGCGAATATCTAGGCCCGCCAACACGCGGCAAACAAAAAATGTCGAAAACAACCCCATGCACAGTAGCCGGCGGGTCCGGCGAATGTGCTGAGGTTTTTCCCAAAGGCGAGCTCTGGCAATGGCCTGGGCGCGATCAGGTCCGCCGGCCGATCAGACTGACGTTTTAGGCCCCAACCAGCGCTTTCGCCGCCGGCAGCAGCGTCTGCTGCACGACGAGACCCCTGGCGCGGGCGTCCATGACGCCGACCGCGCGGAGTGCCAGCAGCGTCACGGTCTGCACGGCATCGCGCATCCTGGCGGGATCGTCGAGATTGTCCGGCGCGAGCGGTCCGACCAAGGCCTCGTGCAAGGCGCCGAGCAGCGCGGTGGCGGCGAGTGCGGTGTCCTGCGCCGGCAGGTGGCCGGCGCGCACGGCGGCGTCGATCCGCGAGGCCATCTCGCCCGCGATCTCGCGCCGGCTGGCGAGGCGTGAAGCGCTGACATCGACATCGACCGGCTCGGCCAGGATGCCCCAAGCGAGCCTGCGCTGTGACAGGGTATGCACCGCCACGGTGGTCACCGCCGCCGCCAGCGCCGAAGACGGCCCCGGCGCGGCATCGGCGGCTCGCCGGATCGCCGTGAGCTCGTCGCGGGAGACTTCGGCGATCAATTCGGAGATCAAATCGGCCTTGGATGGGAAGTAGCGGTAGACCGTACCCGCAGCGACGCTGGCACGAAGCGCGACCGGCGCAATCTGCACCGCCGCCATCCCGCCTTCCGCCGCCGCCTCCCGCGCCGCCGCCAGTATCGCACTGCGCCGGGCCGCAAGGCGCTTCACCACTTGATGCGTCCGCCGATAGACCATGGCGCGCTTCCTGTCCCCAGCATCCGGTCCGGCGCAAAGCTCGACCGCATGCTTTTTCGCTAATCTTCGCCCAAATCGCCCTCAAGAACTGAACAACTATTCAGGGCGGAATACAAGACGCAAATGAGCATATGCGCGCGACGCAAACTTCGACGCGAGGAGAGCAGGTAAACGCATTCTTGCTTGGCGCGGCCGCGGTATGACGATCCGGTTTACCTCAACTTAAAAGCGATCATGCTCAGGTTGCCGATGCTTGCGCGCTGCTGCGTGCTGTCGTTTCAGCCCCGAGAGTCCGATGTCGATTTCCATGACAAGCAGCGTGCCCGTCCGCGGTGTTGCGCGCTGGCTTCTGCCGTTCTGCATCGCCGCCGGCGTCTACCTGTTCTTCCTGGGCATCGGCGACATCATGCTGCGGGATACCGATACGCTGTGGCAGATCAAGATCGGGCAGTGGATTCTCGAACACCGCGCCCTGCCCTACACCGACATCTATTCCTTCACGCGAGCCGGCGAGCCCTGGATCTCGAGCTCCTGGCTGTCGCAAGTCCTGTTCGCGCTGGCTTACGAGCCGTCGAACTGGTCGGGGGCAGTTATCCTGACGTCGCTCGCGATCGGAGCGACCGCGGCGATTTTCGTCTACCTGCTTGAGCCGTATCTGGAGCCTGTGCGCGCCTTTCTGCTCGTCACCCCGCTCCTCTTCATGTCGATGGGCCACTTTCTCGCCCGCCCGCACATGCTGGCACTGCCTGTCATGCTGGCCTTTGTCGGCGGGCTGCTGGCGGCCGCCGATCGGCGCACCGCGCCGTCGTGGCTGTTGCTTCCCTTGATGGCACTATGGGCCAATCTTCACGGCGGCTTCGTCATGGGGCTGGCGCTGATTGGGCCCATCGGCCTCGATGCGATCGCGTCCACCGATCGCAAGGACCGCTTTGCACTGGCGTCGCGCTGGGCCTTGTTCGGGCTCGCTGCGCTTGCCGCAAGCTGCTGCACGCCCTATGGCTGGAATACGCCGCTCGCATCGGCGAAAATCCTCAGCCTCGGCAAGTTGCTCTCGCAGATCTCGGAGTGGATGCCCGCCGATTTCAGCTCGTTCGACTTGTTTGGTGCCAGCCTGCTCGGATTGATCGCCCTCGGCTACCACAAAGGATTGGTGCTGCCGTGGACCCGCATTCTTCTGCTGCTCGGCCTGGTCTGGGCGGCACTCAACCACGTCAGAAACATCGAGGTCTTTGCGTTGCTGACCCCGCTCGTGCTGGCGAAACCGTTGAGCGAACAATTGGGCGCGGCCAGAGCGGTCGTGCTCGCACGGGCTGAAGCACGGCCGTCCTTTGTAGTGACCGCGATCGCCGCGCTCGTGATCGTTGCGACCAGCTGGGCTATCACGCGGTCCTATGCCACGCCGACGCGGTATGCCTTTATCGGCAATCCGACCCCTCGCGCTGCAGTCGACCTGCTCGAGCGAAGGCACGCGCAGCGTATCTTCAGCACCGCGCCGATCGGGAGCTATCTGATCTCCCGCAATATCAAGACCTTCATTGATGGCCGTGCCGAGCTGTATGGAGAGCAATTCGTGCTTGACTATTTCGACGCCATCGAGGGCAAGAACGCGGAGACTCTGCTGCATCTGCTCGATAGCTACCAGATCGACGCCACACTGCTGAACGGATCGACTCCCGCCGCAAGGATCATGGACCATGTGCCGGGCTGGAAGCGGCTCTACGCGGATGACCTTGCCGTCATTCACGTCCGCGACGACGCACCGGCGAAACCACCCTCAGCACCGTGAACCACGGATCAGGCGTTTAACCGTCGCGGACTCGCATGGACGCGACGGCTTCGGCGAAGAAAGGACTTCGCTAGAACAAGACTTCGCTGGAACAAGTCTTGGCCGGAACAAGACTTGGCACGAAAGGCTTGGCACAAAAGGCTTGGCACAAAAGAAAAGAGCCTTGTCCGGGACAAGGCTCTTTCTACTCTTGGTCCGTTCAGTCTTACTTGAGGCTGGACGAGATCGAGTTGAACTTGGCGTTCAACGTGGAGCCCAGGTTATTGACGACAGTGATGATCGCCAGCGCGATACCGGCGGCGATCAGACCGTATTCAATGGCGGTGGCGCCGGATTCATCTTTCGCGAAATTCGCAACGAGGTTCTTCATAAAGAGCTCCAAATGAGTACACGAGGCTACAACTGATCTGGTCTGTTTGGGCTTCCCAGCGCCGCTCGACCATGAAACCGAACGTAGTGGCAAAGAATTGCGCCGCAGTTAATTCGGCTGCGGAAACACAGAGCGGTTTGCGTGTATTCGCCGATGGTAAACCGAAATCTAAAACGATCCGTTAAATTGTCGAGACATCCGGCCGGCCCGGCGTCCCCGGTTTACCCGGAATTATGACCGACGTGGTCCAATGTCGATCGCTCGGCACCCCGACAAAAACAACAGGACGACGAGGCGGCATGTCCCTTTCCTTTGCCAACAGCATCACGGTGCAGGGTCGTGCGCGAGCCCTGGTGCCGCTGTGCGTCGGTGCGGGCGCCTATCTCTTTTTCATGTATGTCGGCGACACGCTGCTTCAGGACTCCGACTCGTTCTGGCAGATCAAGATCGGACAATGGATTCTCGATCACGGCGCTATGCCGTACACCGACATCTATTCCTTCACGCGGACGGGCGCGTTGTGGATCTCGACGTCGTGGCTGTCGCAGGTGCTGTTCGCTCTCGCTCATGCACAATTGGGCTGGGCAGGTCCCGTCATCCTCACCGCGACGGGAGTCGCGCTCACGGCCGCGATCTTCGTCTATCTGCTCGACGCGCAGATCGAGGCACCGCGCGCAGTGCTGTTTGCGATGCTGGCCCTGCTGCTGTCGCTGCATCACGTCCTGGCGCGTCCGCACATCCTGGCGCTGCCTGTCATGGTGGCATGGGTCGGCCTATTGATGGCGGCTGCCGACCGCAGGAGCGCGCCGTCCTGGTACTGGCTGCCGCTGATGGCGCTGTGGGCGAACTTGCATGGCGGATTCGTGCTCGGTCTGGCGCTGATCGGTCCGATCTCGCTTGAGGCCGTCGAGCACGCCGAGAAGGGGCGTCGGCTTCAGCTGTTCCTGCGCTGGGTGCTGTTCGGCATCGGTGCACTGGTCGCGAGCTGCTGTACGCCGTACGGCTGGAGAACGCTGCTGGGCGCCACCAACATCTTGAGCCTTGGCGAGTTGCTCTCGCTGATCTTCGAATGGATGCCGGCGAACTTTGCCACCTTCTCCTCGTTCGAGGGTGCCCTGCTCGGTCTGATCGCGTTCGGCTATTATCGCGGCCTCGTGCTCTCGGCGCCCAGGATCTTCCTGATCCTGTTCCTGACCTGGAGCGCGCTGACCCACGTCAGGAGCATCGAGGCGTTCGCGTTCCTGGTGCCGCTGGTGCTGGCAAAACCGCTGGGCCAGCTGGCCTCGCGCCCGCAGCCGGACGCAACCGGCGCCGACCGCTGGCCGGCCCGCTATGTCACCGCGCTTGGCGCGCTGATGATCGTCGCCGCGAGCTGGACCTCGACCTCGCTCTACATGGGCCACCACCGCTTCACCTTCACGATGACGCAAACGCCGGTCGCGGCAGTCGACTTTCTCGAGCAACGCAAGGTCCAGCGCGTCTTCAACGCCTATCAGTTCGGCGGCTATCTGATCTCGCGCGACATCCCCGTTTACGTCGACGGCCGCGCCGAGCTCTACGGTGAGAAATTCGTCATGGACTTCTTCAAGTCGACCGAGGGAAAGAAGCCCGAGCTGCTTCCGCGCCTGCTCGACGAATACAAGATCGACGCAACGCTATTGGCCGCCGATGCGCCCGGACCGCAGATCCTGGACATGCTCAAGGGCTGGAAGCGGATCTATACAGACGATATCGCAGTAATCCACGTTCGGGACGATGCGGCTGCGACGCCGCCGAAGTGAAAACGTAGCTCCCGGGCGTGTCCTGTGAATGCGACGTCCGCTTTAAAGCGTGAAGCAGACTTGAACAGGCGCTCGGGCCACTTCGCCGTCTGCTCCTTAGCCGACTTCGTCAGAAAGTGGACCGATCCAGCAAATTTCGCGAACGACGATCGCAAGCCCGGCAGATCGGTAGTAAGCGGCTCTCGCGAGATAGCTTCCTGGTCGTAACGACAGAACCTGATGTTTACTGCGCAAATCGTCTCCTCTATCCGATGCATCTAGCAACCACATTGCACCGGACGCACCTGTGCCGAATTCCAGGCGTTCAGCATTTGAACTTTTCAGAAGGTTCCGTAGTTGTGGACTCTGCAACGCAGGTTCGATGAGTCTTTCGTCATCAACCCCAAGCCATTGAACGAGAAAGCCCCTGTCACGGTGACCACTGGAGCACCACGCGATGTCGCCGGCATCGCCAGATAGCACAACAGCGCTGCCTTGGTAGCAGGCAATTGATCCCAGCCAAGTTCTCACTCTACATGCACGGGCATAGTCGCTTTGGTCGGCCGGATCTTCATGATCGCGCCATCCTTCGATACCCCGCCAATGCGGGAGTTGTTCGTCAGCAATCAGCAGGTGAGGACCGCCGGTTGTCGTGATCCAATTGTGCGTTCGCAACATACGTCGAACGATAGCAGATATTTCCGGTGTTGGCCCGTAGTCGACGCGCCAAGGTGAGTTGCCCCTCCTCGCTTCCGAGGGCGTAGCAGACATAGCAAGCGTTCGCAGGCTGATCGGGTTTTCAGTACCCGTCTCAGCGCTTTGAATTTGGCGTCCAGGAAGTCAAACCTTCCCCAATCGGGAGAGATGATCCGAGTTCCGGACTCGCGCAGTGGATCGACCAAAAAGCCGATCCCTCATCAATCATCAATTGCCCGTCTGCAGGTCGCCGAAGCGCTCCCAGCTTTTGCCGTTGAAGCGCATGAACTGCATCTGGTCGACGGGGACATGATCGGTGGTGCCGGTGTTGACCTTGATGCCGGGCAGCAGCATCGGCAATTCGAGATCGCGGATCGCAAACGCCTGCTTGAGGATGTTCTCGGTCGACAGATCATTGCCGCAGGCTTTCAGCACAGCCTCCAGCGCCATCGCGCTGTTGTAGGCGTTGACGTAGTTGGTGTCGTGCTGGTCGGCCTCCGGCAAATATCTGGTCATGAACTCGCGCCAGCCCCTGACGCCGGAATCGTCCTTCCAGGCGGGATCGTCGGGGTCTTTCACGTAAGCGGTGGAGAGGATGCCGGTGCCGGCTTCCAGTCCCGCCGGCTCCATCACCGTCGAAACCCACACCGCAACGTTGGACAGGAACGTCATGGGACGCCAGCCGATCTCGAAGGATTTGCGGATCGCTTGTGCCGCGAATTTCGGGGTCGCCGCGATCACGAATACATCGGCGCCCGACGCCTTGAGCTTCACGACCTGGGAATCGATGGTCGGGTCCTGGATCTCGTATGTCGCGCCGGTGACGACGGTATCGTATTTCTCGCCGAGCACGTCCTTCAGCCCGGCGAGATAATCGCGGCCGTAATCGTCGTTCTGCGAGATAACGGCGAACTTCGCGTTCGGATTCTTCGCCAGCGCGTAACGCGCATAGAGCCGCGCTTCGTAGCGGAACGGCGCCTGCACGCCCATCGTCGCCTGCGGATATTGCGCGACGTCGGCGAACTTCGAGGCGCCGGAGCCGATGAAGAGCTGCGGCACGTTCCTGGACTGGAGGTATTTCGCGATCGCCGTGTTGTGGGCGGTACCGATCGAGGAGAAGATCAGCGCCACCTCGTCGCTCTCCACCAGCCTGCGGGTCTGCTCGACCGATTTCGGCGGCGCATAGCTGTCGTCGAGCGAGATCAGATTGACCTTGCGGCCGTTGATGCCGCCCTTCTCGTTCAGCATCTTGAAATAGCCGACCTCGCCCTTGCCGAGCGCACCGAAAGCCGACACCGGCCCGCTATAGGGCATGGTCTGGCCGATCTTGATCTCGGTCGCGGTGACGCCGCGCATTTCGGCGGCGGATGGAGCGGACAGGGAAGAGAATGTCACGAACGATACGGCGCCAAGCGCGCCCCATGCCCTCGCAAAGCGCATCGGCTTGCCCTCCCCTTTGTCTGCGCGGTCGAGCCGCACCTTCATTGAGGGGAGCATGCCACGACATCACCGCAGACTCCAATCGCTATGAGTCGCGGGGATCGGAGAGCGAGCAAAGGTAAGGGTGCCAGCACGGCGGCTGCCCCCATAGATGGTCGGCACTGCGCAAGGGCGGCTTTGCGCACCTACCTGTTCGTCGCGAGATGCTCAGTTGCCCACGTTCGAAAAGCACCATCCAACAAAAAAAACGCGGCGTTTCCGCCGCGTTTTTCAATTCCATCTGCCGTTCGCGATTACGCCTGCGGCTGCGGCTCCAGGCCGGGATCCGGATCGGGCCGCGGGCGCGACTTACCGGCCGGAGGCACCGCGGATGCGCGCGGCGTGGTCGGCTCGAGCACGGACTCGCGGTTCGGCTTCTTGCCCTTGAGCAGGTCGATGATCTCGTCGCCGGAGAGCGTCTCGAATTCGAGCAGGCCCTTGGCGAGAGCTTCGAGATCGGCGCGCTTCTCGGTGAGAATACGCGTCGCTTCGTTGTAGCCTTCTTCGACGAAGCGCCGGATCTCGGTGTCGATCTTCTGAACCGTCGCCTCCGATGCGTTCTGGGTGCGCGACACCGACATGCCCAGGAAAACCTCGTCCTGGTTCTCGCCATAGGACACGGTGCCGAGCGCCTCGGACAGGCCCCAGCGCGTCACCATCATGCGCGCCAGACGCGTCGCCTGCTCGATGTCGGACGACGCACCCGAAGTCACCTTCTCGCGGCCGAAGATCAGCTCTTCGGCGACGCGGCCGCCCATCATGATGGCAAGGCGTGAGGTCATCTGCTCCAAGGACATCGACAGCTTGTCGCGTTCGGGCAGCTGCATCACCATGCCGAGCGCGCGTCCGCGCGGAATGATCGTCGCCTTGTGGATCGGATCGGTCGCGACGACGTTGAGGCCGACGATGGCGTGACCGCCCTCGTGATAGGCCGTCAGCAACTTCTCTTCCTCGGTCATGACGAGCGACTTGCGCTCGGCGCCCATCATCACCTTGTCTTTGGCTTCCTCGAACTCGGCCTGCGTCACCATCCGCTTGTTGCGGCGGGCGGCGGTGAGCGCGGCTTCGTTGACGAGGTTCATCAGGTCGGCGCCGGAGAAGCCCGGGGTGCCGCGCGCGATGGTCTTGAGGTTGATATCGGGCGCCAGCGGCACCTTGCGGACGTGGACCTTGAGGATCTGCTCGCGGCCGACGACGTCAGGGTTCGGCACCACGACCTGACGGTCGAAGCGGCCGGGACGCAGCAGCGCGGGATCGAGCACGTCGGGACGGTTGGTCGCGGCGATCAGGATCACGCCCTCATTGGCCTCGAAGCCGTCCATCTCGACCAGCAACTGGTTCAGCGTCTGCTCGCGCTCGTCATTGCCGCCGCCGAGGCCGGCGCCACGGTGACGACCGACTGCATCGATTTCGTCGATGAAGATGATGCAGGGCGCGTTCTTCTTGGCCTGCTCGAACATGTCGCGGACGCGGGAAGCGCCGACGCCGACGAACATCTCGACGAAGTCAGAACCCGAAATGGTGAAGAACGGCACGTTGGCTTCGCCCGCGACCGCACGCGCGATCAGGGTCTTGCCGGTGCCGGGAGGGCCGACCAGCAGCACGCCGCGCGGAATGCGGCCGCCGAGGCGCTGGAATTTGCCGGGGTCGCGCAGGAATTCGACGATCTCCTGCAGGTCCTGCTTGGCCTCGTCGACGCCCGCGACGTCCTCGAAGGTGACGCGGCCATGCGCTTCAGTCAGCATTTTTGCGCGCGACTTGCCGAAGCCCATCGCCTTGCCGGCGCCGCCCTGCATCTGCCGCGACAGGAAGATCCACACGCCGATCAGCGCGATGAAGGGCAGCCAGGAGACCAAGAGCGAGACGAACCACGGCACGTTGTCGCCGGGCGGCTTCGCGGTGATCTGCACCTTGCTGTCATAGAGGCGCTTCACGAGCGTCGGATCGCTCGGCGCATAGGTCTGGAAGCTCGAGCCGTTGGTGAAGGTGCCGTGAATGTCCGGCCCCTGGATCACGACGTCGCGCACATTGCCGCGGTCAACCTCGCTTAGGAGCTGGGAGAAGGCGATGTCCTGCGAGGAGGCGCGCTGACCCGGATTCTGGAAGAGCGTGAACAACGCCAACAGCAGCAGGACAATGATGACCCAGAGGGCGAAATTGCGCAGATTGGCGTTCATCGATCTTCCTTCGTGGTCGCGCGGATCGCGGCCTGAGCCTTGGGCAGTTATTTGGGCAGCGCGAGGAAATCCCCAAGGAATCCTCTCGGTTAGACGGATACAATCTAGGTGTCGCTCCGGTCGCTGCCAAGGGAACGAGATGGGACTATTTAGCCCATCTTAGTCCGATTCCCGCTGAAATAATGGCACCCGGATCCCGCTTTTTCCTGCCTGGTTAAGGTGTCCTCACGGCGCGGTCTCGAAACGGCCGGTGCCATGATCCGCCCCTATCCACCCTCGATCAACCCTTGCGCCGGGCCGGCGCCGGCTCGATGCGGATACGTCCCCCGGCAAGGCTGATCAAGGCTCCCGCAAGCGTCTGCTTCAGGGCCGGCCGGCCATTTGCGGGTGCGCGGGGACTTGCGGCAATGGCCTGATCGAGCACGGCCAGGAGGGATTCGACCTTGCCGAGTTCCGCCGGTCCCTCATGCCCGAACGCGTCAATGGCCCGCAGCAGGATCCGCAGCCGGACCTCCTCCGGCAGGGCGGCAAACACGGGGGCCTCGAAGCTTCGAACGCCGGCCTGCGGCGCATCGCCGCGATCCCGCAAACGGAGGAAGCGCTCGGCTCCATCGGTCAGCACTTCGACGGCCGCATTGGCGCGCGCCAGCCTTGCCGCGAGCCGGGCCAGGCTGCGGGCATCACCGCCCTCCGCCGCGAGCTGCGGCAGCAGCGCACGCAGCCGCGGCCGGGTAAAGGCAGCGTCGTGGTTGGTGGGATCGTCGGCAAAGCCAATCTTCGCCCGCTTCAAGGTCGCGATCAGCTGCGACTTCGGAACATCGAGCAGCGGACGCGCAAGAACGATGCCGTCGCGCTCGGTGAGACGGGCCATCGCCGACAGCCCGGCCAATCCGCTGCCGCGGACAAGACGCATCAACAGGGTCTCGGCCTGGTCGTCGCGGGTGTGGGCGGTCAGCACGTGGGTCGCACCGGCGACGCGCGCGGCCTGCGCAAGCAGGCGGTAGCGGGCATCGCGCGCGGCGGCAGGCAGTCCCGTTTTCGGCTTGGCGCCGCGCCAGCGCAGGGTCCGATGCGGCAAGCCAAGCCCGGTCGCCAGACGCTTGACCTCGCGCGCCTCGCGCGCCGCCTCCGGCCGCAAGCCGTGGTCGATGGTGACGACGGTGAGACGCGGGCCGCGCGCGAGGCTGCGGTGCCAGCGCGCCGCAAGCCACATCAGCGCCACCGAGTCGGGCCCGCCGGAGACCGCGAGCAACAGTCCCTGCGCGCCTTTCAGGCCTGCGAAGAGGCGCTTGGCCTCACGCGCCGTGATCGGGGAATTGTCCTCTGACATGACGCTGCAATCGTCCGCGGATGGACCGACTGTTTAGCGCAGCGCCATCAATCTTGTCAGGATCAATCGCCGCGGCTCAGCACTTCACCCGCTTCTGCTCGCGGTCGACCGCGGCTTTGACGCCGGCGGAAGCGCGCGGATATTTGCGGCCGACTTCGCCGAAGGCGGCGCACGCGGCCTCCTTCTCCTTCAGCGCCGCCAGCGACTGGCCGAGCCGCAGCAGGGCGTCCGGCGCCTTGGCGGATTTGTCGTATTTGGTGGTGACGGCGAGGAAGGCTTCCGCGGAGTCGCGATATTGCTGGCGCTGGAAATAGCTCTCGCCGAGCCAGTATTGCGCGTCGCCGAGCAGCGGGTCGCTCGGATATTTCTGCGAGAAATTCTTCATGGTCTGCTCGGCCAGCGCATAGTCCTTGCGCTGCATGTAGCCGATGCCGAGGTCGAATTCGTCGCGCGGCGTTGCCGAGGGCGGCAGCGTCGTCAGCGCCGGGGCGCCTGCCGGCGCGGGAGAGCCGGTTGGGGCCGGCAGATAGCCGGGCTGCGCAGCTTGGGGTGCGGTCGCCTGCGGATAGCGAGCGCCGCTGTTGCCGAGATCAAGCGGTTCGCCGGCGCCACGGCCGCCGGGCGCGCCGCTCGGGGCACCTGCAGGCATCGGTTGCTGCCCGCCGCCGAGCGCGCGCGGCGCACCCGGCGCATTCGGGCTCTGGTTCGGGTCGAAGGCATCGCCGCGGCGGCGCATGCCCGGGGCGCCGGGCGCAGGCTGCTCCTGAACGATCGGCGCCGGAGAGGCGATCTGCGGCTGCTCGTAATTCGGCTGGGCCGCTTGCTGGTGCGGCGGCTGGCGATAGGCCGGCGCGGCTTGTGCGGGCGGCATGGCCGCGACATTGGGCTGGACCGGCGTCTGGCCGGGCGCAGCTTGCGCGCCGCCCTCGAGCGCCCGCAGCCGCTCTTCGAGCTGGCGGTTGCGATATTGCAGCTCTTCGTTCTGGCCGGTGAGCTGGCGCAACTGGTTCTCCAGCCGCTCGATCCGCATCTCGGGATCTGCATCGTCCGACTGTGCGAGGGCGGGCGAGCACAACGCGAGCAGCGCGGCGATCGCCACGGTGCCGGTGAAGACCTTAAATCTGGATGACATCTTGCCCTGACGACGAAAGCGAAATGGCCTGCGACCGAACATTCGACGCGCCACACATTGAAGGGGAGTACGCCAAAACTGTGACTGAAACAAAGGGGTTTCCGTCACAGATCGCTGAAACGAAACCGGCGCCCGAGAGGGCGCCGGCATAATAGGTTTCTGAAGATGAACGGCGCCTGAGTGTCAGGAGCTCGCGTTCAGCACGGTGACGGCGCGCCGGTTCTGCGACCAGCAGGAGATGTCGTTGCAAACGGCCACCGGCCGCTCCTTGCCGTAGGAGATCGTGCGCATGCGGTTCGGATCGATGCCGCGCGAGGCGAGGAACGAACGCACCGATTGGGCGCGGCGGGCACCGAGCGCGATGTTGTATTCGCGGGTGCCGCGTTCGTCGGCATGACCTTCGACGGTGAAGCTGTAGCGCGGATAGCTCTGGAGCCACTGCGCCTGCTTCTCCAGCGTCACGATCGCCTGCGGGGTCAGATCGGTCTGGTCGCTTTCGAAGAACACGCGGTCGCCGACATTGACGACGAAGTCTTGCTGACTGCCCGGCGTCGCCGCGTTGGCCATCGCATCCGTGGCAGCATTCTTGTTGGCGCAGGCACCCATCGACAACGCGACGGCAAGCACCGCGGCCAGCTTCAATCCCTGGAGGATGCGCATAGGATGTTTCATTCCGGAGCCTCCACGCTCACGTTTCGTCCACTGCTGTCCGGTCTACAGGGGGTTGGTTAAGCGAACGTTCCGTCAACCTTGATGGAACCTTGCCACAGCCGGTCAAATGCCCCCAACCAGCGAAAAGCAACCGTCATGGTTAATGGGTTGTAAATGTGGCGCGATGGTGAAGGCAAGCCGCGCCGAGCGGCAAAAACCGCGGCCTTTGCTGGAATTTTAGGCTCTCACGTGGAGACGCTGGGGCCAGACCTTGGGGCCTAGCGGGCAGAACCCGTCGCCGAGGCGGCTACGTCCGGGGTCCGCTGGGTGGCCAGCGACACCGGCCGCGGAGCTGCCAGACGCGGGCTGCTGCGTTGAAACAACATGCGCCGCTCAAAAGCGCTGGAGCGCATGATCGGAAAACGCGTCAGGACCTTTTCCCGCAGGTTCCGGAAATCGGACGCCATCAGCACGGCCTTCTTGGTGGGCCAGCCCGGAAACCCGCGGGGCTCCGGTGAAATGGTCTCGTGCAGGAAGACGCGACGATAAAACGCCTGATGGTCGGTCCGGATCATGGCCAGCCCGGTGTCGGCGTTGAAATGATCGCAAGCCACAAAAGCCAGCCGCACCGTCAGATAGGGCAGCTCCGGAAAACGCTGGTGCTTTTCGGGATCAGCAACAAACCGGCATGGATCGATGAGAACTTCGCCGCGGTCGAGGCGGGGATGCAGGACGTCGCCAAACACTTCGGTCGTGTAGGACATTCGCCAGTCGGACGTCAGGACGTGAATGCGAACGGAGCTGCAGAGCTCTCCATCGACATAGACCCCGAAATTCCAGGTGTTGGGCGCATCGTCGAAGCGATCGGTCACGCGCCGCGACTCCGACGGCTCGATCAGTCCGGCATGCAGATAGGCCCGGTACCGCATCAGATAGAGGTTGTCTCGGTCCTCGGGAGTTTCGATCAGGCGGTAATCGATGCGGTCAAACAGAGCGGCTCCCCGCGGAAGGAGCACCGTTTGCGGTTCAGCTCCAGACGTCATCCAGTACCCCTACACTCCAAAGCAACTTCTGCGAGTGTGACGAGATTAATGGTTCATTAACGGAATTGCAAAGGCTTAGAAACGTTAGGGTTAACCTTTGCAGCCGCAAAAACACGGGGCGCGCACAAGAGCCAAGACGTTGAAGGAGCAGGCAGTGAAAGATCAGGCGATCGATCGCGAGGACACCATGACGATCTGGTCCTCAGCCCCGCGACGGCCATGCGAGGCATTGAGCAATTGGCGAATCCGGACTGCCGGCACCGGCCGGCTGAACAGATAGCCCTGCCCTTCGGTCACGGTGCCGTCGGCGCTGATCAGCTCGAGCTGATCATTGGTCTCGATGCCCTCGACCACGACCGCCATGCCGAGATCGGCCGACAGCCGCGCCACGCCGCGCAGCAGCGTCAGCGGCCGGTCGGCATCGATGCCTTCGAGGAAAGAGCGGTCGATCTTCACCTTCTGCATCGGGAAATTATGCAGGTAGCTGAGGCTCGAATAGCCGGTGCCGAAATCATCCAGCGAAATGCGCACGCCGATCGCATGCAATTGCGACAGGATGTCGTGCGTGAGCTGGGTATTGCGCAACAGCGAGGATTCGGTGATCTCGATCTCCAGCCGATGCGCCGGGAGCCCCGAAACCTCGAGTGCGTAGCGGATTTCGCTCAAGACGTCGCGCTGGTGGAATTGCTGCGGCGAGAAGTTGACGGCGACGTTGACGCCCTCCGGCCATTTCATGCATTCCATGCAGGCGCGGCGCAGGATCCAGCGGCCGAGATCGACGATCAGCCCCATGTCCTCGGCGACCGGGATGATGTCGACCGGCGAGACCGTGCCGCGCACCGGATGATTCCAGCGCAGCAGCGCCTCGCACGTCGTGATCTTGCCGGACTTCAGATTGACCAGCGGTTGGTAGAACAGCTCGAATTCCTCGTTGGCGAGCGCCTTGCGCAGGTCGAGCTCGAGGATGCGGCGCGCCTCGACGGTCGCCGCCATCTCGTCGCGGAAGAAGCAGAAGGTGCCGCGGCCGTCGGCCTTGGCCCGGTACAGCGCCATGTCGGCGTTCTTGAGCAGCGTGTCCGCGCTGACACCCTCCGGCGAGGTCAACGCGATGCCGACGCTGGCGCCGATCTCGACCAGATGATTGTCGATGCGGTAGCGCTCGCTCAGCCGTTCGACGATCCGGCGCGCCAGCGCGGCGGCGTCCTCCGGCGAGGAGATGTTCTCCTGGAACACGACGAATTCGTCACCGCCGAAGCGGGCGACGAAATCCTCGGGGCGCAGCATCTCGCGCAGACGGTTGGCGACCGCGCACAGCAGCTGGTCGCCGCAGGGATGGCCGAGCGTGTCGTTGACCTGCTTGAACTGGTCGAGATCGACGAACAGCAGCGCGGACAGGCGCTCGGCGTCGTGCGAGATCGCCAGCAGCCTTTCGATCTCATCGCGGAAATGAACGCGGTTGGGGAGCGCGGTGAGGTCGTCGTAGCGCGCCAGATGCGTAATCTTGGCTTCGGCGCTGCGACGGTCGGTAATGTCCTCGAGCAGCACCACTGCGCCGCCGTCAGCCATTGGCTGGACAGTCCAGGACAACGACCGGTTTCGCTGCGTGTCGGGATCGGCGGTGATGATCTCCTTGGCTTGCGAACTCTCGATGTCCGCGACGATCCGCTCGCCGCTGCCAGCCGAGATCGATCCGGCGCTGACGCACGCCGCGACGATGTCACGCGCGTTGATGCCGCGTTGCGCGAGACCTTCCGGCAGGTTCATCATTGCGCCGAAGCGGTGGTTCATGACCGCCAGCTGTCCGTCGACGCGGAACATGCAGAGGCCGTGCGGCATGTTGTTCAACGCCGTATCGAACTGGCCGGCGAGCGCGGCTTCACGTTCCCGAGCCACGACCGCACCCATGAAGATTCGGTGCAGATTCACCGAGAGCTGCATGATCGCCATCAGGAACGCGCCGCTGACCAGCGCCATCGCGATGTAGTAGGGCGTTCCACGCAGCGCCAAGGCAAGCACGGCCGGACCGAAAATCAGCACGGCCTGGAGGTGGAAGATCGCAGGCCGGCCATATGCCCTGCCCGCGCCGCCCGCCGCGATTCCGGTGGTGACCGACAAGGCGATCATGTGGGCCACGGCGTCGTCCGTGGCTAACAGGGCGGTAGCGCACCAGATGCCTATCGCAGCCGCCTGGATCTTTGCCCCGATCTGATAGCGCTTCTGCCAGCGTGCGGCCGCCTCGACGGTCATGACCGCCTGACGTGCCTGATAGAGGCGCAGGTCGATCGCGCGCGCGGACCCGGCCAGCACAAGAAGTGCGACGCACGCCCAGATCAGCGGCTCTCCCGTCCTCAGGGCGGTGAGGGCCGCACCGATCGACACGAAAATGAGTCCGGCCAGCAAGGGGCCCGGCGCTTCGAACAGCGAATCGATTTGCGCCGCCGAAGTTTTCGGCGGCCGCTGTTCCGGCTCTCCGCTCTGACTTGCAAACTGCATCTGGTGTTTACGCGCGTCCTGTCTGGAGCGCAGTTTTACCGATCCGGTATGAAGTCTTTCTGAGGGAACATCGTTAAAGTCGAGTTGTTTTGAGTGACCAATAGTCGAAATACATCAATAGAAACAAACCCATGGGAAAAGTTTGCCGAGTGCAACCTTAAAGAACAATTATCGCGGGGAAACATCTGGCAAAGTTTTCGGAAAAGGCGCGCGGTCAAATCATCGCGCGCCGCGGGCAGCGGCTAGCCCGATGTCGAGGACAATAGCGGCGACCATGCCGGGTCGGAAGCGAAGCCCGGCGTCGGCACCTTCAGCTCGTTGCGCCCAGAGATGTCGACGGAGAACAGCGACGGCCCGCCGCTGCCGCCGGGATCGCGGAAGAACATCAGCACGCGGCCGTTCGGCGAGAAGGTCGGACCTTCGTTGTGGTAGCCGGAGGTGAGGAGCCGCTCGCCGGAGCCGTCCGGCTTCATCACGCCGATCGAGAACTGCCCGCCGCCTTGCCTGGTGAAGGCGATGTAATCGCCGCGCGGCGACCACACCGGCGTCGAATAGGTGGCGTTGTTGTCGTCCTTGGAGAAGGAGATGCGCTGCGCCGCTCCGCCGCCCGCGGCCATGACATAGATCTGCGATCTGCCGCCGCGATCGGACTCGAAGCAGATGCGGGCGCCGTCCGGGGAGTAGGACGGAGAGGTGTCGATCGCGGGCGTGTCGGTGAGGCGCGTCGTCGAGCGCGAGCGCAGATCCATCACGAACAGGTTGGAATTGCCGCCCTGCTGCAGGCTCATGATGACGCGCTGGCCGTCCGGCGAGAACCTCGGGGCAAAGGTCATGCCCGGGAAGTTGCCGACGATCTCGCGCTGGCCGGTCTCGATGTTGAACAGGTAGACCTTCGGATCGCCCTGGCCAAACTCCATATAGGTGATCTCTTGCGAGTTCGGCGAGAAGCGCGGCGTCAGCACGAGGTCGGAGCCGCGGGTCAGATAGCGCACATTGGCGCCGTCCTGGTCCATCATCGCGAGCCGCTTGACGCGGCGCTCCTTCGGCCCGGTCTCGTCGACGAACACCACGCGGCTGTCGAAATAGCCCTTCTCGCCGGTCAGCTTCTCATAGATCTGGTCGGAGATGATGTGGGCGATGCGGCGCCAATATTCCGGCGAGGTGAAATATTGCTGGCCGGCGAGCTGCTGGCCGGTGACCACGTCCCACAAGCGGAATTCGGCCTTGAGGCGTCCGTCCGGCTGCCGCGTCATGCGCCCGGTGACGAGGGCCTGCGCGTTGAGGGTCTTCCAGTTCTCGAATTGCGGCGCGACGTCGATGTTGCTGATGCGCTCGATGAAGGCGGCCTGGTCGACCGGCGCGAACAGGCCCGAGCGCTTCAGATTGTTGGTGATGACCTGGGTGACGCCGTTGCCAACGTCGCCGTCGGCCGGCGAGCCCGGCACAAAATTGGTGATCGCGATCGGAATCGGCCGAAACTCGGTGGGATCGATGCGGAGCCGTCCCTGCGGCTGCTGGGCGAAGACTTGTCCGCCCCCCAGCATCGCGAGTGTCGATCCGGTCAGGGTCATGAAGCGGCGGCGGTTCATCGAGCGAACGTCATTCATCGCAAAATTCTTTTGTTCGGATGTCACAACATGTCTTTCAGGCCGAAAGTCATCGGAATGAGCTTCCAGCTCTCGTATTGCTGCTTCGGCATGAACGAATAGACCTGGCACTGCACGATGGCGCGTCTGGCACTCTCCGCCACCGCCTGTGCGATCGACCGCGACGGCCCCCTCACCGCGACGACGATCGGCTCGGACGCGAGCGATCCGTCGATCTTCATGGGAATGTCGATGTCGGCTTCGTATTGATCGGCATCCTGCCCGTTATAGGTCGGCGTGAAGCAGCGCTTCACCGCCCCCTGGAACGCCCCCCGCCAGGTCGCAATGTTGTTGGCGGCCGTTCCGCTCGTCGATCCCAGCGAGGCCGACGCATTCAGCGTCGAGCCGGCGAGTTCGTGCCGGGTCGCCGCGCGCTTGTCGAGGTCACGGGCAATCTGCGCGGGATCGAACGTGCGCTCCTTGGGCTTCGGCTGCTGCTGTGGCTGCACCGCCGCGACCTTTTGCTCCGGCGGCTTGGGCGGCGGCTTCTTGGTTTCGAGCTTTTTCTGCAGCTCGGCGATCGGATCTTCCTTGGCCGGGTCAGGCTTTTTTTCCGGCGGCTTCGGTTCTTCTTTGGGCTTCGCCTCGGCGACGGGCTTGGGCGGCTCGGGCTTCTTCTCGACCGGCTTCTCGACCGGTTTTGGCGGCGGTTCGGGCGTCGAGTTGGTCTTGATCAGCTCTTTCTTCTCGGTGACCTTGCCGACGGCGTCTTCCTCGGGCTTGGCTTCCGCAATCTTCTCGACCTTCGGCTTCGGCTCTTTCTTGTCGCCGGTCTTCTGCCCCGACATCATCTGCGCGAGCTGGTCGGTGGAGATGATGTCGATCGGCAGCGACTCTTCAGCCGGAACGAAAGCCCTGCTGCTGAAGGTGACGAGCCCCCATCCCAGCACGAGGACGTGGAGGGCAATCGACGCAACGAGTGTCTTGTCGACCTTCACCTTCACCGCTTACCCCTGATCCGCTTCCGTGACGAGGGCCAGCTTCTTGAAGCCTGCGCCGGACAACTGGCCCATCACCTTGGCCACCGTCCCGTAATCCGCCTTCTTGTCGGCACGCAGATAGATCCGTTCCTCGAGCCCGCCGCGCGCGTCCGTGATCGCCTTCAGCTTCGGGATCAGTTCGTTGATCGCGATCTCGGCGTCGTTGATGAACACCTTGCCCTTGATGTCCACCGACATCTGGATCGGCTTCTGGTCATTGTTTTCGAGGCTCTTGGCCTGGGTCTGCGGCAGGTCGAGCGGCACGCCGACCGTCAGCATCGGCGCCGACACCATGAAGATGATGAGCAGCACCAGCATCACGTCGACCATCGGCGTGACGTTGATTTCGGCTACGACCGGCTTGCGCCGGCCACGGCGCCCACCGCCTCCGGACGAACTCGCAACGTTCATGCCCATGGTCTGGTGCCCAAATTGCCCTTCACACTATACATGCCGTCCGTCAGCCCCGCTCGTCGATCTGGCGCGACAGGATGGCTGAAAATTCATCGGCGAAGCCTTCGAGCCGCTGGGCCTGCCGGTTCACCTCGGAGGTGAACTTATTGTAGAAAATAGTGGCAGGAATGGCGGCGATAAGGCCGACGGCGGTCGCAAACAGCGCCTCCGCGATACCGGGGGCCACCACCGCCAGAGAGGTATTTTTCGACGCCGCGATCGACTGGAAGCTCGACATGATGCCCCAGACGGTGCCGAACAGGCCGACGAAGGGGCCTGCGGAGCCGACGGTGGCGAGCACCAGCAGCCGGCGTTCCAGCCGCTCGACCTCGCGGGCGATCGAGACATTCATGACCTTGTCGATGCGCATTTGAAGGCCTGCGACCGAGCGAGCCTGGCTTTCGAACGAACGCTTCCACTCGCGCATAGCGGCGACGAAGCAGGCCGCCATGGAATGCGTCGGCTTGGCCGAGAGCGTGCGGTAGAGGTCTTCGATCGACTCGCCGGACCAGAAAGCTTGCTCGAAACGGTCCATCGAGCGGCGGGTGCGGGCAAACAGGAAGATCTTGTCGATAGCGATCGCCCAGACCCAGACCGAGCAGGCGAGAAGCCCCAGCATCACGGCTTTCACGATCCAGTGAGCCTGCCAGAACAGCGCGATCAGCGACACGTCCGCGGAAGCGGCAACCGGAAGGGCTGACTGAGCCACGTCGGCCGGATTCATAAGCAGTATCCTCTCAAGGCGATCGTTACCTGATGTCCCGACCTAATGTCCCGGCCAGCAAATGGCCGCCGGTTCCCCAATAGCCGCGCTAGAACCGGCGCGGCCGGCAAGCCCGCTCAAAGCCTTGTCTTTCTGGGGTGCAGGGCTCGTCCAAAGCCAGCCGCCTGCATTCCCTGCCAAGATGTCAAAACTATGGGCCCGACCCCAAGGCTCAGACTTCGGGCTCTGGGCGCGATTGTCCGCAAATACCAGAGCCCGGCGATGGTTAATGCTGGGTTACCGCGGGCGGATTTGGCTGCCGGAAAGCGAGCGCGCGCAGGCGGTTGGCAAGCTGCCGGCCCCGGCTGTTGCTGACATCACGTTGGAGGAACCAGCCCTCGCCCGAAAAATTGTCCCGAAAATCACTCCTCGCGAGGTTTTGCCATGAGTATCAACCCCAAATCGACCGCCGCCATCGGCGATCATCCGCTCCACCCCATGATCATCCCGTTTCCCGTCGCCTTCCTAGTCGGCGCGCCCATCGCCGATCTCGCCTTCATCGGAACCGGCGACGGCTTCTGGGCCAGAGCCGCCATATGGCTGATCGGCGCCGGCATCGTTATGGCGCTCGTTGCCGCCGTGGCCGGCTTCACCGACTTCTTCAGCGACGCCCGTATCCGCAGCCTCAACGATGCCTGGTATCACATGGTCGGCAATCTCGTGGCGGTCGTGCTGGCCCTGATCAATTTCTACCTCCGCTACGCGCAAGGCGCAGAGGCTGCGGTCAAGCCGTGGGGCGTGGCGCTCTCGCTGATCGTGGTCGGCATCCTCCTGTTCACGGGATGGAAGGGCTGGGAAATGGTCTACCGGCATCATGTCGCGGTGCTGGATGCGCCGGGCCAGACCAGTTCGGAGCCGGTCACGCCGCATCATGGCGGCGAGCGCCACCGCCGCGCCGCCTGACGAGGAGCACGTCGCCCTAATGACGTAAGGGCGAGTCAGGCCGCAGAAGCGGGTTCGGGGCAATTGGTCAGCCGCGCCGGATTGCCGACTGCGGTGCAGCCCGGGGGCACATCGCTCGTCACGACGGTGTCGGCTCCGATCTTTGCAAAATCGCCGATGCTGACGTTGCCGAGAATCGTCGCGCCGGAGCCGATGAACACGCCGCGACCAATGCGAGGCGAGCGCGCCGGCAGTTCCGTGCCGCGACCGATGCTGACGTTCTGAAGGATGGTGGCCTCGTCGCCGATCGCCACGTCGGCACCGATCACGATGCCGGTGGCATGGTCGAGATACACCGACGATCCCAAGCTCGCCGCCGGATGAATGCTGACCTGCAGGACGTTCGACGCCTCGTTCTGAAACAGCAGCGCCGCGTCGCGATGGTCGTGATGCCAAAGCCAGTTCGAGACGCGCCAGGCCTGCAAGGCGACGTAGCCCTTGAAATGCAGCAGCGGCGCCAACAGTCCGGTGATGGCGGGATCGCGGAGCACGATGGCCTGCAAGTCGCGGCCGGCCGCCTCGATCAGATTCGGCTGGCCATTGAAGGCACTGCGGGAAAATGTCGTGAAGCGCGCGCGTTCGGCCGCGCTGTCGCCAAGCCGCCGTCCGATCAGGTCGGACAATGCGGCGGTAAAATTGTCATGGGCGAAGATGAGACCGCCGAGAGTCCGGCCGAATATGGGGTCGGCTGCCGCTGCGCGCTGCGCCTCGTCTCGGATCTTTTGCCAGAGGGTCTCGCTCGGCGTGATCGCAGCTTCCGTCATCATTGCCCCCTGCGATGTTTTGACGCTTCCTTTTCGCTGTCGGATATAGAGCGTCGGCAGCGCGCGCGCCACGCTCCCCGTGAGGCTACGAGCTTGCATGCCAGGCGGCCGGGATCATATATATGGAGGAAGTCGAGTTCCCGGCCGAAGCTATGGTCTCAGGATCGTGCTGCCGCGCTGGCCCGGGTTGTTCAGGCAAAGTATCTCGTTCGAAGCCCCGCAGCGGTCCGCCACCCCCGGGTTTGTCGTACACAGCGGCCCTCAGTGCTGCCAAAGCGACTCCGGATCCCCGTCATCCAAGGTCACGCCAATCCATGTCGCCCAACGCCTCCGCCGACGACCAACACGACGACATCATGTATCCCTCCGCCCTGCCGTTCCTGCTGGTCCATCTCGGCTGCGTTGCAGCCATCTGGACCGGCGTGACCTGGCAGGCCATCGCGATCTGCGCCTCGCTGTATGTCGTCCGCATGTTTGCAATCGGAGCGGGCTACCACCGCTATTTCTCCCATCGGGCTTTTGCGACCGGCCGGGTATTTCAGTTCATCCTGGCCTGGCTTGCGCAAAGCACCGCGCAGAAAAGCGTTTTGTGGTGGGCGGCCAAGCATCGACATCATCATCTGCATTCCGATACCGAAGACGACGTGCATTCACCGCGTCATCGAGGCTTCCTCTATAGCCATCTCGGCTGGATTTTTTACCGGGAGCACGATGGCACCGACCTCGTGAAGGTCGGCGATTTCGCGGCCTATCCGGAGTTGATGTGGCTGCATCGCCTGGAACTGCTGCCGGCCGTTACGCTGGCTGCGCTCTGCTTCCTGGTTGGCGGGTGGTCCGGCCTCGTCGTCGGCTTTCTGTGGAGCACCGTGCTGGTCTATCACGCGACCTTCTGCATCAACTCCCTCGCCCACGTGCATGGACGCAAGCGGTACGTGACCGGCGATGATTCTCGCAACAATTGGCTGCTGGCCTTGTTCACCCTCGGTGAAGGCTGGCACAACAATCACCACGCCTACCAAAGCAGCGTGCGGCAAGGTTTTCGCTGGTGGGAAATCGACATCACCTATTACATCCTGAAGGTGCTGTCCTGGTTCGGCATCGTCTGGAACATGAAGTCGCCGCCCGAGCAGGTGCTGCGCAACGAGCAGCCGCTTGGCGCACGCGTCATCAACCGGGCGGCCCGTGAGCTTGCCGGACGGTTCGATGCGCAGACACTGGCGCATGCGATCTCGTCGGCGCTCCGCCGAGCCGATTTGGCCCAGCTGCAACTGCCGACGCTGCATGACATCCTCAGTCGCGCGCACGAAGGCGTCGATGCACTGACGCATCTGCATTTGCCGAAAATTCCGACCCGCGAGGAGTTTCTCGCCGAGGCTAAGGCGATGTTCGCGCGAACGCGATCACTCAACGAGATCGTGGACTACGCCTACGAACACTTCCTGGAGTCGGTTCGCGCGCAGCTCGCCACGGCGCGCTGACCAAGTCTCTCTCTGGACCAGACTTCCAGACCAAGACTTTTCCGAACCAAAGCAAATCCGGACGGTCGCGGCAGCCTGACGCGCATTCCCAAAACCAAACCGCCCGCCTGCGGGTTGCGCAGGCGGGCGGCTCGGGGCCATCAGGACTTTGGGGGCATGCGCCTGACGGCTTTGAGAGGCGTCAGTCCCGAGATCAACCTTGAGATCAACCTTGCTGCTGGTCGGTCGGCGGCGGGGTCGGGCGCGTCTTGTGTTGCGCCATGAACTGGTCGAACTCTTCCTTGTCCTTGGCGTGACGCAGACGGTCGAGGAAGTTCTTGAACTCGACCTGCTCTTCCTCCAGCCGCTGCAATGTCTCGGTGCGGTACTCGTCGAAGGCGCGGTTGCCGCTCGAGGGCGGGCCGAAGCCAAAGCCGAAACCGTGGCGCTCCATGCGGCCGCGCATACGGTCCATCTTGTACTGCATCCGCTCCATCTTGTTCTGCCAGCGATCCTGGTTGCTCCAGCACGACATTCTTCTGCTCCCGAGTGTGAAAAAGAGAAGGGCAAGTCCGATCGGCCACCAGATGATGAAGCCGAGGATGGTCACGGCGATCCAGCCGGGATGCCAGGGCGTATTGAGCATGTGGGGGCGCTCGTAGTGTTGGTCCGAAGGGCCGCGCCATCGATTGACATCAGCGGTGTAGGCCATTTCCCTCTCCATGACGGCATCGGCGCCGTTGTGAATGTAAATAACATTTACATAGGTAGATCATCCCGCGATTTTGTCAAGCCGACCGCCTGACAGGGCGGGGGAATATTTGGGTAACTTTATTTCGGCTTGCCCCAGGGACCACCGGGGGGCACGCCCGAACCGGAGGATGCCTCCGGTGGCACCGGCGGCGGCTCGACGCTTTTCGCCGGGGGACGGCGATCGGTCGGGAAGCCGAGACCGCGCAGATAGATCAGCACCTCGGCTTCGAGCAGCTCGTCCGGCGACATCGGCAGCTTTCGACGCGCAGCATCGCCGCGGGAGAACAGCGAGGCCACGCCATGCGCCATCGACCAGATGTGCAGCGCCATCATCATCGCCGGAGGCCGCGGCGTGCCCGGCGGCGCCAGCGCGGCAAGCCGCTCCGCCGCGGCACGAATGATGTTGAAAGCACGCTCGCTGGCGGCCTGGAGCGCCGGATTGGAATCCACCGGCACGCCCGATTCGAACATCGCGTTGTAGAACGCGGGCTCGTCGCGGGCGAAGGCCAGATAGGCCCTGCCGACACGCTCGAACGCCGTGACGGTGTCGGGCCGTCCGTCGTCCCAGGCCGCGGTCAGGCGCGCTTCGAACTGCTCGAAGCCACGCTGCGCGATCGAGGACAGCAGTTCTTCACGGTCGCGAAAATGCCGGTACGGTGCCGCGGCGCTGACGCCGGCCATGCGCGCGGCATCGGCAAAGGTGAAGCCGGCCGCGCCCTTCTCGGCGATCAATCCAAGGGCGGCCTGCAACAGGGCTTCCTTCAGATTGCCGTGGTGATAGCCGCGCTCGGCGCGGCGCGTCTCCTTGCGCCAGCTCATGTGAACGACCTTTACATGAGCTGGGGATGAAGGTCACTAGCGGCGACGGGTTTGATCGGCCGTATTCTTCCGGGTCCGGCGCGGCCGAAGTCCTAGCTACCCGGGATTGGCAGCACCGGCATGATCTCGACGCGTTCGCCGGGGAAGATCGCGAAGTGCGGGTGGTTCTCGAACATCTTCGCCGCGGCTTCATGGGACGCCGCGCGCACCACGGTGAAGGCGCCCATCTCGTTGGCGATGTCGGCGAGGCCCTTGCCGTCGACCTTCTTGGTCTTGCCGAGCGGCCCGCCCATGGCCTGGATCGCGCCCTGGTGCTTTTCAACCCAGCCCTTCCAGGCCGCCATGCCCTCCTGCTCCTTCGCCTTGCGCTCGGCCTCGGGCATCGCATCCCATGCGGCCCATTTGGAGCTGGTCTTGCTGCCGAGGAAAACGGCGAGATAGGTATCAGTGCTCATCGGTTCTCTCCCTTGATGATGGATGGACGAAGCTGCGGCTATTTCTTGAGGTCGCCGAAACCGGCGGCGGCCTCCTGCACGTCAGGCGGAAAGTCGCTCATCTCCTGCACCTGACGGATCTCGATGATTTCGTTCGGTGCGGCCGGACACCGCTTGGCCCAGGCGATCGCCTCGGCACGCGAGGCAACCTCGATCATCCAGTAGCCGCCCAGGACCTCCTTGGCCTCGGCGAACGGACCATCGGTCACGATGGGCTTGCCGGCCGCAAACGAGACGCGCGCGCCCATCGAGGGCGGGTGCAGGCCGTCGAGCGTGATCAGCACGCCGGCGTCCTTCAGCGCCTCGTTGTAGCGCATCATCGCAGCGACCCGCTCGGGATCGAGTTGAACGTCGGGCGCCGCGGTCTCGTAGCCGAGCGGGATCATCAGCATCATGAATCGCATGAGCATTCCTTGCGTGCTTTTGTCGTTCGGGTTGCGCGGCGAGGCGCCACTCCGGTTGGACGGGAGCGACGGCCCGGGCCGCCCGCCCTCACCTCCAAGACGAAGGAACCTTGACGAAACCGACAGGTGACGAAAATTATTCTGGAGATTAATTGGCTGGCGCTAGCGCGCCTGCGGCAGGAACCGCCCGTCCTGCCGGGCAGCGCCGAAATAGACGTCGATGCGGCGGACCTTGCCGCCGGCAAAGGTGAAGAACTCGGTATTGCGAAAGCTCCTGCCATCTGTCGCCAAGCAGAGATAGGTGACGAAGGCCTCGTCGCCTTGGACGAAAATCCGCTCGATGTCGTGCCGCGCAATCCAGCCGGTGTCCCTCCAGCAACGCTCGAAATAGGCCGCCTTGTCGAGGTCATCGTCGAACGGGCTGGTGAAGCGGAAATCGTCGGCTAACGCGTCGGCGACCCGTTGCCGGTCGTTGGCGAGATATGCGGCGAAAAGGTCTCGAATCCGGCGCTCGTGATCGTTGGACATTCCGGGTCTCCCTGGCAATGATCCCCTGGAAGACGATCCATCGAGGACCGTCCCGACATCGTGCCTTCGAGTTAAGACCTTCCTCGTCGGAACGAAAGCGAAGTAAAAGAGGCTCGCGCTCGCGCGACCAATCTTTCATAAGGACGATCAGCCAATGCCCCCTACCCCGCACCGCGTTGCCCTCGTCACCGGAGCCGCGCGTGGCATCGGGCTTGCGACCGCGAAGAAGTTTTTGACCGAGGGCTGGCGGGTGGCATTGCTCGACATCGAGGGCGAGCTGCTCGGCCGCGCGGTCGCCGAGATCGGCCGGGACGAGGCCACGCTGGCGTTGACCTGCGACGTCTCGGACGCTGCCGCGGTTGCCGCCGCGATGACGACGGTCGAACAGCGGTTTGGCCGGCTCGACGCGCTCGTCAATAATGCCGGCATTGCCGTGTTCGCGCCGCTGATGGAGACGTCGGAGACCGATTGGCGACGCGTGCTCGAGGTCAACCTCACCGGCCCGTTCCTCTGCACCAAGGCGGCGGTGCCGCTGATGCGCGACGGCAATGGCGGCGCCATCGTCAACATCACCTCGATCTCGGCGGTGCGCGCCTCGACGCTGCGCTCGGCCTACGGCACCAGCAAGGCCGGCCTCGCGCACCTTACCAAGCAGCTCGCGGTCGAGCTCGCGTCCCTCAACATCCGCGTCAACGCGGTCGCGCCGGGGCCGGTCGATACCGCGATGGCGAAGCAGGTGCACACCAGGGAGATCCGCGCCGACTATCACGACGCCATCCCGCTCAATCGCTACGGCCTGGAAGAGGAACTCGCCGAAGCCATCTACTTCCTGTGCTCGGAACGATCGAGCTACATCACCGGCCAAATTTTGGCCGTCGATGGCGGCTTCGATGCGGCGGGCATAGGCCTGCCGACGCTGCGCGGCGAACGGCGGAACGGATAGACACGGCGTAGGTTGGCCTAGCGAAGCGTTACCTACCTCTTCTCGTCGGCCTATCCTACGGACTCGAATTCGCGGAGGCTTCATGCGACGCGTCACCTTCCTCAAGGCCTTGATGCTCGCATCCGCGCTGCTCGCCGCCACGCCTGCCGTGGCCGAAATCCGCATCATCCAGTCGCCCGGTGGACAGGTCGGGCCGTTCCTGGATTTGTTCGAGAAGGTGCGCGAGAGCGGCGAGCGCGTGGTGATCGACGGTCCCTGCCTGTCCGCCTGCACGCTGGTGCTGAGCATCGTGCCGGGCGAGCGGATTTGTGTGACCAAGCGTGCCGTGCTCGGCTTTCATGCGGCGCGATCGGTCGATCGGCGCGGACGCTTCTACGCCGAGCCGGAAGCATCCGACGCGGTGCTTGCGGCCTATCCCGGCCCGGTGCGCGACTGGATCAGCCGCCGCGGCGGTCTCTCGTCGCGGTTGCTTCTGCTGAAGGGACGCGACCTCGCCGCGATCTATCCGCGCTGCCGGTAATGATCAGCGGACGCAAGCGCCCGCCAAATCGCGCCGGTCACCTGCTTCGTGAGGTCTAGTAAAAACTCTGGATCAGCTGGGTCAATTCCATGCTCGCGCAGATGAGCATACCCCAAAGTGCAAAGTTGATCTGCAGCGCCGCCGCCATCGGTCGCTCCCCTTCCAAGTACGCCCGCCCCAGTTTTTAAAATTTTATGACGAAATAAATAACGATTCTGTCCCGGAGTTCACAGCCTAATATTGCGCCAGTTGTTGTGCGATGCGGTCCGCATCATTTCACGAAGCGGCCTCACTGCTCTCGCAATGTGGTGCGACACCAAAATTCATATTCGGCCGTGTCGGCCAGGCGTTTCCCTTAGGTTCCATTTGAGCGGTGCGACGCAGGCTTCGGCAAGCGGACTTGGCGCGTCGCATACAACACCCAAGGGTCCGGCATGATGCGACACGGCTTTGTCTTGCTCACTTTTTGCGCAACGCTCATGGGATGCGCGGTCGCGCCTGCGCAGGAACGCCGTCCGATCGCATGGGACGGCCTCGGTCAGGATCCGAACCGTCCCTCCGTCATCAAGCGTCGCGTGGCGACCCAAGCTCCCGCGGCGAGCGATCCGAATCAGGAGCGGGAGAGAGTCCTCGGCACCTTGCGCCCGTACTCCGCGGCGTGGTGGGCAATCCACGACGAAATCGAAGCGGAGAATGACAGGCAGCTCGGGACCAAGCTCGTGATCTGTCCGCGCTGCGTTCCCTCCTCCCAACCACCGAGCAATGACGTGACCGGATCGATCCGCTGAGAGCGGCGCACAGTTGATCGGCACATGACGCAACGTCTCATGCGCGCCCCTCTCCGCATCGTCGGGGAGAGGGGATCGCCGCCTGGCGCGTCAAACGATCGCGCCTGTCACATTCCCTCGGCCGGGCAGTTCACCATCCAGGGAATGCCGAACTTGTCGACGCACATGCCAAAACCCTTGGCCCAGAACGTCTTGCTGAAGGGCATGGTGACGGCACCGCCATCGGCGAGCGCGTTGAACTTGCGCTCGCCCTCCGCGGGGTCCGCGACCGTCAGCGAGATCGAGAAGCCCTGCGGCTTGTGAAAATGCTCGCCCGGTACATCGGACCCCATCAGCACGGTGCCGTCGGGCAGCGACATCCGCGCATGCATGATCGTCTTCTCGCGGCCGGCCGCCGCCGCCATGTCCGGCGGTGCGTCCGACGAACGCATCATGGCGTCGATCTTGCCACCGAGCACCTTGGCGTAATAATTGAATGCCGCTTCGCAGGTGTCCTGATAGAACAGATAGGGATTGAGCATCGTTTCTCTCCTTTGCTTTCATTCGGGGTGACGGCGCTACTTCTCGGTGAGCTTCTTCAGGCTGGCCAAGCCGGCCTCGAAATCGTTGCCGATCATGGTGTCCATGTTGATGAACACCTGCATGATCTTGGACAGGAACGGGGCCGGACCGGACATCGCCCACGTGACCAGTGTGGCATCGCCTTGCGGCACAAAGGTGAACTCGGCGGTGTTGTGGCCTTCGAAAGGCCGCTCGAAATCGAGCTTGATGCGGAGTTTTGACGGCGCACTCGCCTCGAGGATCTCCATATGGCCGGCGCCGACATTGTTGTTGCCGTCCCAGGCATAGGTCGCGCCCCTTCCTTCCGTAGTTCCGCCGAAGCTGCGCTTCATGGCGGGATCGCGGCCCTCGTAGGGGACCAGGCCGTCCAGCGATGGAAATCGGCGACCAAGGGATAGACCGCATTGGCCGGCGCTTTGACGGCGAGGCTGCGTTCGACGCGGAATGTGTCGGGCTTCGTCAGGGCGAAGACGAGCACCCCCACGATTCCGACTGCGAACAGGAGGACGATGACGGCAATGGCTCTCAGCATGAATGGCTCCCTGGATACGCTCCTAGGACGAAGGGAGGGGGCCGGGTCCGACAAGCGAAGCGGAAATTTTGCTCTGCCCGAAGCAGGCGCTCCCTACGTCACCTTGGCGCCTTGACCTTGGCGTCTTGCCTGGCGCCGCCATTTGCGCCCTTGGGCTGGCTGTCCCTGATCAGGCGATCGAGATGCATGCGGATGTGGGCGGCTTCTGCGGACGTGTTGGCGAGGGCGATGGCGCGGTCGAAAGCGATGCGGGCTTCGTCGTTGTGGCCGAGCTGCATCAGGAAGGCGCCGCGCACGCCGTAGAAGTGGAAGTAGTTGGCAAGCTTTGGCGCCAGCGGCTCGATCAGGTCGAGCGCGGCTTGCGGTCCGCGCACCTTGGAAACCGCGACCGCGCGGTTGAGCGTCACCACCGGCGAGGGCTGCACCACCTCCAGCGCACCATAGAGCAGGTCGATCTGCGCCCAGTCGGTCTCCTCAGGCGTCGACGCGCGGGCATGCAGCGCGGCGATCGCGGCCTGGATCTGGTAGGGCCCGCTGCGGCGATGACGTATCGCCTTGTCGATCAGTGCGAGGCCTTCCGCGATCATGGTGCCGTTCCACAGCGAACGATCCTGGTCGTCCAGCAGGATCAGCGAGCCATCCGCGGCGAAGCGCGAGGCGCTGCGCGCATGCTGCAATAAGATGAGCGCCGTGAGCCCCATGATCTCCGGCTCGCTCTGGAACAGCCGCAGCAGCAGCCGCGCCAGCCGGATCGCTTCCTCGCACAGCGGCTTTCTGATTTCGGCGGTGTCGCCGCTCGCCGAATAGCCCTCGTTGAAGATCAAATAGATCATCGCGGCGACACCGGCGAGCCGCTCCGAGCGCTCGACCGCGCCCGGCGTTTCGAACGGCGTCCCGGCCTCCGCGACCTTGGCCTTGGCGCGCGTGATGCGCTGCTCCATCGCCGCGTCCGACACCAGGAAGGCGCGCGCGATCTGCTTCACCGTCAGGCCGCAGACGATGCGGAGCGCCAGCGCGATCTGCTGCGTCGCCGGCAGCCCTGGATGGCAGCAGATGAACATCAGCCGCAAAATGTCGTCGCGATAGTGCGAGCCGTCGAGCCGCTCGGCGAGCGCGCCCTCGGCGTCGTCGAGATCGGAGATCGCCTGGTCGTCCTCCGGCAGCGGCTGCTGCTTGCGGGTGCGGCGCACCTCGTCGATGGCAACGTTGCGACCGACCATGATCAGCCAGGCCGCGGGATCGCGCGGCGGCCCGTTCTGCGGCCAGGTTTTCAGCGCGCGCAAGCAGGCGTTCTGAAAAGCCTCCTCGGCGGTGTCGAGATCGCGGAAATAGCGCAGCAGCGCGCCGACCGCCTGGGGGCGCGCCGAGGTCAGCGCGGTCTCGATCCAGGCGGTATCGGCCTCGCTCATTTCAGATTCCCTCCGGGCCTGAACACGCCCACGGGCCGCACTTCATAGGCGCCGCCGGGATTGGCCGATCCGAGGTCGCGCGCAACGTCGAGCGCCTCGTCGAGGTTCTTGCAATCGACGATATAGAAGCCGAGTAACTGCTCCTTGGTCTCCGCGTAAGGGCCGTCGAGCACCAGCGGCGGGTCCTCCTTGCGCAGCGTCGCTGCCGCAGTGGTCGGCAGCAGCCGCGCCACGGGGCCGAGCCTGCCCTGCTTCGCGAGACCTTCCTGCACCACGGCGAGCTTCTTCATCACGGCCTCATCCTGGTCCTTGCTCCAGGAGCCGACGAAGTCCTCGTCGTGATAGCAAAGGATCGCATAAAGCATGGGCAGTACCTTCTCTGAGCGCTTGTTTTGAAGACGATCCAGTATGCCTTGCCCCGACACGGCTGCGGAAAAAAATTGCAAGAAAAATCCGGCAGATCGTGCCAAGGAGGGCCTTCAAAAGCGGAACCTCAAGAGGCACTTCGAATGACCGTGGGCACACTGGCCGTCCTGATCAACAGCACGCAGCAGAACTGGCTGCCGGAGCGCTGGAAGGCCCGGTTCGACGCGGTCAGCGGCGGCCGCCGCGTGGTGCTGCTGCCCGATGCCGGGCTCGATCCGGCCGAGGTGCACTATGCCGCGGTGTGGAAGCCGGTGCCGGGCGACCTCGGCTCTTTCCCCAATCTGCGTGCGATCTTCAATCTGGGCGCCGGCGTCGATGCGCTGATGGCGGACAAGAGCCTTCCGAACGTGCCGCTGGTGCGTGTCGCCGTGCCCGATCTGACCGGCCGCATGACCGAATACGTCGTGCAGCACGTGCTGATGCACCACCGCCAGGAGCTTTATCTGCGCCAGTCGCAGCGCGAAAAGCGCTGGGAGCCGACATATCAATGGCCGGCGAGCGCCGTCACTGTCGGTGTCATGGGACTGGGCACGCTCGGCGCTGATGCGGCCGATGTGCTGCGGCGGCTTGGTTTCCGCGTCGCCGGCTGGAGCCGCAGCCCGCGCAACATCGCGGGTGTCGAATGCTTCCGCGGCGCCGCGCAGATCGACGCATTCCTGCGCACGACCGATATTCTCGTCAGCCTGTTACCGCTGACGCCTGATACGCATGGCATCCTCAACCGCGACGTCTTCACCAAGCTCAACCGCAAAAGCCCACTCGGTGCGCCCGTGCTGATCAACGCCGGCCGCGGCGGCCTGCAGAACGAAGCCGACATCCTTTCTTGCCTCGACGACGGCACGCTGGGCGCCGCCTCGCTCGACGTCTTCGTGCAGGAACCGCAGCCGGCGGATAGCCGGTTCTGGACCCATCCCAAGGTGTTGCTGACGCCCCACAACGCCGCCGACACCGACGCCGATGCGATCTCGGCCTATGTCGCCGAGCAGATCGCGCGGTTCGAGGCGGGTGGTGTGCTGGAGAACGTGGTGGACCGGACGCGGGGGTATTGAGACCTCACGGGCCACCCGGGCCCGTAAAACCACTGATCACCGGCCGGTATCCCGTTCACCCTCTCTTAGCGAGAAGTTGATAGGCGTTATTAATCAACGCTCAACGAACGAGTCGGACATGCGCTTCACGCTCGGCCTCAGGATGCGGATCACGGTTGCGCTGGCGGTGACGGCAGCCGCGACCGCGCTGTTTGCGGTGCTCGGGGCGATGTGGATCATCGCGGGGATCATCGACCGCGCCGACCAGCGCGAGCTGCGCAGCCATTACGATGCCCTGCAATCGCGCATCGCCGAGGAGTCCCGCCGCGCCGCCGCCATGAGCGCCGTCGTCGCCGCAATACCAGCGACGCAGGACGCGATGGCCAAACAGGATCGCAACGTCCTGGTCGGCCTGTTCGGGCCGGTGTTTGCCGCGACCAAATCGGAGTACGGCGTCGAACAGTTCCAGTTCCACGTGGCACCCGCGACCTCGTTCCTGCGCGTGCACCAGCCTGCTAAATTTGGCGACGACCTCTCAGGCTTCCGCAAAACCGTGATCATCGCCAACCAGGAGCACAAGGTCGTGGTCGGGCTCGAGGGCGGATTGGCCGGGCTCGGCATCCGCGGCGTGGTGCCGATCGCGCAAGGCGGCAAGCATCTCGGCTCAGTCGAGTTTGGCCTGACCTTCGGCCAGTCCTTTCTGGACGACTTCAAGAGCAACCGCCATGTCGACATCGCCTTCCATCTCGCGGACGGCGGCGGCTTCAAGCTGTTCGGCGGCACGCTGAAGGGCAAGAGTTTCTTCGACGCGGCCGATTACGGCCGCGCCGCCGGCGGCGACTTCACGATGCGGCAGGCCAAGCTCGACACCACGCCGGTGGCCGCGCTGCTCGGACCGATCAGGGATTTTTCCGGCAAGTCCCTCGGCGCGGTCGAACTGGTGATGGACAATGCCGACTATGTGGCCTCTGCCGACCGTGCCTGGCTGCTGGCATTCGGCATCGCCGCGCTCGGGCTCGTGCTCGCCGCCATCGTCGGCTATCTCATCGCCCGCAGCATCTCGCGTCCGATCATCTCCATCACCACCGTGATGCGCGAGCTGGCAGACGGACACCTCGATGTCACCGTCCCCGTCAGCAAGGCGAACGACGAGGTCGGCGCGATGGTCAAGGCTGTCGCGGTGTTCCGCGACAACGCCCTCAACTTCAACCGGCTCCAGACCGAACAGGCCGACACCAAGGCGCAATCCGAAGCGGAGAAACGGCGCGCGTTCGCCGCGCTCGCCGACAATTTCGAAGCCAGCATCCGCGACGTCGTCACCACGGTGTCCTCGGCCGCGGTCGAGATGGAGAACACGGCGCGCTCGATGTCCGATATCGTCGAGCGGTCGCGCCAGCAGACCGGCACGGTGTCGTCGGCCTCGGCGCTCGCCTCCGAGAATGTGCAGACGGTTGCTGCCGCCGCGGAAGAGCTGTCGTCGTCTATGACCGAGATCAGCCGGCGCCTTGCGCACGCGACCTCGGTGGTCGGCAAAGCTGCGAGCGACGGACGACGGTCGAATGAGCGTGTGCAGAGTCTGGCCGACGCCGCGCAGAAAATCGGCGACGTCGTCTCCTTCATCAGCGGCATTGCCCAGCAAACCAATCTGCTGGCACTCAATGCGACGATCGAGGCGGCGCGCGCGGGGGAAGCCGGCCGCGGCTTTGCTGTGGTCGCCTCCGAGGTGAAGGCGCTGGCAACCCAGACCGCCAAGGCGACCGAGGAGATCGGCGCGCAGGTGACGGCGGTACAAGGCGAGACTACCGGCGCAGTAGACGGCATCCAATCAATCTGCGCCACGATCCAGGAAGTCGACGAGATCTCCGCCGCGATTGCCGCCGCCGTCGGCCAGCAAGGCACCGCGACGCAGGAGATTGCGCAGAACGTCCAGCAGGCAGCCGCCCGCACCGGCGAGGTCTCGCAAAACATCGCGGGCGTCACCGCCGGCATCGCCGCGACGGGAACTGCGGCCGAGGAAGTCCTGGGCTCGGCGATCGAGCTGTCGAAACAATCGCAGCGGCTGCGCGACGAGGTGGACCGTTTTCTGGCGCATATTCGCGCAGCGTAGCGGGCTACAAATTCAGTGTCGTCCTGGCGAAAGCCAGGCCCCGTACCAGGGAGGAGCTGCGTCGCGACGGCGGCAACTCCGAATCTTCGCCAAACCAAATTCGGTGGCTATGGGTCCTGGCTTTCGCCAGGACGACGTTTGGGAGATAGCTCGCGCCACGCAACCGCCTAGCTCTTTCCTCCCACCATCAGGTCGATCGCCCCCTTCACAATCGCCTCGAGCTCCTTCCGCGACACACGCGCGCGGGAGCGGATGGCAATTGAGTGCACGGTTGCGGATGCGAGCTGCGCCAGCACAGCGGGATCGGCGCTGTCGGGCAACTCGCCTTTCTCCTTGGCGCGGCGGAAGCAACTTGCAAATGCCTTGTCGAGCTCGTTGAGGCCATCGAGCACCATGGCCCGGATGTCGGGATCGCCGACCGCTTCGGAGGCCGCCGTGACCACGGTGAAGCAGCCGCGCGGACCGGTCTCGCCGGAGAGATAGATGTTCAGCGCGGAGGCGAAGATGCGCTCCAGCCGCCGGCGCACGGGCATCTCCTGGCGAAAGATCTCCACCATCGATGCGCGCGCTTCCTCGCGGTAGCGCTGATAGCTCTTGATATAGAGCTCGCGCTTGTCGCCGAAGGCGCCATAGAGGCTCGGGCGATTCATGCCCGTGGCTTCGCTGAGATCGTCGAGCGAGGTCGCGGCAAAACCCTGCGTGCGGAACAGGTCGAGCGCCTTGCCGAGCGCGACATCGGGCTCATAGGCGCGCGGACGGCCCCGGCGTTTGGGCTCCGTGGCAGCAGTTGGCGGCTTCGATTTTTGTACCATTTCGCAATTTAATCCTTGACCGCCTCTATAATATGCAAGACAGTACAAAAATCAATCTGGCCGGGTTGAGCGACACTCCAAAGTCACATCGAAGAATTGCCCAAGGAGGCTCAAGATGGATCTTTATTTCTCGCCCCTCGCCTGTTCGATGGCGAGCCGCGTCGCGCTGTATGAAGCGGGCGCCGAAGCGAATTATCTCGAAGTCGATCCGCCGACCAAGACAGTGCTGAGCGACGGCACTGATTTTCGGACCGTGAATCCGATCGGCCTGGTGCCGACGCTGCGCACCGACGAGGGCGTGGTGCTGACCGAGAACGCCGCGATCCTGCAATATATCGCCGACCGCTTCCCGCAATCGGGCCTCGGCGCCGCAGCGGGCATCGATCGCACGCGGCTGCATCAATGGCTCTGCTTCATCGGCACCGAACTGCACAAGGGCCTGTTCATCCCGGTGCTCGACCGCAAGGCGCCGCAGGAGACGAAAGCCTATGCGCTGGAGAAGAACCTGTCGCGGCTGGCCTATCTCGACAATTACCTGAAGGGGCGCGACTTCCTGCTCGACCATTTCAGCGTCGCGGACGCCTACCTCGTCACGGTCATCAACTGGACCATGGCGACGCCGCCGATCGAGCTCGCCAAATGGCCGAACGTGAAGGCCTATTACGAACGCCTGCGTCAACGCCCGTCGGTCGCACGCGCGATCGCGGAAGAGTTCGAGCTGTACAAGGCCGAGCAGGCGCGGAAGAAGGCCGCGGCGTAAGCGACATTCGAAATAACCCGTCGTTCCGGACAATTCGGCCGGCGCGACGGGTTAAACAGCGCGACTGACGCGCCCGGAACAATTGGCTATTTTGGCATCTGCACTACGACCCCGTAGCGGCCGTATATTCGATCGATCGTGCCGTCGTTTCGCAGCCGTTCAACCGCTCCATCGATGGTGTCGCGCAATGCATCATCCGGACGGACCATGCCGACCGCGACATTCCAGTTGAGATCGGCTACGGACTCGTCGCGATCCAGGATACGAAATGCCTTGTCCGGATGCGTCAGATTGAAATAACTCGCCGCAGTGGGTGTGACCGCAGCGGCATCGATCTCATGGTTTGACAAGGCATCGAGGCTGTCGCTCTCGAAGCCGAAAGTCGACGTCGGGACGTGCCTTTGACTGATGATCATGGCAGCGACGGATCCGACCTGCACGCCGACCTTGGTATGCTCGTTGAGGCTCTGGAACGAGGCGAGCGCGCTGGATGAGGGGACGGCGAGCGCGACGCCCGTGCGATAATACGGTTTTGAGATTCTCAGGCGGGTTTCACCCTGCGCTTCGCGGTCGGCGATGACATCCAGAACGATGTCGCATCCGGCGCTCCGCATCTGGTACTGGGTGATGATCCAGTCGAGCCGCAGCGACACCCCGAGCTCGTGTGCCAGCGCCTGGCCCAATTCAATCTGAAAGCCGGGAGGATCGGCGGCCTTGCTTGCGAACGGAAGCGAGTTCGGATGGGCGCATAATCCGAGCACTCCGGACGCGCGGATCGCGTCCAGGGTCCGCCCCTGCGCAGGATTCAGCAATCCGATCACGGCGCCGACCACAAGCGGGAGAACTGTCTTCATTCCGCGTTCTCGTATCGACATCGGCTGGTCCATTCAGCCCTCGCGCGGCTTCAGGGCGCGGATGTATTTGACGATCTGGTCGATCTGCGCGTCGGTGAAGGCCCCGCCGAATGCCGGCATCGCACCAGACTTGCCGTTTTTGATACGGCTGTGCAGATAGTCGTCGTCGCGCGGCGAATTCATCAGCTGCGGTCCTTTGCCGGCAGCCCGGCCGCCAGCGGAGTGACAAAAGCCGCAAGTCCCTGCGAATAACTGCTCGACGTCGAACGTCCCGTTGTCGGGTACGGGAGCGGCAGACTGCGCCTGAACCGGTGCGGCATACAGCGACGAGGCACCCAGCACCGCCGATAGCAGCACGGTGATCTTCTTCAAATGCAAGTTCAAGGTGTCCAGCTCCATATCCTGAAGCACGATGTCCTGAAGCACGCCCGGAAATTCCAATGCGCGGGAAGCAAGCTTACGCCTGCTCCCCGGCAATCTGCGATGATCTATTTCAAGCTGAAGACGACGAGCGCCCCGTCATCACGCGGCATGCTCTTGTAGACGCCGCCGAAGTTTGGCGCGTATTCGTCTGCCAGCATGCCGCCAAAGCCAGCGGCCACGGCAATGTACTGCTTGCCATTGACGGAATAGCTGACGATGCCGCCCTGGTGGCCGGTGCCGTTGTTGTGACTCCACAGCTCGGCCCCGGTTTCGGCATCGTAGGCATGAAGGATCCCGCGGGAGTCGGGCACGAATACGAGATTGCCCGCAGTCGACAGCACACTTCCGAGCGGCGGCTCGGGATAGCGAACCTCCCACTTCTTGGCGCCGGTGATGGGGTCGCGCGCGTCGAGATGTCCATAAATCTCTCCGCCCGGAGGGGGTACCATCTTGAAATCGGCGCCGATGTTGAGCTGGACCTGGGGCGCTGTAACCGGCGTCGTCTTCTGGACGTCGAGCGTCATGCACCATTCCTGGCCGATCTTGTAGTACAGGCCGGTCTTCGGGTTGTAGGAGCCGGCGTTCCAGCTGACGCCGCCGCCAATGAAGGGGCACAGCGGCGGTTCGGTGACCTTCCCGGCGCTGAAGTCGCGACGGCCGATCAAGGCACCGGTCTTGGGATCGATATCCTTGACGAAATTGATGTTCTCAACGAGCCGCCAGACATTCTTCACGGCGAGATTGCGGTCATAGACAAAGACGAAACCGCCTTTGTTCGGGTGAACCACGAACTTCTGACCGTCGCGTTCGAGCATCACAAACTCGCCGACCGCGCTGTCGAAGTCCCAGGCATCGTGCGGCAATTCCTGATGATGGAATTTCAGCCTGCCGGTATCGACGTCGAGACCGATCACCGAACTCGTGTACAGATTGTCGCCGGGACGCGCGCCTTGCGTCTTGTAATCGGCGCCCGACCAATCGTAGAGCGGCGCCGGGTTTGCGGTGCCCCACAGGATCGTGTTGGTCTCGGAATCGTAAGTGCCCGGCATCCAGCCACCGCCACCGCCCGTGCGCCAGGAATCGTTTCCCCACGTCTTCATGGCCTCGTCGGTGCCGGCGACGGTCAAGAACTCCCACTTCTTCTTTCCGGTGGTGGCATCCAGGCCGAAGATCGGGCCGCGGCCCGGCCATTCACCGCCTTGCGCTCCGATGATCACCGTACCCTTCGCGTAAAGCGGTGCACCGGTGAAACCGACCGTGAGCTTCTGGGAGTCGATCAGCCTCGTTTCCCAGAGGACCTTCCCCGACTTCATATCCAGGCCAAGAACCCTGCCGTCCATGGTGCCGACGAAAACCTTGCCCTCGCCGAGCGCTACGCCGCGATTGTAGGGGGAATGGGTCTGACGGGAGATCAGGGCTTCGTCCAGCTCCGGAAAATGGGACCAGATCACCTCGCCTGTCGCGCCGTTGAGCGCAAAAACCCGGCTGTAAGAACCCGAGTAATAGAGCACGCCATCCGCCGCGAGGGGCATCGATTGCAGGCCGCGGGTCGAGCGTCCTGGAATATGGGTCCAGGCAACGTTCAGATTGCCGATATTATTTGCATTGATCTGCGCCAGCGGGCTGTAGTGATAGGACTTGTATGAACCGTGATAGGTCAGCCAATCGTTCTGACCGCCATTCTCGATCCGCGCAGTATCCACAGATTGGGCCAAGGCCGACGACACCATCAGCGTCGCGCCGGCAATAAGAGGTAGACCAGACTTACACCAACGCTTCTTCATCCGTTCCTCCCGCTTTATGTTTGTTTAACTTGCGTCTCACAGACGCCGCCGCGAGGGATGTTGCGGTCCACTATCTGTCGGTTCTTCTCCATCGCATACGAGCCGCCAACGGCTCTCGATCTCTCTCGGCGGACATCGCCAAAAGGTGCTACGTCTTTGGACTGGTTGCAGTTGTGCTTATCCTCGCTCCGGCAGCGTACGCCGGATGACGAGGAGCGCAAAGATGGAACACGCGCACGGCGCGAATTTGACGCGCGGCGCGGATCACAAACGTCAGTTGCGCTGTCCGGTTCGTTTGGCCTCGCAGTCTCAGACTGCTGCGGGCGGACGCGATAGCGCCAAGGCCGGAGGAAGAATTTACCCGTACAGCACGCGCGGGAGGATCGTGACGATGCCGGGCCAGAGCGTCAGCAGCAGCACGAAGCCGACCATGATGAGGAGATAGGGCATCGTGACGCGCGCGATGTAGCCGAGGCCGTCGTCGGTCAAGCCCTGGATCACGAACAGGTTGAAGCCAACCGGCGGCGTGATCTGGGCCATCTCGACGGCGAGCACGAGGAAGATGCCGAACCAGATCTCGTCGAAGCCCGCACCCTTCACGATCGGCAGCACGATCGGCAGCGTCATCACGATCATCGAGAAGCCGTCGAGGAAGCAGCCGAGGATCAGGTAGAAGATAATCAGCACCACGATCAGCATGAAGGGCGATAGCCCCAAGCCCTTCACGAAGGCGGCGACGGCCTGCGGGATGCCGAGGAAGGCCGCGGCGTTGCCGAGGATCGAGGCGCCGAGCACGATCAGCGCGATCATCGAGCAGGTCACGATCGAGCCGATCAGCACGTCGCGCATCACCTGCTGCGACATCGAGCCCTGCGCCCAAGCGACCAGCGCGGCGCCGAACACGCCGACCGCGGCGGCTTCCGACGGCGTCGCCAGCCCGCCATACATCGAGCCGAGCACGCAGGCGATCAGGAACAGCGCCGGCGCGAGGTCCTTCAGCGCCGCAAAACGTTCGCGCCACGGCACCCGCGAGAGCTTTGCCTCGGACTCCGGCACCAGCGTGCGGTTGAACGTCGTGTGCAGCATCACCCATCCCATGAAGGTGGCCGCCAGCAGAAGGCCAGGCAGCACGCCGGCGGTAAAGAGCTTGAGAATAGAGACGTCGCCCAGCACGCCATAGATGATCATGATGTTGGATGGCGGGATCAAAAAGCCGAGCGTGCCGGCGCCGGCGAGCGAGCCGATCGCGATGTCGCGGGAATAGCCGCGGCGCGTGAGCTCGTTGAGCGACATGCGGCCGATCACCTGCGTCGTCGCCGCCGACGAGCCGGAGATCGCCGCGAAGATGGTGCAGCCGATCACATTCACATGCAGAAGACGCCCCGGCAGAAGCCCTGCCCAGGGCGCGAGCCCCTGGAACAGCGAACGTGACAAACGGGTGCGAAACAGTAGCTCGCCCATCAGGATGAACAGCGGCAACGCCAGCAATTCCTGCGTCGTCAAGATGTTCCAGGCGTATTGCGGCAGCAGCTTGTCGAGCGGGATCGAGCGGAACATCGCCAGCAGCAGCGTCGCAGTGAGCGCAAGCGTCAGGCCGATCCATACGCCGCATGCCAGAAGCGCAAACAGGATCGCAAAGAGTGCAACGACTTCGATGGTCATGAAATGCGGTGTCCGCTGGCTGGCGCGTGGGCGATCATTCGACGGGCGAGGCCTTCATGCGGTGATCTTCCAGCGGCAGGCCGAGCACGGCCTGGATCGCGCGCGCCAGGAACTGCAGCGTCAGCAGCAGCATGCCAAAGGTGACGACGGCCTGCGGAAACCACAGCGGGGTGTCGCTCGAGGTCGAAACCTGGCCGCGCACATAGGCGCCGAAGGCGAACTTCGCCATCGATGATGTCAGGAAGGCCATGAAGGCGAAGCCTGCGGCGGCCGACAGGATTTCGATCGCGCGCTGAAACGGGACGGGGACGTTCTTCAGCAGCAGCACGACACGGATATGGCCGCCGACACGCAGGGTCATGGCGGCGCCGAACGTGAAGGACGCCGCCATCAGATAAGAGGAATATTCCCACGCGATCGAGATCGTGGGCGGAAAGAACGGCAGGAAGTTCGAGAGGAAGCGCGTGGCGACCTCGCACAGCATCAGCAGCGTCAGCATCAAGAGGCAGCCGCCGCCAATCCAGCCGTCCAACCGGCCAAGACGGTCGATGCCGTCGAGCAGGATGCGCAGCGGCGCCGGCGCCGCTGCGTTGAGACTCTGCGGAGCTGCGGGCGAAACGCTGGCCACGGTCCGTCCTCAGCGCTTCATTTCGGCGAGATAGGCCCGCACCGGCTTGTCGGCCGCCGGCACGCGCTTGACGAAAGCGTCGAGCTGCGGCGCGGTCTTGGCGCGAATATCCGTGATCATCGCTTCCGAGACCGGTACCACCTCCATGCCGCCTTCCTTGAGCCGGTTGAGGCTGTCGACATCCGCCTTGAGCGAGTTCGCCCAGAAGCCCGGCTCCATCTTGGCGGCAATGCCCGCGACGAGCTGTTGCTGATCGGCGCTCAGTGCCTTCCAGGAATCGAGGTTGACGGTGAGCATCTGCGAGGACCAGACGTGGTTGGTCGGGTAGATGTATTTCAGGAATTCCCAGAATTTACCGTCGACGCCCGACACCGCCGAGGTGGAGACGCCGGAGACCGCGCCGGAGGCCAGCGCCGGGATGGTCTCGCCCCAGGGAATCATCACCGGCGCCATGCCGACCACGGCCAGCATATCGACGGCGTTCTTGTCGGGCACGCGGATCTTGATGTTCTTCAAGCCGTCGACATCGGCGACCTTGACCTTGAGGTGCAGATATTGCGTCGGCCACGGCACGATGTAGAGGATCTTCTGGTTGTTGCGCGCGGCGACCTTCTCGTATTCGGGCCGCACATATTTGTGCAGCACCTTCAATTCGTCCATCGAGCCGCAGAGAAAGGGAATGCTCTCGACGCCCATGAAGGGCTCGTCGCCGACCTGCTGGATGTTGAGGACGTCGGCGAGCGGCACCAGGCCGTCGCGCACGGCGCGCAGATGCTCGGGGCCCTTGAAGCCGAGTTGGCCACCGGCCTTCACGGTGATCGCGACCGAGCCACCCGTCTGCTTCTTCACCTCTTCCGCGAAGGCAAACGCGTTCTGAGTGTGGAAATTGCCGTCGGGCCATACCGTCGACATGTCCCAGCTCACCGTCGCAGCGCGCGCGCGGGTCGAGATGTGGCCGGCTGCGAGCAGTGTCGCTGCGCCCGCTGTAAAATTCCGTCGCGTGATCATTGAGCCCCTCCGTTTGCTACGCGCACGACGCCTAAAGCGTCATCGCGTATGCCCATAAACTGCAACCGCGTTGTCGGCAGACACGAGGCCGCTTTCAATGTCGTCGTTGACGGCTGTCGGCGCGCGCTCCCGGGGATCGCCGATGCCGGCGCCGCCTGGCGTCAGCACCACCAGCCGGTCGTCCGGCGGTACCTGCTGAAAGCCTTTTCCACGCAGCTTCTTGCCGGACTTCAGGCCGACATAGCCGGCCTCGCCGTTCTTGCCGCCATCCCGGCCACGTGGCGGATGATCGATGCGGTCGAATGCCGCCAGAATGTCGAACGGCGCATCGACGCCGCTGCCGACTTCGATGATCTGGCCGAGGCCACCGCGGGTGCGCCCTGCCCCGCCCGAATCCGGACGCAGCTCCTTGCGCCAGAAGATCAGCGGCGTCTGCGTCTCGGCGATCTCGACCGGCGTGCCCCGCACGCCGCTGGGATAGGCGGTCGCCGACAGTCCGTCCTTCGCGAAGCGCGCGCCGGTGCCGCCATTGGAGGTCACCGCCATCGAGAATCCGTAATTGCCGCCGGCGCCCGAGCGGGTCTGTCCGCGCACGTTGAGATTCCACAGGCACGAGGTGCCTTCCGCGGGCACGCGCTCGGGAATGATCTGGCGCAGGCAGCCGAACACGACATCAGGCAGCATCTGGCCGATGATGTGACGCGAGGCGACCGGCGCCGGCTTCGGCGCATTGAGGATCGCGCCCGGGGGCGCCGACACCGTCAGTGGCGAGAGCGAGCCGGCATTGTTCGGGATCTGCGAGGCGACGACGCAGCCGAGACCGAACACGGTGTAGGCGATGGTGTAGGACAGAGGCACGTTGATGCCGAACCTCGACGCGGCCGAGGTGCCGTCGAAATCGACGTGGATGCCTTCGTCCGAGATCGTCAGCGTCGCCTCGAGCGAGACCGGCGCGTCATAGCCGTCGACCACCATGGTGTTGTGCCAGGTGCCCTTCGGCAGCTTGGCGATCTCGGCCAGCACGGCCTCGCGCGAGCGGTCGCAGATGTAGTCGCCGAGCGCATCGAGCGAGTCGATGCCGAACTCGGTCATCATCTCGACCAGGCGCTCGCAGCCGACATCGTTGCAGCCGGCGAGCGAGTAGGTGTCGCCCTCGGTGTCGATCGGCAGCCGCGTGTTGGTACGGATCATCGCCATCAGCGTCTCGTTGACGACGCCCTGGTCGATCAGCTTCAGCATGGGAATGTAGAGCCCCTCCATGAACACGTCGGTGGCGTCGGGCCCGAAGCCGATGCCGCCGATGTCCATGAGATGGCTGGTGCAGGAAAACAGCGCGACCGGCTTGCCGTCCTTGAAGCAGGGCGTGGTGACGACGAAATCGTTGAGATGGCCGGTGCCCATCCAGGGATCGTTGGTGATGTAGGCGTCGCCCTCCTTCATCGTGTCGATCGGAAAGTGGGCGATGAAGTGCTTGACCGATTCCGCCATCGAATTGACGTGGCCGGGCGTGCCGGTCACTGCCTGCGCCAGCATCCGCCCCTTGAGATCGAACACGCCGGCCGAGAGATCGCCGCATTCGCGCACGATCGGGCTGAAGGCGGTGCGGAGCAACACCTGCGCCTGCTCCTCGACCACGGCGATCAGCCGGTGCCACATGATCTGGAGGTCGATCAGGCTCGCGCCGCTTGCCTTGCTCATGATCAGGCCGCCTTCCGTTCCATGACGATGCTGCCGGCACCGTCGATATGGGCATCAAAACTGTTGGAGACGAACGTCGAGGTCTCGTCCTCCGCGATCACCGCGGGACCTGCAATCGTCGCGCCCGGCGCCATGTCCTCGCGGCGGTAGAGCGGGATCTCGATCACCTCTCCCGCCCGGCCGTCGAAGAACTTGCGGCTGCCGGTCGCCTTCCCGGCGGGCTTGCGCGTCACGGCCGCGACAATAGCCGGATTGCGCGCCTCGGTCGTCGCAAGCACCGACCAGCTCAACACCTCGATCGCGGCGCCCGGAATCGACCGCTCGAACATCGCCGCATAATCCGCCTCGAACTTCTGGCGTAGGCCGGCCAGATCGGCCGTCGCCAACCGCCGGTTCGGCAACTCGATCGAGATCTCATGGCCCTGGCCGACATAGCGCATGAAGGCCGCGCGGCGCTCGCGCACCGGCGCGCCTGCTGCCCCCGTTTCGACCAGCGCACGCGCTTCGGTCACCATCTCCTGGAGCAGGTCGGAAACACCATCGGTGTCGAAATCGTCGAGCCGCACATGACGGCTGCGCACCAGCTCGTACGCGATCGGAGCCGCAAGGAAGCCCACCGCCGAACCCACGCCAGCATTGGAAGGGACGATCACGCGGGAGACGCCGATCTTCTCGGCGACGCGCGCTGCATGCAGCGGCGCCGCGCCGCCGAAGGCGATCAGCGTGTGCTGCCCGACAATCTCACCGCGCTCGACCGCATGCACGCGCGCCGCACTCGCCATATTCTCGCAGACGACCTCGTGCACGGCATACGCCGCAGTCTCCGCCGACAGGCCGAGCGGCTCGCCGACGGCGCGCAGCAGCGCCTGCTTCGAGAGTTCAGGGTCGAGCTTGATCGTGCCACCCGCGAAATCGTCGGGATCGATCATGCCGAGCGCAACGTCGGCATCCGTCACGGCCGGGCGCAGGCCGCCGCGGCCGTAGCAGGCGGGCCCTGGCTCCGACGAGGCACTTTCGGGACCGACCGTGACGCGCTTCATCGCGTCGACATGGGCGATCGAGCCGCCGCCGGCGCCGATCTCCACCATCTCGATCACGGGAATCCGCACCGGGAGACCCGAACCTTTCAGGAACCGCGCTGCGCGATCGACCTCGAACACACGCGAGGTCTCGGGCTGGTATTTTTCGATCAGGCAGATCTTTGCCGTGGTGCCGCCCATGTCGAAGGACAGCACCTTGCTCTCGCCGAGACGCGCCGCGATCTGCGCCGCGAAAATGGCGCCACCGGCAGGACCGGATTCGACGAGACGCACCGGAAAGCGCCGCGCCGTCTCGATCGAGGTGACACCGCCGCCGGAGGTGACGAGATAGATCGCGCCGCGGTACTGCTCGACCTGCAAGGCGTCGGACATGCGGGCGAGATAGCCGTCGATCAGCGGCTGCACATAGGCGTTGGCCACCGCGGTCGATGTCCGCTCATATTCTCGGATCTCCGGGCACACCGCGGACGATACGGTCACGGAAATGCCGGGCATCTCCTCACTGATGATCGCGGCCGTGCGGCGCTCGTGCTCGGGATTGGCGTAGGAGTGCAGGAAAGCGATCGCGACGCTCTCGACATTCAGCGCGCGCAATCTTGGCGCGAGCGCACGCACCGCCGCTTCGTCCAGCGGGAGCCGGACGGCGCCATGCGCGTCGATACGCTCGGGCACGGTGAAGCGCAGGGATCGCGGCGCCAGCGGCTTCGGCTTGTCGATGGAGAGGTCATACTGGTCGTAGCGGCTCTCGGTGCCGATATCGAGCACGTCGCGAAAGCCCTCCGTCGCGATCAACGCCGTCTTGGCGCCGCGACGCTCGATGATGGCGTTGGTCGCGAGCGTCGTGCCGTGAATGAAGACGTCGATGTCGCTGATATGGGCGCGCGCATCGGCGAGAATGAGCCGCATGCCATCGAGCACCGCTTGTTCGGGCCGCTGCGGCGTCGTCAGCAATTTGCGCGTCTTGCGATCCTGCCCCACGTCCAGCACGATGTCGGTGAACGTGCCACCGATATCGACGGCAAGCCGCACCTCGGCTCCCTCAAGCATTCCAAATTCTCCGTGCTGATCGTCAAGACTGAGGACAAAAGCGCAGCAATTTCCATGCCATGGGTGACAGGAACATGCTGTGCCCAGCTATTCTGCTTGGCACCCATGCAATAGGCAAGGCGTGTTCGCAGCCCGCGCGATCAGAGCAGGAATGCAAGCGCCGCCTCGCAGCGCTCCTCGACCTTCAGCGTGAGGAGATCATCGGCGCGGGTGCGTCCGAGATTGACCGCAGCGATCGGGATTTGCCGTTGCGCGGCAGCCTGCACGAAGCGGAAGCCGGAATAGACCATCAGCGACGAGCCGACGACGAGCATGGCGTCGGCCTGCGCCAGATGATCCTGCGCGGTAGCAACCACGTCACGCGGGACGTTCTCGCCGAAGAACACGACATCGGGCTTGAGGATGCCGCCGCAGACTTCGCAAGGAGGCACCTTGAACGACGAAAAATCCGCATGCTCCAGGTCCGCATCGCCGTCGGGTGCATCGGCGGCATCGAGCGTCAACCATTCCGCATTGGCGCGGCCGAGCATCTCCTGGAATTCGCTCCGCGGCGTCTTTTGGCCGCAGTCCAAGCAGCGGACCAGATCGAGCCGGCCGTGCAGGTCGATTACCCGGCGGTGGCCGGCGGACTGATGCAGCCGGTCGACGTTCTGGGTCAGCAGCATTCCGCAACGCCCGCTCGCCTCGAGCCGGGCAAGCGCGTGATGCGCATCGTTCGGCCTCGCCTGGCCGAACCGCCGCCAGCCGATCAGGCTGCGCGCCCAATAGCGCCGGCGCGTATGCTCTTCCGACATGAAAGCCTGGAAGTTCACAGGCTGGGTCCGCTTCCAATTGCCGTGACTGTCGCGATAGTCGGGAATGCCCGAATTGGTGCTGCAGCCGGCACCGGTCAGCACGAACAGATTTTCGTGCCGGCCGACGAAATCCCGGAGCGGATGATTTGCTAGCGGATCATTTGCCAGAGGATGATTTGCCATGGCGCAGATGTAGTCCGCGCAGGCCGGTTTTGCCAGATCACGGCCGTTCGGACCGGTCGAATCCCGCAATCAGCTTCACGAGCTCGCTCTGCCGCGCCGTACCGGTCTTGCGGAAGACGTTGTGGAGGTGTGTCTTGACGGTCGCCTGCGTCAGCCCGAGCAGCTCGGCCAACGCCTTGACCCCGCTCACCTTCATGACGGCGTCGATCAGGCGGACCTCGCTTGCGGTGAGCCTGTAGAGTTTTGCAAGCGCCTCCAGTGGCGGCGGATTGGCCGGCGAGGCCTTGCGCACGAACACCGCGGCAACCGCGGAATGCAGCGCGCCGGTACGCCGCCGGTCCCCCGAGGTCAACGGCAGCACGTTGGCAAACCAGCGGCCCTGCGAGGTCCCGAGCGGAATCGAGCCGCCGCTGTCTGTCGGCGTATTGCCGTTCTCCGCGGCGACAAGCGCTTCGCGCAACGCGCGCTGCGCGTCGAGGGCAACAGCGAACAACGTTCCGTTTCTTTCCGTGAGCAGCGCGGCCTCGTCCAGCATCGCGCGGCCGGGCGTGTTGGTGAAGGCGAGGCGTCCGTTGGGACCAACCAAAAAGACGGCCGCCGTGACGCTGTCGAGCGTCTGGGTCAACACCGCCTGTGTCGCCCTGTTCTGATCGAATAGCCGGCCAATCGAGACCGCGCGCTGGAAGTGCGGCACGATCAGCGCAAACCGGCTGCGGGCGTCGGCGTCGGCGAGACCGTCTTTCTCATGCATCCGGACACTGACGATCGATGAATAGGTTGCGCCCTTCTCCAGATTCGATCCGAGCGCATCGATCATGCCCTGCGGCTTCATCCACTCTTCGTAGAAGCGCGTCGCCACCATCTCCTCGAAGGGGACGAAGTCGGTTGATGCATAGACGAGACCAGCCTCGCAGAAAGTGGCCGCTGGAAAGCACGGGTTCAAGGCGAGATATTTCTCGAGATAGAGCTTCGTGTAGTCCGGCTCCTCATTGAAGAGGTGCAGCACCGCGGTTTGCTCTGTGGCCGCATCATGCCAGAACAGGGCGCCGGACGACCCGCCGACAAACAGGCAGGCCTGTTCGAGGGCGCGCGACCAAAAGGCGGGATCGAGCGCGGCGTCGTAAATCAGGCCGGTCAGGTCTGACAGCAGAGCGGCTTCGGATATCACGGCGGGCTCTCCGAGATGTCGAACAACGGATTCGGCATCCGCACCTCGTCTCTCATTGAGTCGAGACCGGAGACTGTTTCGCAGGCGCGCCCGGCTTCGGCGGGGCGGATTGCTTTTGTGAGACGACGGCCTTGCCAGGCGCAGCTTCAGGTGCGGTGGGCGCCACCGGTGCGGACTGCCCCACCGACAATGACACGCCGAACACACGCCATTGTCCTTCGACCGGTGCAAACATCAGTTCGAAATTCACCTGGGACGGCACCGACGGGAAAAATCCTGCCATGTGCAGAAGCCCGTTCGGCTCGATCTGCGGCAGCAGCGACAATTGCGGATCGATCACGGCAAGGCCGGAGAGATCGAGCTTGTCGCCACGCTGCTTGGCAAAGATCTCCGCAAGCTTTGCGGCGGTGTTCACCTGGAAGCCGGGCGCGCCGAGGTCGCGCAGCACGGTGTAGTTCCCGGTCTTGTTGGCGTGGTCGAGCGCGAGCAGCGTCGAGCGGATCAGCATCAGCACACCGTTGCGGTCGATATTGGCGGGCTTGGCCGCCTGCTGCTGCGACGGCGGCGTCTGGTGGGGCTGCGGCGGCGTCTGCTGCGCAGCTGTCGTCACCGCCCCCAGGATCAGAAGACCGGCAATCGGAAGACGAAGGCCCGCGCTCAACCAACGCAGCGTCATGACGAATGGGTTCTTCCTACCACTGGATCGAGACAGCACCACGTCCACCTGCAACGCTGCGCTCGAGTCCGATACCGCCGCCTGCATTGGCGATAATAGCATAGCTCTTGCCGTCATAGAGCAGTGCCGTTGCGCCGACCGCAAGCGCGTTGGCGCCCTCGAAATTGCCGTAGCCGGCCGAGAGCGCGAATTTGCGCCCCTGTTGCAGCGCCGGCATCGGGCCGGCCGCGAGCGCGACAGCGGTGCCGCTGCGGGCTTCGAGCCGGTTGTCCATCACCTGCGACTGCAACGAGGTCACCTGCGACTGCAGCGAGGTGATGTTCGCCGGATTGAAGCTGGACGTTGCCAGATTGCCGGCCGCATCGGTCGTCACGAAGGACACCGGTCCACTCTGTGCCGCAAGGCTCGCCGCCGACGCGACGCCGGCCATGCGATAAGTGTTGCTGGCGGTCCCGATCGCGACCTGGTTGACGGCCGTTGCTGTCGCACCGGAGCCGATGGCGGCGGAGTTCGCAAAGCCTGCCGAGGCGCCGGTGCCGATGGCGACGGCATTCGCGCCGGTGCCGGCGGTTGCACCATCGCCGATAGCGATACCACTTGCACCGATGGCGCTGGAACTGTTGCCGGCCGAGAGGGAATTGGTGCCGCTTGCGATGGCCGCGTTGCCCAAGGCAACGGCGTTCGCGGTGCCGGCACTCGCTCCGCTCCCGATAGCCGTCGAAGACACACCCGCGGCAACGCTGCTGATGCCGATCGCGATCGATTTGCTGCCGGTCGAGACGGCACCTACGCCGCCGACGCCATCGCCGCCTCCCATCGCCAGACTATAATTCCCCGTCGAACTGGCAGCAGAAGCTCCCGAAGCACCACCGCCGATCGCAGTGCTGTAGACGCCGCCCGCCGTACTGTTGGCGCCAAAGGCACTCGCGGCCACGCCGGTCGCCTGACTGGTCACGCCGATCGCCGTACTGTTGTCCGCGGTCGCCTGAGCGATTCCGCCGATCGCGATGGCGCTGTGACCGCTCGCATTGCTGAGGACGCCGCTCGCCACGCTGGCGGTGCCGCTCGCCGTGCTTCCGTTACCGATCGCCACGCTGCCACTGCCGCTTGCTGTACTGTTGCCGAACGCGCTGCTGCCACCGCCGCTCGCGTCGCCGCCGCAAGACACGCCGCCCAGCGCTGTGCCAAGAGGGGCGCCTGTCACCGCCTCGCCGCAGACCTGCGCGGCAGCGGGCGCGGAAGCCAACGCCAGCACGAGCATCGAGAGCGCTGCAGATAGAAGGACGCCGACCCCAGGCCTTGGCCGCCTCCGAATTTGAGCGGCAGACGTGCGGGATTTCAGACGAAACAGCGCCTCAGCAATCACACCAAGCATTTGCGCTCTCAATTCTGAGAAATAGGCCGATCTTGATCGATCGGTTGGCCATATTGCGAGGGGACGGATGGGAATGTCCCATCGATCCCGGGTTCAGCGAGGGTGAAGGGAGACGGCGGACCGCACATCAACCGTTCGGTTGAGTTCGTCCGTGCGTGCGACGCCGAGAGCCCGCTTTTTCACGACTGTTGCTGGATTGCATCGCGAGAAGTCTCGACGATGAGCGTCGGCGCCGCGGACAGACCGCGACAACAGCAAGGACGCTCGTGATCTTTGCTAGCTCGCCCAATTGTCCCGGAACTCGGGAAACAGTGTCAGGCCTCCACAAGCGTAGATGGTCTGGCCGGTGATGTAGCTTGCCTCGTCCGAGGCGAGGAAGGCGAACACGGCGGCGATCTCTTCCGGCGTACCGACGCGGCCGAGCGGAATGTGGCTGGTGACCACGCCGCGCTTTTCCGGATCACCGGTCCAGGCCGCGTTGATCGGGGTGTCGATCGCGCCGGGACCGACCGCATTGACGCGAATGCCGCGGCCGGCGAATTCCAGCGCCAGCGTACGCGTCAGATTGGCCATGCCGCCTTTGCTGATCGAGTAAGCGAGGTAGCCGGGTTTCGGGATGATCTGGTGCACGCTGGAGCAGTTGATGATGCTGCCGCCTGCGCCGCGCGCGACGAAATGCGCGAGCGCCTTCTGGGCGCAGAACACGGCACCGTTGAGATTGACGTCGATGATGCGGCGGTAGGTTTCGATGTCGAGCGCTTCGCTCGGCGATTCCCGCTGGAAACCGGCATTGTTGACAAGGCAGTCGAGGCGCTTCCAACGCGCCAGAATCGTCTCGAACATCGCGGCAACCTCTTGCTCATGACCGACATCGGCCTTGACGATGATGTGATCGAGCCTGCCGTGGCCGCGATCACCCGACGCCGTCCGCGCGAGCGCGAGCGTCTCCTCAGCCCCTTCAGGGTGACCGAAATAGTTGATGGCCACGGTCGCGCCTTCCTGGGCAAGCCGGATGGCGACGGCGCGGCCGATGCCTTGGGAGGCGCCGGTCACCAGCGCGTACTGGCCGACAAGACGCGAGTGGAACGAGGTCGAGCGATCGGTTTGTGGCATGGGTTCTCTCCGGGATGCCCTGATCAGCGACGGAACCGGCTTTTTGTTCCATCCCTCAGCGCATCGCTGTGATTCATTCGACGCGGCGCGCGAATGGCGAAGTCAAGATCTGGTACAGGATGATGGCGCCAAAGGTTGCGGTGCCGATCCCGCCGATCGTGAAGGCGCCGAATTTGAGCGTGAGGTCGCCGGCGCCTGCGGTGAGCGCGACCGCCACGGTGATCAGGTTTGCCGGAGTTGAGAAGTCGACCTTGTTCTCGACCCAGATCCGGCCGGCCATCGCGGCGATCAATCCGAACAGCACGATCGAGAGTCCACCGATGACAGGACCCGGGATCGACAGGATCAGCGCGCCGAATTTCGGCGAGAAGCCGAGCACGATCGACACCGCCGCCGCGAAGGCAAACAGCAAGGTCGAATAGACCTTCGTGGCCGCCATGACGCCGATGTTTTCGGCATAGGTGGTAACGCCGGTGCCGCCGCCGCAGGCCGCCACGATGGTCGCGAGGCTGTCGGCGAGCAAGGCGCGGCCGAGATAGTCATCGAGGCTCCGGCCCGTCATGGCGCCGACGGCCTTGATGTGACCGAGGTTCTCGGCGACGAGAATGATCGCAACCGGCGCGATCAGGACGATCGCATCGGTCTGGAAGGTCGGCGTGGTAAAACTCGGCAGGCCGATCCACGGCGCAGCCGCAAGCGGGGTGAAGTCAATCGGCTTGCCGAAGCCGAGGCCGTTCGCGAACAGCAGGTACAAGAGATAACCGCTGATCGCGCCGAGGATGATCGGCAGGCGGCGCCACAGGCCAGGTGCGCCAACGGCAACCACGCCAACGATCAGAACTGTCGCGAGCCCGATTCCTGTGTCGAACGCATTGGCACTCACGGCCTTGACCGCCACGGGCGCGAGGTTGAGACCGATCGCGGCGACCACAGCGCCGGTGACGGCCGGCGGCAACAGCCTCTCGACCCAGCCAACCCCCGACCACATCACGATCAGCGCGATCACGCCGTAGAGGACGCCGGCCCCGACGATGCCGCCAAGCGCAACCGACAGGTTCGGGTTCGGCCCGTGCCCGGCATAGCCGGTTGCGGCGATGACGACCGCGATGAACGCGAAGCTCGAGCCGAGATAGCTCGGCACGCGCCCCGCGACGATGACAAAGAAGATCAGCGTGCCGATGCCGGAAAACAGCACCGCAACATTGGGATCGAACCCCATCAGCAACGGCGCGATGATCGTCGAGCCCGACATTGCGACGCAATGCTGGAGACCGGAGACGACGGTCTGGCCGAGCGGCAGCCGCTGCTCGGGCATGATCACGCCGGAGGACTTCAGAGTCCAACGCGGAAAATAGCCTTGCGCTCGCTCGTCGGAGCCCGTTGCAATCGGCATGTTCCCCCCAGTTGCGGTGCAGCGACCGATCTTCGTGCGAACAGACAAAAATGTGATTGTCGCTTCTGCGGCGGCCATCACATGATGCAAATCAAACAAGATCAATACGTTCCGGGGCCTATTCTATGACACAGATTGCGATCCAGCCAGCCATCCACCGCCGGCACCAGCCCTGGTACAAGATCCTCTACATTCAGGTGCTGATCGCGATCGCGCTCGGGGTGCTCATTGGCTATTTCTATCCCGATCTCGGCAAGGCCCTGAAGCCGCTCGGCGACGGCTTCATCGCGCTGATCAAGATGATGATCGCGCCGGTGATCTTCTGCACGGTGGTGCACGGCATCTCCTCGATGGGCGACCTCAAGCGCGTCGGCCGGGTCGGGCTGAAGTCGCTGGTCTATTTCGAGACGGTCTCGACCGTCGCGCTCGCGGTCGGCCTTCTGGTCGGCGAGGTGCTCCAGCCCGGACACGGCTTCAACATCGATCCCGCCACGATCGACCCGAAATCGGTGGCGACCTACGTCACCAAGGCCAAGGAAGAAGGCATCATCGCCCATCTGATGGCGATCATCCCCGACAGCTATCTGGGCGCCATCGCACGCGGCGATCTGTTGCAGGTGCTGCTGATCTCGATCCTGTCGGGCTTCGCCATCGCGTTCCTCGGCAAGGCCGGCGAGCCGATTGCGGAGGCGATCGACAAGGCCGCAAAGATGTTCTTCGGCATCATCCGCATCATCGTGCGCGTCGCCCCGATCGGGGCGTTCGGCGCGATGGCGTTCACCGTTGGCGCCTACGGCCTTGGTTCGCTGCTCAACCTGGCAGCCCTGATCGGCACGTTCTATCTCACCAGCATGCTGTTCGTGCTGGTCGTGCTGGGGGCGATCGCAAGGCTCGCCGGCTTCTCGATCCTGCGCTTCATCGCCTACATCAAGGATGAGCTCCTGATCGTCCTCGGCACCTCGTCGTCGGAAACGGTGCTGCCGCAGATGATCCAGAAGATGGAGCATCTCGGCGCCTCGCGTTCGGTGGTCGGCCTCGTGATTCCGACCGGTTACAGCTTCAACCTCGACGGCACCAACATCTACATGACGCTGGCAACGCTGTTCCTGGCGCAGGCGACCAATACCCATCTGACCATCTGGCAGGAGCTCGGCATTCTCGGCATCGCCATGATCACCTCGAAGGGCGCCTCGGGCGTGACCGGAGCGGGCTTCATCACGCTCGCGGCGACGCTCTCGATCGTGCCCGACATCCCGATCCAGTCGATCGCGATCCTGGTCGGTATCGACAAGTTCATGAGCGAGTGCCGCGCGCTGACCAATCTGATCGGCAACGGCGTCGCCTGCGTCGTCATCAGCATCTCCGAAGGCGAGCTCGACCGTGATGCGCTACACGAGACCATGGCCCATCCGCTGGAGATGGGTGAGGCGCTTGAACCGGGCGGCAGCGCCGCCTCCTAGGCCGCGCGCAGGTTTGACGGAGTCCGGTTCCAACGCGGTAGTTTCCCGGAGTGGTAAATTGGCGCGACGCGAGTCACAACAATTAGGTTGGGATCACGGATTGATACTCATGTTTTTCCACCCGACGCGCTGGGGGCAGGGCGTCGGGTTTTTGAAAATCACTGCAAGGGGCGACTCGCCGGGACCGGCGCGCCGTCGACGGCCCGGATTGGCATCATCGTTCCGGCGGCTGGACGCCCCGCTCCAGTCCACATCGGCAGACGCCGCTAGCCCTTGAGCGCGGTGACCACGACCTCGATCAGCGCGCTGCCGCCGAGATCGGCGACGCCGACGGTGGCGCGGGTCGGCAGATTGTCGCCGAAGAACTCGGTCCAGACCGCGTCCATCTCCTTCTTCTTGGAAAGATCCGTGACGAAGATCGTGGTGTTCACGACGCGCGACTTGTCGGTGCCCGCTTCCTTCAGGTAGCCGGCGATCTTGCCGAGGATATTGCGGGTCTGCTCGCCCATCGACACCGAGGTGTCGTCGGCGATGGTGCCGCCAATGAAGACGAAGCCGTTGGCTTCGACGGCGCGGTGCATGATGGGCGTGCGGATGCTGCGGGTAATGCTCATGATGTCCTCTTGTTGCTAGAGCGTGGGGGAATAGAAACGGTCGATACCGAGATCGCCGATGCGTGTCTGGGTGCCGCCGTTGACGATCAGCTCCGCCATGACGGCGCCCGCGCCGGGGCCGAGCTGGAAACCGTGCAGCGAGAAACCGAACTGGTGATAGAGGCCCTTGTGCCGGCTGCTCGGTCCCAACACGGGCAGATCGTCCTTGGTCTTGGCCTCGATGCCGGCCCAGGCGCGGACGATCGTCGCGCTGCGCATGACCGGGAACAGCTCGAACACGGTGCGGGCGCTGGTCGCGAGGCTCTTCCAGTCCAGCACCGTCTCGTTTCGATCCTGATACGGCGTTGCCAGATGGCCGCCGCCGATCAGCACCGTGCCGTTCTTGAATTGCTTGAAGGACAGTTTGCGGCCGCGCAGGATCACGACGGGGTCGATGAAATGCGGCACGCGCGAGGTGATCATCAGCATCGGCGCTACGGTCTCGACCGGAACGGGCTCACCGAGCGCGGCAGCGATGGTCCCGGCCCAGGCGCCGGCGGCATTGACGAGCACCGGCGCGGCAAAGCTCTCGGCGCCGACATCGACATGCCAGAGCCCATCGGTGTGCCGGATGTTCGTGGCGGCAACGCCTTCGCGCACGGTCGCACCAAGCTGCCCGGCCTTGCGCCGGAACGCCGTCGTTGCCTGCGCGGGATTGGCCGCACCGTCGCGGCGCGAGACCACGCCTCCGGGACAGGTCTCGGCCACCGCCGGCACGAGGCGGCGCAACTCGGCCGCATCGATCAGCTCCTCGTGGGTGAAACCGAGCGCATTCAGCTCGGCGACGCGCGCACGGCAGACCGCGAGTTCCTCCTCGTTCTCTGCGACGAGGACCTGGCCATAGCTCTCAAAGCTGCAATCGTCGTCGAGGAGATCGGTGATCTTCTCCCAGATTCCCATCGAGCGGATCGAAAGCGGGATTTCGGGGATGTGCCGCGCAAGCTGGCGCACGCCACCGGCGTTGACGCCGGAGGCGTGACGGCCAGCATAGTCCTTCTCGATCAGCACCGGTTTCAGGCCGGCGAGACACAGATGCAGCGCAGTCGAGCACCCGTGGATGCCGCCGCCGACGACGATCGCATCCACGTTTTTCGTCATCCGCGCACCACCGCCTTGATGTCGTCTTCGCTCTTCGGAACGGCGGCAAGCTCGGCGAGCGTGATCGGCTTGACCGGCGCGCGCAGCCGGTAATAGCCGATCTCCTGCGGGCTCTTGCCCCGTGCCTGCGCCATCAACTCGGTGACGGTGAGGCCACAGAGCCGGCCCTGGCACGGACCCATGCCGGTGCGGCGATAGGCCTTGAGCTGGTTCGGCCCGGTCGCGCCGATCGCCACGGCATCGAGAATATCCTTTGCCGTGACCTCCTCGCAGCGACAGACGATGGTGTCGCCCGCGGGAATGCGAAACTGCGGCGCCGGCCGGAACAGCGTGTCGAGAAAAACGCGACCCCGTTCGGCCTTGGCGAGATCGGCGCGGAGGCTCGCCATCGGCGCAAGCTTTGTGGCAGCCGCAGGCGCCAACGCCTCCACCGCCGCGCGGGCCGCGATGCGGCCGCGCACCACGGCTGCGTTCGCGCCGCCGATGCCGGCGCCGTCGCCCGCAATCGCAATGCCGGCGACCAACGAATTGCCGCTCGCATCCAGCACCGGCGACCAGCACAATTGCAGATCATCCCAGCGATGCTCGATTCCGGCCGCCATCGCCAGATTGACGTTGGGCACGACGCCCTGATGCAGCAGCAGGAGATCCGCAGGAATGGTCTCGCGATTGCCGCCGGCGACATAGCTCACGCTCGCGAGCTGGCCGTCGCCGGATGCCGCAAGCTCGCTGACGCCGGAGACGACCTGCACCTTCGCCTTCACCTCGCGCATCATCGACAGGCCCTTGGCGAAATACGGCGAGATCAGGAAGGCGAAGGCGTGGGGGAGAGCCGCGAAATAGTTTCCGCGCTGCGTGGTGTCGAGAATGCGATCGATGCGACCGCCGAGACGCAATATCTGCGCGGCGAGCAGCCAGAGTAGCGGCCCCTGCCCCGCGATCACCGTGCGGCCATCCGGCACCAGGGCCGATGATTTCAACATCGTCTGCGCGGCGCCCGCGGTCATCACGCCCGGCAGCGTCCAGCCCGGAATCGGGAAAGGCCGCTCCAGTGCGCCGGTCGCGAGAATCACGCGCCTGGCCTTGACGAAGGCGGACGCGCCGCCGATCGAGACGGCGATGTCGAGATTCCGATCGAGGCTCCAGACCGTGGCGCGCTGAATGACCTCCGCGTTGCCTGCGCGGAGCACCTGCACGAGATCGGCGCCCACCCAATAGTCAGCGCCCAGCTGATTGCGCTCGGTCACCGGCGTCGAGGCAATGGCGCGGAACACCTGGCCGCCGGGCCCGACGTTCTCGTCAAGCAGCAACGTCGACAGGCCGGCTTCGGCGGAGGTCGCAGCAGCGGCGAGGCCGGCAGGCCCGGCCCCGATCACCACGACGTCGTATTCTTCGCGCTTGGGAGCCACAGTCATTTTCCGATCTCCCGCTTGCCCTTCTGAATCTCGATCTGCATGCCCTCAGTGACCGGCACCAGGCAGCCCTGTCGGTTGCCGACGCCATCGATGGTGACGAGGCAATCGAAGCACACGCCCATCATGCAATAGGGCAAACGCGGCGCGCCGCTCACCGCGGTCGAACGGCGTGCATCGCAGCTCGAGGCCAGCAGCGCCGCGGAGACGGTGTCGCCCTGCCGCGCCGCGACGGCAACGCCATCGACGAAGATCTGCACCGGCGGCCGTTTGTCCTGCTCGGATCGTTTGAACATCCTGGTTCCTTCAATATCTCTAGTAGCCGCTGTTGTTCGCGGCACCGGCGGCGCCAAAACGGCTGGCCGAGAACGCGCCGACCAGCTCCGGCTCGAGCGCGCCCTGCGCGACCATCCGCGCGATCTCGAACGCGTGGTTGGAGGCGAGCGTCACGCCGGAATGGCAGCAGGCGACGAAGGCGCCGGGATGCGTCTCCGACTGGTCGTAGATCGGAAAGCCGTCCTGCGGCATGACGCGGATGCCAGCCCAGCTCCTGACCACGTTGAGCCGCGCGAGATGCGGAAACATGCGCTGGGCGCGATCGGTCATCACGGCGCTGATCGAATGCTTCATCGTGCGATCGTCGAGCTCGTCTTCCTTGCTGTCGCCGATCATCACCGTACCCTCGTCGGTCTGGCGGATCGTGGTCAGCGGATGCGGCAGGAACGGCATGGTGCGCTCGGTCACCACGATCTGGCCACGGGTCGGGCCCATCGGGGCGTAGAGGCCGACCATCGGCGCCAGCGTCTGGTTGGCATTGCCGGCGGCGAGCACGATCTTGGCGGCACGGAGCTCGCCCTGCGGCGTCGTCAGGCGGAATTCGCCGCCGCTCTGGCTGATTGCCGAGACCGGACGCTCCGGAAGATAGTCGATGCCGAATGCCTTGAAGCCGGTGTGGAACGCACGAAACGTGCGCAGCGAATTGACGTGACCGTCGAGCGGACAAAAGCTGCCGCCGGAAACTTCAGGCCCGATCAGCGGCAGCACCTTCTTGACCTCGGACGCCGGCAGCATCTCCATCTTGTAGTCGGCGGCACCTGTCTGGTTGTGCATGCGCTTGACCAGCTCGGTGCGCTGGCCGAATTCGTCCTCGCCGAGCGTGAGATGAAAGCCGCCGTTCTGCTGAAGCGAGACGTCCAGGCCGGTTTGCTGCTTGAGCTCGGACGCGAGCCGGCTCCATGCTTGTGACGCCTGCACGGTCCACACCGTATAGGCCGGCATGCCCAGGCCCTTGCTCTGCACCCAGACCAGCGCAAAGTTGGCACGCGAGGCACGCTTGGTGATGTCGCCTTCGTCGAGCACGGCGACGCGCTTGCCGAGCCGGCCGAGGCCCCAGGCGATGGCGGAGCCGAGCAATCCGCCGCCGACGACGGCGACGTCGTAATCTGTTCGCATGGATTCTCCTATCGCCCTGTATCGCCCTTGCCGGCGAGCACGCGGTCGAGCCCGTAGAAGCGGTCGAGCAGAATGAGGGCGGTCATGGTGATCGCGATCACGCAGGCCGAGACCGACGTCACCAGCGGATCGATGTTGTCCTGGATGTACAGAAACATGCGCACCGGCAGTGTTTCGGTGCCGGGTGCCGCGAGGAAGACGGTCATGGTGAGATCGTCAAAGGACTGGATGAAGGCGAGCGCCCAGCCGCTGATGACCCCGGGCAGGATCAACGGCAAGGTCACGCGGCGGAACAGCGTCCAGCCGCCGGCGCCGAGCGAGACCGCGGCCATCTCGACCGAGAGGTCCATGCCGGTCGCCGCCGCCAGCGTCAGCCGCAGCGCGAACGGAAACACGATGATGACATGCGCGATGATCAGCGCGGCGAAGCTGCCGCCGAGGCCAGCCGAGGTGAAGAAGCGCAGGAATGCGATGCCGAGCACGACATGCGGGATCATCAGCGGCGAGAGAAAGAGGGCCGCGAGCGCATCACGGCCGCGGAACCGATAGCGCGCGATCGCCAGCGCCGCAGGCACCGCGAATAGCAACGCCACGAAGGAGGACAGTGCGCCAAGGCCAAGGCTGACCCAGAAAGCATGGACGAATTCGGGATAGTTGGCGATCGCCCTGAACCAACGCAGCGAAAAGCCGTTTGTCGGCAGCGACAGAAAGCCTTCAGGCGTGAACGCGACGAGGCAGACGACGAGGATCGGTGCCACCATGACGATGACGAAGATGGTGTGGAAGATCAGCGCCAGCGGCCCATTCCGGCTCATCGGAACACCTCCGCGTAACGACGCTCGATCAGTGTGTTGCTGCCGACGACGATCAAGACCAGCGCGGCCAGCAGCAGCGTGGCGACCGCCGCACCCAGCGGCCAGTTCAGCGTGTTGAGGAATTCGTCATAGGCGAGCGTCGCCGCGACCTTGAGTCGGCGGCCGCCGATGATCGCGGGCGTCGCAAACGCGCTGGCCGAGAGCGAAAACACGATGATCGCCCCCGACAGCACGCCCGGCATGATCTGCGGCATGATGATGCGGCGGATGATGGTCACAGGGCCGGCGCCGAGCGACAGCGCCGCATTCTCGATCTGCGGATCGAGCCGCTGCAGCGCAGCCCACACTGACAGCACCATGAACGGCATCATCACATGCGCAAGCGCGACCACCATGCCCGCTTCGGTGAACATGAAGGGGATAGGCGCCCGGATCAGCCCGGCCGACATCAAGAGCTTGTTGACGAGGCCGTTGTTGCCGCCGAACAGCAGCGCCCAGCCGAGCGTCCGCGCCACCACGGAAATCAACAACGGCCCCAGGATGACCAGCAGGAAAACGCTCTTCCAGCGTCCGCTCATGCGGTTGAGGATGTAGGCTTCGGGTGCACCGAGCACCGCCGTGAGCAGCGTGGTCAGGATCGCGATGCGAAACGTCCTCCCGAACATTTCGGCATAGTAGGGATCGGTCGCAATCTCTCGCCAGTTCTTGAGGATGAAAACCGGCTCGATGCCCTTGTACTGGCCCCAATCGTGGAACGACAGCATCACGGTCATTGCCAGCGGAATCAGGAGCACGCCGACGAACAGCATCAAAGCGGGCGCGGTCAGCGCCCAAGGCGTGCGTGCGTTTCGTTCCTCGGCGGAAGCGCTCATGCGACGCCCCTCACGCCCATGTCCTCGGGCCGCCAGGTGAGGTGAACGGCCTCGCCTTCGACCGGCTGCGATCGGCCGTCATTCTGGCGGATTACGGTCGCCGGGCCACATTCGCTCTCGCACTGGAACAGCCAGTGATTGCCCTGGAAGATGCGCGTGACGATCTTTGCGCTCAGGCCTGCGTCGCCAAAGTCGATCCGCTCGGGGCGAATGCTGATGGTGACGGGACCGCTGCGCCCGGCAGGCGCAGGCGCGCTCCAGGAGCCGGCGATCAGTCGCGCAGGCGCACTGGTCCGATCGATCGTCGCGGCAAAGTCGTTGGTCTTGCCCAAAAACTGCGAGACGAAGGCCGAGGCCGGCTTCTCATAGGTCTCCTGCGGCGTGCCGATCTGCTCGATCCGGCCCTGGCTCATCACCACGATACGGTCGGACAGCGACATCGCCTCGTTCTGGTCGTGGGTGACGAGGATCGTGGTGGTGCCGATGGTACGCTGGATCTGGCGCAGCTCGATCTGCATCTCCTCGCGCAGCTTGGCGTCGAGATTGGATAGCGGCTCGTCGAGCAGCAGTACGCTCGGCTTGATCACCAGCGCGCGCGCCAGGGCCACGCGCTGCTGCTGGCCGCCGGACATGCGGCGGGGATGGCGATCCTCGTAGCCGGCAAGCCCGACCATCGCGAGCGCGGCGCGGACGCGCTCGGTCCGTTCGCCGCGCGGCACATTGCGCATCTCAAGGCCGAAGGCGACGTTCTCGGCCGCGGTCATGTGCGGAAACAGCGCGTAGCTCTGAAACACGATGCCGAGCCCGCGTTTGGCCGGATGGATCGCGGTCAGGTCTTTGCCTTCCAGCCGGATCGCGCCGCGGCTGGGATCGAGGAAGCCCGCGATCATCTGCAGGGTCGTGGTCTTGCCGCAACCGGAGGGGCCGAGGAAGGAGATGAACTCCCCCTTCCCCACCGCGAGACTGAAGTCGTCGACGACAGTCTGCGCGCCGAATTGCTTGGCGACCCCTTCGAGCTCGAGATAGGCCATCATACTGTCTCCGGTATGACCGATCAGCGCTCGACCTCGCGATTCCAGCGCTTGGTCCATTCCTCGCGCTTCTCGTTGATGACGGTCCAGTCCGGATTATAGAGCTTTGCCGCGCGCTCGCCGATCGGCGCCATCTTGCCGAGCTCGGGCGGGATCACCAGCGATTTCAGCACCGGACCGTAGCCGTAGTCCTTCAGCATCACGAGCTGGATCTTGGGTTCGAGCAGCATCTTGACGAAGCTGGACGCAAGCGGCGAGGCGTTCGGTTTGGTGATCGGACACGCCGTCGTCAGCAACGTCGCGGCGCCCTCCTTCGGATAGACGAAATCGACGGGGAAGCCGGTATTGGCAAAGCTCTGCACGCGGCCGGTGCCCCACACCGCGATCACAGCCTGGCCGGACTGGAACAGCTCGGTCATCTTGCCCGGCGACGGCTCATAGGCCAGCACGTTCGGATTGATCTGCTCCTTGAAGATCTTGAAGCCGGAATCGACGTTGGTTTCGCCGCCGCCGTTCATCTTCGACAGCATCACCAGCGCTTCGAGGCCATAAGTGTTGTTGATCGGCGGGATCACGAGCTGCTTGGCGTATTTCGTGTCCTTCAGATCGTTCCAGGAGGTCGGCGGCGCCCAGCCCTTCTCCGCAAACACCTTGGTATTGTACATCAGGCCGGTCGCGACGATGCCGATGGCGACCGCACGATCGTCCTTGAAGCGCGCGGTGTCGTAGAGATCGGTCGGCAGTCCCTCGAGCTTGCCGCAGAAGCCGAGCTGGATCGCCTGGTACATCGGGCCGTCGTCAACGATGGCGACGTCGATCTGCTGGTTGCCCTTCTGCGCCTGCAGCTTTGCCAGCGTGTCGGTGGAGTTGCCGGCGACGTACTCGACCTTGACGCCGTTCTCCTTCTCGAAAGCCGGGATCACCTCGTCGCGGATGGTCTTCTCGAACGAGCCGCCATAGCCGGCGACGTAGAGCGTCTTTTGTTGGGCCGTGGCGACCGACGGGGCGGCGATGAGTGCCGCGATGCTGACCGCTGTCAGAAGGCGAAGAGTCTTCATGTGGTCCGATCTCCATACCGGAATGAGGTGACGTGCCGACGAGTCTCGTTGGCTGAACCTTCCGCATTTCCTTCCGCGCAGACCCTCTCCGACCAAGGCTCCGGTCCCTGCTCGGCGGGTTTTGGCGCGATCCGGAGGTCGAACCCCTCCAATCTGCCGAAAAAGCGGGCCGTCTCCAGCTCTGATGAAAAAGATCGCAAACTCCGGCTTCCATCGTCCAATGAATAATGGCACCGTCTGCATGCCTAAATGTTATGAATGGAATTCGGGATGGCGCGGATCAATTCGCGGCAGGTGGAAGCCTTTCGGGCGACGATGCTGACCGGAAGCGTGACCGAGGCGGCGGCGCTGATGAAAGTGACGCAGCCGGCGGTCAGCCGGTTGCTCCGCGACCTCCAGGCGCTGCTGAAGATGGAGCTGTTCGAGCGGCGCGGCACCGGCCTGGTGCCGACCGCCGCGGCGATGGCGCTCTACACGGAGGTGGAGCGCTCCTTCGTCGGCCTCGAACGCATCACCGCGGCAGCCGAGGAAATCCGGGGCCGCCGCACCGGCTCACTGCGGATCGCGGCACTTCCAGCATTGTCGAATGGCTATTTGCCGCGGCTCACCGGGCACTTCCTGAAGGAGCGGCCCAACCTCAACCTCGCTTTCTTCGGCGTGATCTCGCCGATCGTGGTCGACTGGGTGCTGAACAATCAGTGTGACGTCGGCTTTGCCGAGGTGCCGATCGCGCATTCCGGCTTGCCGAGCCAGAAGCTGCCGGCGCCGGCGCGTGTGGCTGTACTGCCCACCGGTCACCGCTTGGCGGAAAAGGAAGTGCTGGAGCCGCGCGATTTCGAGGGCGAGACGTTCATCTCGCTATCGGCGGGCTCGTCGAGCCGCCATCTCGTCGACCAGGTCTTCCATCGCCACGATGTCCGCCGCGTGCTCAGGGTCGAGACCACGCTGTCGGAGATCATGTGCGGCATGGTGTCGTCAGGACTTGGCGTCGCCATCTGCGATCCCTTCACCGCGCAGGAATTTTCCACGCGCGGCGTCGTCGTGCGCCGCTTCCTGCCGCGCATCGACTTCGAATTCTCGGCGGTCTTTCCGGCGCAGCGCAGCCCCTCGCCGGTGGCGCTGGATCTGGTCGAGACCATGCGCAAGGCGCTGGTGGAGTTCGAGGACTAAATCGAGAGTTTCGATTGCGGAAGTAGCCCCTCACCCCACCCTCTCCCGGTAAGAACGGGGCGAGGGAGCGAGAGACTGGTGCGTCCTTCACTCTAAGAGCCAGCTGAACGGGCGTGGCGTGCCGCGAGTCTTAACCTCTCCCCGCCCTTTCGCGGGGAGAGGTCGGATTGCGAAGCAATCCGGGTGAGGGGCTGGGCACTGCGTTGCCAGGAGCGGACGCCATCCGGCGCGCAAAGCCAACTCCGAAGTCGCCCTCAACCGTTGAACGCGGCCTGCGCCTCCGGCAGGTCCCAGATCTTGCCGATCGCAGCAGTCCCCGCCGCTATGATCGCCGCCTCGTCAGCGCCGAGATAGCGACCGGCATCGATCAGCATGCGACCGTCCACCATGACCTGATCGATATTGGCGCGATTGGCGAGCGCGATCAGCGCGCGGCGTGGGTCGAACAGCGGCTGAAGATGCGGATGGGTGAGATCGACAATGGTAAGGTCGGCGGTCGCGCCCGGCTCGATGCGGCCGAGGTCAGGCCGCTTGATCACGTCTGCGGCGACCGCCGTGTTGGCCTCGATCAATTCGGGCGAGCTCGCGACATCAGCGCGCGCCGAGGTGATCTTGGAGATCAACGACGCCGCATTGAGCTCGCCGAGCAGGTCCATGTTGTAGCCGTCGGTACCGACCACGGTGCGAACGCCGTGTTCCGCGAACCGGCTGAACGCGGCGGTGACGCCGGCGCGCGCGAACACGCGCGGGCAGTTGAGGACCGTCATGCCGCGCGCGGCCATCAGCTTGAGATCGTCGTCGGTGCTGAACATGCAGTGCGCCGCCATCAGATCGGGCGCCAGCAGGCCCAGCCAGTCGAGATATTGCGCCGGTGTGCGGCCGCCATAGCGCTTGCCGATGGTTTCGACCTCGGCGCGGCTCTGCGCCATATGCGTCGTTATGGGCACGCCAAGCTCGCGCGCCCGCGCGGCACAGGCCTTGAGCAGATCGGGGCCGCAGGTGTCGGTGGCGTGTGGGCTCATCGCAAGGCCGATGCGACCGTCGCCACGATTATTCCATCGCTGGTAGAGCGCATCCCAGGTCGCCATGTCGGCAGTGCCGCCATCGCCGGAGTAGTGAACCACGCCGTCGGGGCCAGCCTTGGCGTCCGACGTCGAGAACAGATAGGGCGCGCCGTAGAAACGGATGCCCATCTCCTCGGCGGCGTCGAACATCTCCGGGATGGAATTGCGGAACGGCTCCATCACCGTGGTGGCGCCGCCCTTCAGGAGTTGGAGGATGCCGAGCCGCGCGACCGCCATGCGCTCTTCCGCCGACAAGATATCTGCACCGCGCTTGGTCAGCGGCAAGAGCACCGTGTAGACGATGCTCTGGTTGTTGCGGCGGCCGTTGCCGTCCTCGGTGTGGCTGCGCGCCACCGCTTCCGAGAAGCAGTGATTATGCAGGTTCAGCAGGCCGGGCAGAACGAAGCGGCCGGGACGGTCATGCACCTCGTCCGCGCGCGGCTTGTCGCGCGTGACCGCGGCAATCTTCTTGCCTTCGACCAAGACCCAATGGTCGCGCAACACGTCCTGCGCGCCGTCCTTGCGTGACAGCACATAGCTGCCGAAAATTGCTGAGGTGCTCATGCGGGGCGTACGTTCCAGAAGACGGCGGTGCCGTCGAGAATGCCGGTGATGGCTTTGCGGTAGGCGGTCGGCTGCTTGTACAGGCCGATCGGGATATAGGGGATTTCCTGGAACGCCACTGCCTGAATCTCGCGACAGATGCGCTGCTGCTCCGCGAGCTCGGAGGCCGCGAGCCACTGGCTGCGCAAGGTCCCCATCTTCTCACTCGCATACCAGCCGGCAACCTTGCCCTCGCCGCGGATGTTGGTGTTGCCGGCCGGGTTGAGCCAGTCGATGCCCTGCCAGTTGCCGACCGCCGCGCTCCAGCCGCCCTGACCGATCGGATCCTTCTTGAGCTGGCGTTGCAACACCACGGCGAAATCGAGCCCGGCATATTCGACGTTCATGCCGGCCTTGCGCAAGGAATCGACGGCGATCTCGCCAAGCGGCTTCTGCGCCAGCGAGTTGGTGGGCACGAGCACCACGATCTTCTCGCCATTATAGCCGGCGGCCTTGAGATCGGCCTTCACCTTGGCGTAGTCGCGCGGGCCGCGGAACACATCAAGACCGACCTCGCTCGCCATCGGCGTATTCGGCGCGAAATAGCCGATCGGGGAGACCTGGAAGTTCGGATCGGTACCGGCGACCGCGGTCATGAAGGCGGATTGATCGATCGCCCCCAACAGCGCGCGGCGAACGGCAGGCTTGTCAAACGGCGGCTGCAGATGATTGAGACGCAGCATGCAGGCATAACCCCGGGGATCGAGGATGCGCGTCTCGATGTCGCCGGCAGCCTTGATGATCGGCAGCAGGTCGTGCGGCGTGGTCTCCTGCCAGTCCTGCTCGCCGGTCTGCAGCGCGGCGACGCCGGTACCGGCATCGGGCGTGGTGGTCCAGACCACCCGATCGTAATGCACGATCTTCGGACCCGCGGTCCAATCCGGCTTGCCGTCGCTGCGCGGCTGATAGCGTTCGAATTTGGCATAGGCATTGCGCGCGCCCTGCACGCGCTCGTCGGCGAGATAGCGGAACGGACCGCTGCCGATCACTTCGGTCAGCGGCTTGAATGGGTCCTGACTCGCGAGCCGTTCCGGCATCATGAAGCAGGCGTTGATCGCGGCCTTGCCTAGCGCCTGCGGCAGCAGCGGGAATGGACGCTTGAGGCGGAAGCGGATGGTGCGGTCGTCAGTGGCCGACAACTCGTCCGTCGCCTCCATCAGCTCACCGCCAAAGCCGTCGCGCGCGGCCCAGCGGCGGATGCTCGCGACGCAGTCGCGGGCAAGCACGCGCTCGCCGTCGTGCCAGAAGAGGCCGTCGCGCAACGTCAGATCCCACTGGAGCTGGTCACTGGAAATGACGTGGCCCGACAGCATCTGCGGCGAAACTTGCAGGGAGGAGCTCATGCCGTAAAGCGTGTCGTAGACCATGAAGCCATGGTTTCGCGACACCTGCGCCGTCGAATAGATGGGGTCGACGAAAGCGAGGTCGATGACGGGAATGAAGCGCAACGTAGTCTGGGATTCGGCGCGCAGGATGCCCGGGAATGACAGCGCCGGCACAGCGGCTGCGGCCTTGAGGAGCGAACGACGAGAGACGGGCATTGCAAGAGGCTCCTGAAGGATCTTACGTGTTCAACAACACCGCACCGATCGCAGCGGCCACTGCCTGCTGCGCCGGCTCGACCACGGGCACACCGATGGCATCCGCAATCGCCGCGCGATGCGAGGCCATGCCGGCGCAGCCCATCACCACGACGTCGGCGCGGCATTGCGCAACCAGCGCGCGGCCGGCTTCGATCAACCGTCCCCGGATATCCGCGCCTGCCGTCTCGGCCGCGCTCGCACCGACCGACCAGCTTCCGGCATAGCGGCTATCGACACCCATCAGCCGCACCATCCGCTGCTGGCGGCGAATGCTCGACGGCGACAGCGCAATGACGCCAAAACGTTCACCCAGCATCATTGCGCGAAAGATGCCGCACTCGGCGATGCCCATCACCGGGCGCCCGCCGGCCGCCTCGCGCACCGCATGCAGGCCGGGATCACTGAAGCAGGCGAGCACGAAGGCATCCGCATCGTCGCGCGACACACGGTTGACCAGCGGCATCACAACGCTGTCGGCGTCGCGCTGCGAGCTGATGCCGGGCGGGCCCTCGGCAAGGCCAACGACCTCGATTGCCGGTCCGCCGGCGGTGCGCAGCGGCGCGACCGCATCATCGATCGCCGCCGTCACCGAAGCGGAGGAGTTGGGATTGATGACGAGGATGCGAGTCATGGCATGGCTCAGCTGTTTCCGGCCTCGTGGCGCAGGAAGTTGGCTGCGATCTTCTCACCGGTCGTGATCCAGACGTCCGGGCACGACTTTGCGTAAGTCAGAAACTCACGCAGCAGGCGCAGCCGCATCGGTCGGCCGCTGCATTGCGGATGCAGCACGGTCGTCACCATCGCGCCCCAGTCTCTGGTTTCGTCGAGCTCGTCCTTCCAGATCGAAAGCACATGCTCCTTGGGGAAAATCGAGCGCGGACTGAAGCGCGCGGACAGGCCGTGCATCCAGTCGTCATAGCTTGCGGTCACCGGCAGCTCGATCGTGCCGGGCTTGCCGTCGGCGAGACGATGCCGATAGGGCCGCACGTCGTCGCGAAACGAGGAAGTGTAGACGATGCCGTGACGCACCAGCGCCACCCGCAGCTCCTCGGTGAACTCGCCGTAAGGCGCGCGGTAGCCGGTCGGCCTGACGCCAAGCCGGCGCTTGAGCGCCTCGAAGCCGCGCTCGAGCTCCTCCTCGATCCAGGGATCGCCGGGATCGGGAAGGAGATGATGATAACCGTGGTGGCCGATCTCATGGCCCGCTTTGAGGATGGACTCGGCCATCGCCGGATGCGCGTCGACCGACCATCCCGTGACGAAGAAGGTCGCCTTGAGATCGAGCTGGTCGAGCAGCTCCAGCAATTTCGGCGTGCCGACGCGCGCCTCATAGCCGCCATAGCTCATGGTGATGAGCCGCTGCGCGTGCACCGCGTCCTTGCTGGTCCAGGCGCTCTCCGCGTCGACGTCGAACGACAGGAACATCGCGGAATTGTACGGCTTCGGCCAGGGGTATTCCGGCGCAGGATCCGCGGTGTTGGCTGGGGTGAGCGGAATGCTCTGGAGTGCCTTACTGTCCAGCATTGAGGGTCGCCTTTTCGAGTGCGTTGTCGGTCAGTTTCCACTTGGCGAGCAGCGTGCGATAGGTGCCGTCCGCGATCAGCGCATCGACCGCCTCCAGCATCGCTTGCTGCAGCGCCTTTTCCTTGACCGGCAGAGCGATGCCGGTGAATTGCTGCGCGATGGGCTCGCCCACAGTCGCATAGGTGCCGGGCTCGAGGTCCATGATGTAGGGCAGCGTCTCGTTGCCCTGGGCGGCGGCATCGATGCGGCCCTGCCTGAGCTGGGTGCGGGCATCGGCCGAGCCGTCGGTGCCGACGAACTGGATCGGGTTGGTGCCGCAATTCTTCTCGCTCCAGGCCGCGATCTGCGCCGGGAACATGGTGCGGCGGCTGGCGCCGACCTTCTTGCCGCAGAGCGCGGCTGCGTCCTTGAACTCCGCCTTGCGCGACTGCTGCACGAAGAACTGCGGGCCGCTGCGCAAATAATCGACGAAGGACGCGATCTCGTGCCGGCTCGCATAGTCCGTAAAGCCGGACAGGATGGCATCCACCCGGCCCGTCGAAATCGACGGCATGAACTCGGCAAAGCTGGTCTCGGTCCATTCGATCTTGACGCCAAGCTTGCGCCCGAGCGCCTCGCCGAGATCGATGTCAAAGCCCGACAGCGCGTTGGTGCCGGGATCGCGGAACTCCATCGGCGGATAGTTCGGCACCACGGCCACCTTGATGCTGCCTCGCTTGGTGATCTCCGCCGGCAACTCGATCGCCATCACCGACGCGCTCATGGCGCCCAGAAACGCCGCCGCAACCAAAAGTCTCTTCATCAACACGCCCCCAATGCTAGATCACAGCCGAAAGAAATGCCCTGGTGCGCTCCTCGCGCGGCGCGCCCAAAACGTCGGAAGCGCGCCCCTGTTCGACGATCGCGCCCTGGTCCATGTAGACGACGCGGTCGGCGACCTCGCGCGCGAAGCCGAGCTCGTGCGTCACCACCAACATGGTCATGCCGCTCCGCGCCAGCTCCTTCATGACCGCCAAAACCTCGCCGACGAGCTCGGGATCGAGCGCGCTGGTCGGCTCGTCGAACAGCATCAGCATCGGCTTCATCGCCAGCGCACGGGCGATGGCGACGCGCTGTTGCTGGCCGCCGGAGAGCTGGGCGGGATACGAGTCCGCTTTGGCCGACAATCCGACGCGCCGCAGCAACTCGATCGCCTCCGCACGCACCTCGTCGGGCTTTCGGCCCTGAACCTGGAGCGGACCTTCGGTGATGTTTTCGAGCGCTGTTTTGTGCGGAAACAGGTTGAAGCGCTGGAACACCATGCCGGTCTTCAGCCGCTGCCGCCCGATTTCGCGCTCGCTGAGCCGATGCAGCCGGCCGCCCTGCTCGCGCACGCCCAGGAGCTCGCCGTCGAGCCAGATGCCGCCGCTGTCGATCGCGGCGAGCTGGTTGATGCAGCGGAGCAGCGTGGTCTTGCCGGAGCCGGAGGCGCCGATCAGGCACATCACCTCTCCGGGCCGGATGTCGAGCGAGACATTTTTGAGAGCCTGAAACTCGCCAAAACTCTTGCTGACGGAGCGGATCGCGACGAGGGGTTTTGTCATCGCGCGAGCCGCAATGTGCCGCGCGCAAAACGGCGTTCGAGCAGCATCTGGAGCGGCGTCAGGACCGAGACCACGAGCAGGTACCAGAGCCCGGCGACGATCAGGAGTTCGATCACGCGCGAATTGGCGTAGTAGATGTTCTCGGCGTTGTGCAGCAACTCCGGATATTGGATGACGCTGGCCAGCGAGGTCGCCTTCACCATGCCGATGAACTCGTTGCCGAGCGGCGGGATCACCACTCGCATCGCCTGCGGCAGCACGATCCGGCGCAGCGCACGCAAGCGTCCCATGCCGATCGCCTGCGCCGCCTCATATTGCCCGATATCGACCGACAGCATGCCGGCGCGCATCACTTCCGACGTATAGGCGCCCTGGTTGATGCCGAGCCCGAGCAGCGCGGCGAGGAACGGCGTCATGACGTCGACGGCGCGCGCGCTCCACAGCCCGGGAATGCCGATGGTCGGAAACACCAGCGCGAGATTGAACCACAGCAGCAGTTGCAGGATCAGCGGCGTGCCGCGGAACAACCAGGTGTAGCCGGCGGCAACGGTCTTCAGCACCGGGTTGGGCGACAGCCGCATGATCGCAACGACCACGCCGAGGAAGATGCCGAGCGCCATCGCCAGCACCGCCATCACCATGGTGTTGACGATGCCTTCGAGAATGACCTTTGCGGTCAGGAAGCGGCTGACATAGGACCATTCGATCTGGCCGGCCGCAAACGCACGCACGATCAGTGCGAGCACAGCAACGATCAGCGCGGCGCTGAGCCAGCGAAACCAATGCGGCTCGCGCGCGATCCGCATCCCCGACAGGTCGGGAAAACCCTCCGCGAGTGCCGGTGCCGTCTTCATTGCGATGCCGCGTTCAGCATGGGCTGGGCGACCGCATTGGCGCCGAGACCCCATTTGTCGAGGACAGCCTTGTAGGAACCGTCGGCGATCATCGCGGTGAGCTTCTCGGTCACCACCTCGCGAAGCGCGGCATCGTCCTTGCGGAACATGATGCCCTGATATCCTTTGGCAAAGGGCTCGCCGATCACGCGGTATTTGCCCGCTTCCTGCGTCTGCGCATAAGGCAGCGTCTCGCTGCCCTGCACGGCGGCGTCGATGCGGCCCTGCTTGAGCTGGTTGCGGACGTCGATCGAGTTCTCGCCCGGCACGTACTGGATCGCCGGCTTGCCGGCCGGCTCGCAATTCTGCTTGCTCCACTTCTCGATCTCGACCGGGAAGCTGGTGCTGCGGGTGGTGCCGACCTTCTTGCCGCAGAGATCGGTCGCGGCCCTGGCTTCGTTCTCCGCCATGACGAAGAACTGCGGGCCGGTCCCGAGATAATCGACGAAATCGGCGGTCTCGCGCCGCGAGGCGCGATCGGAGATGCCGGAGATGATGAAATCGGCGCGCCTGGTCTGAAGCGACGGGATCAATTCGGCGAACGGCGTCTCGCTCCACACGATCTTCACGCCGAGGCGCTTGGCGAGCTCGTTCGCCAGATCGACGTCGAGCCCGACGAGCTCATTGGTCGCGGGATCGCGGTATTCCATCGGCGCGTAAGTGGAGTTGACCGTGAGCTTCAACGCGCCCGCCTGCTTGATCTCAGCCGGAAGCTCTGCCGCCTGCGCGGACGTCGCGGCCGCCAGCGCTGCGATGCCGAGGAAATACGAGAGGCGCGTCATATCGGCTCCTTTGCCAACGTTGTTGGAACATCCTGTCAGTCTGCGTCGAGAACCGCGGGTTCGATCACGCCGGCGCGTTCGGTGATCACCCTGTATTGCTCCGGCCGCCGGTGGGCGGCGAAGTTGAACATCTTGTCCTTGCCCTGGCGGCAGAGGTCGAGATCGATGTCGGCGACGATCACCTCGTCAGTCAGCGTTGCGGCCTGCGCAACGATGCGGCCATTGGGATCGACGATGCAGGAGCCGCCGATCAGCCCGGAGCCGTCCTCCTCGCCTGCCTTCGCCACCGAGATCGCCCAGGTCGCGTTCATGTAGGCGTTGGCCTGCGTCACCAGCGTGGAGTGGAAGGTGCGCAAGGAGGCGTCTTCCGTGCTGCCGCCATTGGGATCATAGGCCGCCGAGTTGTAGCCGATGCAGACGAGCTCGACGCCCTGCAGGCCGAGCACGCGCCAGGATTCCGGCCAGCGGCGATCGTTGCAGATCATCATGCCCATGATGGCATGGGCCCAGGCCGAGCCGGAGCGGAAGGCCGGAAAGCCGAGGTCGCCATATTCGAAATAGCGCTTCTCGAGCTGCTGGTAGCGCGCACCTTGTCGCGGCTCGACCGAGCCCGGCAGATGCACCTTGCGATAGCGACCGAGCAGTTCGCCGTCGCGATCGACCAGGATGGCGCAATTGTAGCGGCGTCCATCCGGCGTCAGCTCGGCATAGCCGACATAGAAGCCGACGCGCAGCGCACGCGCACGGTCGAACAAGGCGGCGACGTTCGGGTTCGGCATGCCGCGTTCGAAATAATGGTCGAGCGCCTCGCCTTCGAGCAGCCAACGCGGAAAGAATGTGGTGAAGGCAAGCTCGGGAAACACCACGAGGCTGGCGCCGCGGCCGGCCGCCTCCTCCAGCAGCGCAAGCATCCGCGACACCGTATGCTCGCGCGTATCGGCTTTTTGCGTCGGCCCCATCTGTGCGGCGGCGGCGCGAAGGACACGAACCAAGATTGCCTCCAATCTGTGCGCAGTGGCGCCTCAATGGGCGGATGAACCCTTTGATGCCACGTGCAAATCCGCTGCCATTACGCGGAAGCGGGGCTGCAAAATCAATTCGTTCTGCTATGATGTTTTGGCCCAGAGTATAATCGGCAGTGATATGAACCTGCGCCAGCTCGAGATTCTCCGCGCCGTCATCCGCCACCGCACCACGGTTGCGGCCGCCGACGAGCTGGCGTTGTCGCAGCCTGCCGTCAGCAACGCGCTGAAGACGATGGAGGCGCAGGCAGGTTTTGCGCTGTTCGAACGCGTCAACAACCGGCTGTTTCCGACCACGGAAGCGATGGCGCTCTACAAGGAGAGCGAGGCGATCTTCGCGCTGCACGCAAAGCTCGAGAACCGCGTGCGCGATCTGCGCGAGAACCGCTCCGGGCATCTCGCGCTGGTCGCGACGCCGCCGCTCGCCTACAGCATCATCCCCTCGGCCCTGTCAGCCTTCCTGCGCCGCCGCCCGGAGACGCGGGTGTTCTTCGACGTGCGGCGCTATGAGGGTATCATCGAAGGCGTGCTCAACCGCGTCGCCGAGCTCGGCTTCGCGCTCGGGCTGACACATCATCCAGGCATCGCCCATGAGGTGGTGCACACCGGCGAGATGGTGTGCGTGCTGCCGCCGCAGCACCCGCTCGTCGATCGGCCGGTGATCTCGGCAGCCGACCTGTCCGGCCTGCCCTTCATCGGGCTTGAGCGCGGCACGCGCCTCGGTGAAGCTGTGCGTGACAGTTTTGCCCGCGCCGGCGCGCCGTTCCAACCGACCGTCGAGGTGCGCTACTGCAACACGGCCTGCGTGCTCGCCGCCGCCGGCGTCGGCGCCGCCGTGGTCGATCCCTTCTCGCCGCGGCAGAACGGCGGGACCGGCCTCATCGTGCGGCCGTTCGCGCCGACGACGCACGCGGTGGCCTATATGCTATGGTCGGAAGCCGAGCCGCTGTCGCGCCTGGCCAAGGCGTTTCTCAACGAGGTCCGGAAAGAGAGTGCACTGCTGGAGCGCACAGCGCCACACCAGCAACATGGGGCAGGAAGCGACTGAGCTTGACCTTTACCGGAGGGCACATGGCACGCATCACCATCATCGAGACCGGGCAGGTCCCACAAAAATATCGCGAGCGCCACGGTTCGTTCCCCGACATGTTCGAGCGCATGGTCCGCGCCGAGGATCCGACAGTTGCGGTCGAAATCGTCAGCATCCCAAACGGCGATACGCTGCCCGATCTGCGCAGTTTGGAGGCGGTGCTGATCACCGGCGCAGCCGCCGGCGTCTATGACGGGCTCGACTGGATCGCGCCGCTGGAAGATTTCGTGCGCGCGGCCTACGCCAACAGGACACCGATGGTCGGCATCTGCTTCGGTCATCAGCTGATCGCGCAGGCGCTCGGCGGCACCGTGCGCAAATCGGAGAAGGGCTGGGGCATCGGCCGGCACGTCTATCAGGTGCTGCCGGACAACGGCGTCGTCGACGGCGCAGCGGTCGCCATCGCCTGCTCGCATCAGGACCAGGTGATCGAGCCGCCCAACGATGCGCTGACGATCCTCTCCTCCGATTTCACCCCGCATGCCGGCCTGCTCTACGCCAACGGCGCGACGCTGTCGGTGCAACCCCATCCGGAATTCGACGTGCAGTTTGCGCAGGTGTGCTGCGAGCTGCGCGACGGCAAAGCGCCGGACGCGGTCGTTGCCACGGCGAGGAAGTCACTGGCGGAGCCGATGGATCACGCCAAGCTTGGTGGGGCGATTACGAGATTTCTGGCAAGGCGTGCGTCACTGTAGTCCGCAGCTCTCGCCACGCAGACTCTTCCCTTCTCCCCTTGCGGGAGAAGGTGGCGCGAAGCGCCGGATGAGGGGTCTCTATCCGCGGATTCAATCGCGAGAGGTGCTCGCTGAGAGAGACCCCTCACCCGTCTCGCCGCTTCGCGGCGAGCCACCCTCTCCCACAAGGGGAGAGGGGAAGAAAGCGACAAGCTCGTCTTGATAGGCCTCAGAACGGATCCGTCCCCAACCCCGCCACGTCCGCAGGCCTCGGCCCCGGTGCCGGCCAGTGAAACCGCCGGTCCTTCTCCGCAATCACCACGTCGTTGATCGAGGCCTCGCGCCGCTGCATCAGGCCGTGCTCGTCGAACTCCCACTGCTCGTTGCCGTAGGAGCGATACCACTGGCCGCTCGCATCGTGCCATTCGTACTGGAAGCGCACGGCGATGCGGTTTTCGTCGAACGCCCAGAGGTCCTTGATCAGCCGGTAGTCGTACTCCTTCTCCCATTTGCGGGTGAGGAACGCGACGATGGCGTCGCGCCCCTGAAAAACCTCGGAGCGATTGCGCCAGCGGCTGTCCTCGGTATAGGCGAGCGAGACGCGCACCGGGTCGCGCGAATTCCAGGCATCCTCGGCCATACGCGCCTTTTGCGCTGCGGTCTCACGGGTAAAGGGCGGAAGCGGCGGGCGCGACATGAGGGCCTCATCGGTTGGCGGGAGTGCAATCTATCGCCGCCCGCGGGGGAGTCGAGAGGCCGTCCGCTATCGCCCGATTACGAAATCAGATCAGCCTTCATCAAGGCGCGGATGGACTTCGGGATCGGCTGGGCGCGGCCGCCGCTGATGAACGCGACACGCACCTCGGCTTTCACCAGCACGTTTTCCCCGCGCCGCACCTCCTGCGCCAGCATGATCGAGGCGCCCTTCACGGCGACCGGCCAGGTCACGACGTCGAGCACGTCGTCCATCCGGGCAGGCTTGAGGAAATCGAGATGCATCGAGCGCACCACGAAGGCGAAGCTTGCGTCTTCCGTCTCCGCCTGCTCGAACAATGCCTGCTGCTCGGCGCCCATCAGCCGCAGATGATTGGTCCGTCCGCGCTCCATGAAGCGCAAATAATTGGCGTGATAGACGATGCCGGAAAACTCTGGTTTGACGATATCGCAACAGAATGCCAAGTTCTTGATTTCGTTGGGGCGCTGGAGGGCGATAGCGTGAACAAGCGCAGATTTTTCTACGTCCCTTTCATGGCGAGCCGCAGCGCCTTCGGGATCAGCTTCAGTGTTCACCTAGCTCGCCTCGAGAGAAATGTCAGCCCGGCCGCGAGCATAGCGGCCCGAAGGGGCATGCGGGACGAGTGCAGCGACAACACCGGTGTTTGAGCGGTACGCGGGAACGGGGCCGTGATAACGCTCGCCACAGGCGAGCCCGTTTTCCGAGTGCCCCCGGCGAGGAGCACTTTATGGCTTGCGCGAGGCATCGTGATCCGAAGGGCCGAGACAGCATGGCTCGGCAAGCTGGCTCATAGAGCCCCGTCCGCGGAGCGGACGCGCCCACAACCTAATTAGACCCGTACTTGTGCCATGGGCGAAACCGCGGCACTTATGAGCCTGATTTCGGGAGATCCTATCGCGGACCTCACACCACTGACCCACATTAAGAACGTGTGCGGTTATTTGCGTGAGAGTTTCCGGGTTCGTTGCTCCGTCGGCGCCGCCCCTGACCGAAAGCCCAACCGATCGCTCCTGCTTTGACGGTTTCGTTCGCGGAGCCGGAGCAGGACTGGCGTGTATCGTACTCCGTCAACCCAGCTCCATGGCCTGGCCGGAATAGTCGACGAACAGCTTCTCGCCGGCGACATGGACCTGGGGACAGGATGGGCTTGAGGGGGCCGGCCCATTGCTTGTAGCGTTCGCATAGCTGAAGCAGTCGGAGTTAGGCAAAAGACCAAGGTAGCTGGGTTGCAGACTGTCAGCGGTGCGCGCCTCCTGGTTCCCCCCGATCGCAATCGCTGAAATAGCGATCACGATCGGCTGGAAACGGTGATCACGATGCTCTGGAATGGGCGATCACGATGGCTTGGACTCCGTGATCACGAACGGCTGGAACACGCACTTACCGGGCGCCCCGTCGACCTACCACGCTACTACGTCGCGACGTGGAGCGATGCCGTCAAGCTGTCGGGTGCGCAAGAGGCAGGACACCGCGCTGATCTACGCTCGCAAGCGAAGGGGCATGTCAAGGAGTTGGAGATATGTGCAACGCCGCAACCTGACGCGGCGTTTGATTCACGCATTTCTTCCAGCGCCAATGTTGCGATGCAGTTACAGCAATTTGCGTGCACGTTGTTAAGACGCAGCCGGCTCGGGGGCACTCAAGACATGGGAATAGAAATGAAGAACTTGTTGCTTATGACAGTCAGTACGGTGGCGCTTGCTGCGGTGGCCCCCGCATTCAGTGCTGATCTGCCTGCGCAACCCATCAGGCCTCTCTACACCACCGCTCCAGGACCTGTCGCGGCTGCAATCTACGATTGGAGTGCTTACTATTTCGGCGTGAACGGTGGTCTGAGCTCAGGCGAGAGTTGTTGGGAGTACCTTGGCAGCACGCCCGAGGGCTGTCATCATCCGACAGGCGGTAGCGTGGGCCTCCAGATCGGCTATCGATGGCAGATGGGCCAGATCGTGCTGGGTGTTGAGGGCCAGGGCAACTGGGCTGATTTGACCGGGTCCAATCAAAGCATCGCGTTTTCCGATACTACCAACCAGACTAAGATTGACGCGTTCGGTCTCATGACGGGGCAGATTGGTTATGCCTTTGGGAATAACGTACTTTACGGCAAAGGCGGCGCCGCAGTCACGAGCAACATCCATCAGATCAGCTCGACCGTGGCAGGAGCCGCTAGGAAAAGTGACGTTCTTTGGGGCGGTGTGTTGGGGGTCGGATTCGAGCACGGCATCGCACCGAACTGGACGGTGGGCTTCGAGTACGACCACCTGTTCTTCCAGCCCCGCACGGTGAAATTCAGCGGGAACATTGGTGGGGCCGATCGCATCCGCGAGGATCTCGACCTTATCACGGTACGGGTCAACTATAAGTTTGGCGGTCCGATTCTCCTGAAATATTGATCCGTAGTTCTGTCGATGGCCCCGGCCTAGCCGGGGCCATTTGAAGGGAAGCATGGCCCGCTCAGAGCCCGGCCATTCAGGCAATTCCGACGTGAGATTCAAGCGCCGCCTGCGCGATCCCGGCCCCTTTCGCTGGCCTGCGACCCCTCCTTCTCCGGACGGCAAGCTCAGCACTTCGCGGGGAACCGCCGGCTCCGCGCTGAGCACACTCGACACCGAAAGTCAGCCGTAATCGTGGAGAGGGGTAGTCGCAAGGGCGACGAGCTCGGAACCTGCGTCGATGCCGCGGGAATGATACTGCTTGGCTTGCGGCTGCCGCCTTGCCAGGGTAAGCGGCGCATCGCCGTCGCAATCGAGGCAGACGAGATCGTCGAACACAGCTGCCTCCGCTGAGGCGGCCACGGCAAGAGTCCGCCTGCAAGCGTTGAGGACATAATAGATCGACTCATCCGCGTCTTCGCGAACCCGGACGATAGGCAGCTCGGCTTTCCAACATCTCACCGGCCCGTCCGATCTTTCGGATCACTCGGCCTCGCCCGCTTCGGCTACTAGCGGCAACCGAGCAGGCGAGCAGCCTGCCCTCCGACATCGCCGATATCGCGCGCCAAGCGCCGATGCGGACAGAGGAGAAATCCATCTGTGCCGCGGGCGGGGCGCAATGACGTCAGTGAAAGCCGCGGACACGGGCGACCTCATGATGAAGCAAGGCGGCATCCACAGCAGGACTGACCCGAGTTTCTCCGGCCAGGACGCCATAACCCTCGCGCTCAGATGGCATCGCTGCCGGGCGCAAGCTCCATGGCCGGGCAGACCTCTAATCTCGCGTCGCCTTGCAACCCGCCGAAACCCGGGCGGTCAGCCACGCCAGAGCGCGGGGAATAGGTTTGGAGTTCATTCTCGGTCCTTCACACCTCGAAGGGGTTCTGCAGTTCGCACCCGTAGCAACCACAACAGGATTCCTGCAGACTCCGTAGCGCGAGACGCGTCAAGACAGTTGGATCCAAGTGACCTTTTGCGGCCAGAGCTAATACCTTTTCGGCGAGGCACGCCTTCAACGAAGACGTCCGGTTTGCTTCGGGCACCATCCCGATCGCATCGTCCAGAACACCTCGCAACAAAGCGCATAGTTTGGTTTTCGGTGTCATGGCGCTAATCCAAAAACAACGGAGATCTGGCCGACCTCGGCTCCGGCCCGCCTGGCCGGTGGCCCCGGAAAGCCGTGCGGAATAAACCTTCTTCGCTCCAGGGAGCGGGAGGAATAAGGGAGACACGGCCGAGCCTTAGTACAAGAGCTAGGTTTCGGTAATGTGACAGTTCGTGCTCCGCTCATTCTGGATGCATGACGGCTTAAGAAAGCATCCTGCGGATAGGTCCTTTGGTTTTCAAGTCGACGCTTGCTGACGCTATCAACAAAAGTTCGTAAAGCATTTGGTGAGGATCGCCGAGCCGTGAATTGGGCAGCCTTAGTGGATTGCTTGTTCCGATCGCGCCAATTCCGGCTTAGGAGCTCGTCGCGCCTTTTGAGCCGGATGTGCGGCGCGGTTGCTATAGTCGGCGAGCCACGCTTGTGAATCCACGCTGCTCAATCTGGCGGTCATGTTCACGGCCAGAGCTCCGGCTCGGCGGAAACGGATTGGTCCGCAGGCTCAGAGTTGTCAAATCCCGGTTCTGGTAGTTGAAACACGACGCAACATCATCTTGAACTCTTCTGGCACGGTTCACAGTTGAGCTTACGGTGATAAGAATTTCTCTTCGAGATAATTTCGGCGTGCTCCGGCCAGCCCAGCTTGTCGCCGTCCAGGATCGCTGGTTCGAGTGGCTCGATATTCGCACCGAAACTTTCGCCCAGCTGCGCGATCCAGTGACGCTAGAACGTGCTTGGGTGCCACTGGGCTCGATTACCGTTCCGCCAGAACCAGAATGGACACCAACACATCCGGCGGTCACCAGGGCTCGCCGCCCCACATAATGCCTACCCCCCTGTTTAGCACCGTATTCCATGGAGCGGATCAAGTTTGAAGCATCCCGCATGGTCGTTCTGGCTAGTCAGTCACTGTCCGGTGCCATGTGTGACACAATTATGATTGCTCGCGGGACAACACCGTTGAGGCGTGTCTGACTCACACTGTCGAACTTACGACACGGTGGTACTTATTTGTAGAACTAGGCGGTGTGGACTCTGAGAACCCATTTCCAGGAGAAAATCAGATTCATGGCTGTTTTCTCGGAGCAAGTCTTCGGTGTCATGAACCCGCTGGGTCGACCGGAGGTCGAACGCGACGCGGCTGCTTTGTAGCTTACCCGCGGCGGCTGTAATGGCCCCTACAGCCATCCGCCGCCCCTTTGCCTCAGTCCGCGCGCTGCAACAGCGCGCTAGCCGTCATCCACAACAACACGTCACGGGGGTTCCGATATGCAGCTGCTAAGTTCCTCCACGCCGAGCGCCATTCTCTCGAGTGCCCCTTCTCACAACTTAAGCAATTCAGCAGCGTTGCGACCGATTGACGCGGAACGGAAGGTCAGGTGTCCGTCAACACCCTACAGCTATAGGAATCATGTGGCTTGCTTCCTTATCTCGATCGACGGCAGTAGCCCACCGTGGATCTTTGCCTCAAAGCTCCGCAGGCGCTGATAAATCGAGATCAGTTCGACGATCGTGCTCCAGGAGTTGACGAGATACTGAAACGAGGTTCGCACTTGCTTGAACGCGTTGAGGATCTGGTTCATCGCGCCGAGGGTGATCCTGCCCGCGATGATTGTGGGCGCAAGCAGCAGATAAGGAAAGATGACGTCAGTCTGCAGATAGACGATCCGGCCGATATTGAAGTACATGAAGTTCAGATAGAGCCGGAAGTAATTCCTGCGAATGTCTCTAAACAGTACGCTCAATGTCGGCGCATTGGCACGCGCCGTATCATCCTCGCCGAGCACGAGCTCCTTGCGATAGGCCGCTTCGACCCGCTGGTTGAGAAATTCAATTCCGGGCAGGCGGATGCCGATAAGCGCGAGAACGCCGGTGCCCAGGATCGACCAGATCACCGCGGCGAACACCAGCGGATAGGCAATCGAGCCGAACAGAGGCAGCTCCGTGACGTTGCTGGACAGCCTCACCAGAACCGGCAGGAAGGCCAACAGTGTCAGCACCGCGCTGATGAGATTGACGCCTAGACCTTCCATGGTGCTGGCGAAGCGCATGGTGTCTTCCTGGATGCGCTGGGAGGCGCCTTCGATCGTGCGCAGCCGTGGCCAGTTGGCGACATAAAAATCGTTCATCGCTGTGCGCCAGCGGAAGATGTAGTGGCTGACGAAGAATCGCGTCATCACGCCGACCACGACGGCCACGAGCGCGATACCGGCAAAGGTCGACAATTCGTTGTAGAACTGCTCAACCGTGACCGGCGCCGATTTCGAAAGCGCAGCCTGGACCAGGTCGTAGAACGGTCCATACCAGCTGTTGATCGCGACCGAGACCTGGACCTGAAAGTAAGAGGTGAACAGGATCAGCGCCGAACCAAGAATGGACCACGTCGCCCAGGGATGGGGGGCAAATAACATCCATGCCGCCGCGAACACCGTAACGGCCAGCGCAAAATAGAGATCAAACCACAGCGCCGAGGCCGACCAGAACGTCGCAAGCCCGACCGGCTTCTCCGGGGCTTGAAAGAGATTGCCGGCAAATACATACCAAAACGCCATCGCCAACGCCGTCCAAAGAATTGACGACGCAAAGAACAACTTTGGTCGAGGGAAGAATGAAACGAACATGCTCGCTGTCCTTTATCGACTCAGAACTTCAGCTCAGAAGATGAACACACCGCGGCCGCTGGCCACCACCGGTCGGCAAGCGTTATCGGCGATCTCGGCATTGGCGGTGTGGTAGGAAGCCTCGGGTGGAGAACGGCTCGCTCAACCAATAAGGGGCCGCATCCTTCATCCGCCGAGGGCGGAGGTTGTGTTTCGCATGCTCGGTCGACCGCGGGACACAGCGGCATCTGCGACGAACGGGTCAGCACCTGCAGGACATTGATTCAATCGAATAGTCATCTGATCTCTCGGAGCCGGTGGGTGCAACACGAGCATGGTCGTAACGGGGTCTTTAGTGGCGGCACGGGACAAGAGCAAGAGTTTTGCAAACCGCTTCACTCTTCTCACTTGCGGTGTGGCTTGCGACGATCTGACTTGCGTGCGCTTACTCCGCTGAAATCAGCGGCCGCTATCTATGCTCGCACGCGAAGGTGGATTGCGACGCTGTTGGAGATGATCTGCACCGCAACCTGACGCAGCGTTCGGTTCACGCATTTCTTTCAGCGCAAATGTTGCGATGCAGTTACAGCAATTCGCGCGGACGTTGTTGAGACGCATGAGGCTCGGAGCACTGAAGAGATGAGAGTAGAAATGAAGAACTTGTTGCTTGCGACTGTGAGCATTGTGGGGCTTGGCGCGTTGGTGCCCGCATTCGGCTCGGATCTGGCTGCGCAGCCCGCCAAGCCTCTCTACACCAATGCTCCGCGGCCTGTCGCGGCTGCAATCTACGACTGGAGCGGCTACAACGTCGGTATGAACGGCGGCTTTGGTTCAAGCTCGAATTGCTGGGATTCCGATGGTGGCAAGCCTGAGGGCTGCCATGATGCCACCAGCGGAAGCGTGGGCGGGCAGATCGGCTATCGATGGCAGACGGGCCCGATCGTGCTTGGTGTTGAAGGCCAGGGGAACTGGGCTCATTGACTGGTTGGAATCCCAGCGTTGCTTTTTTGGATATCAACCAGACCAAGATTGATGCGTTCGGCCTGGTAACGGGGCAGATCGGTTATGCCTTCGACAACGTACTGCTTTACGCCAAAGGCGGCGCCGCGGTGACGAGCAATACGTTTCGGGTCATCTGGACGACGGGCGAGTTAGGTGGAGAAAGCAAGCACGTTCTTTGGGGCGGCGCGTTGGCAGCCGGTTTCGAGTACGGCTTCGCACCCAATTGGTCGATTGGATTCGAGTACGCACACCTGTTCATGCGGCCAACCATGGTGGGCTTCACCGAGCCCGCTGGTGGGGTCGACCGCATCCGCCAGGATCTCGATCTTATGACGGCAGGGCTCAACTATAAGTTTGGCGGCCCGATTCTTCTCAAATACTGATCTATCGTTAAAAGGTGGATCGAAGGCCTTGGCCTATGGGCCGGGGCCTATTTTGGTGCGCCAGGCAGGCGCGGAGCGCCGCGACTGGCGCGGTTGACCGGCTTTCAATTACCCATAACTTTCTCCGCTTGAGCTGATCCGCTGATCAGCAAAACCTTGAAGAATCAATTGTGATTCCTTGCTGAGCACCTGATGCGCGAGGGGGGGCTCTATGGGGCTCACATTGAGGGATCGATCGGCAAAAGGCCGTTTGCGATTTTTAGGCGGTGAATGTTGGATTGATCGCGAGACTAGTGGATGCCAGTTTAGGGACGCGCGGCTCGGCGACAGATTCCGCTGCTCACGCAGATTGGAAGCGCCATCGGAGAAAGTATTCCGCTCGTCTGCCAATTGGGCGAATACCAAGGCAGCTTATCACTTCTTCTCTAATGACCGGGTCAGCGAAGCGGACATTCTGGCGGGCCACTTTCAATCGGCGCGTGAGCGCACGATTGCCGCCGGCGGTCCGGTTCTAGTGCTCCATGATACGACCGAGTTCAGCTATCAAAGATAGAACTCCGACCGATCGGAATCACGAAGAGCATAAACAGCGGCCGGGGACAAGGCGGGCTGCCTGAGGTCGCACGCGGTTTGCGGCATCCTGATGCACTCGAGCCTGGCGGTGACGACTGAAGGGCTCCGCTTGGGCTGGCCGCCGTCAAATTCCGGACCCAGAAGAAATTCAAGGGCCGCCGCGCTCAAGAAGACTAGGATCCAGGTTCAATTGAGCCAATATCCGACGAGAGCGGCAAGATGCGCAGCGGCCAAGAAATTCCGGCCGAGCTTGTCGCACCGCGGGGCGATGCGCCGCAAGTCCTTGAGCCTGCAAAAGCAGTGTTCGAGACGTTTCGGCCTTTGTAGGCGCATTTGTTGAAGCGCTGGATGGCAACACGGTCAGATTTTTTAGGGATTACGGGTTTCGCGCCGCGATGAATGATTTCGCCGCGAAGCTTGTCGCCGTCATACACTTTGTCGGCGAAAAGCGCACTGATAGGTGGCGCGAGCGCCAGGACTTCGGGAGCCGCTGCGATATCGGCACCCTGGCCTGCCGTCAGATGCAGGACGACCGGCTGGCAAAGGGATCGCTCAGCGTATGGAGTTTCGTCGTGCGGCCTGCGCGCGAGCGGCCGATTGCTTGATTGTGCTCCCCCCCCCCTTTTCCGCCGGAGGCACACCGGTGAGCTTTAATCGAGGTCGAATCGAGCGACAGCACAACCCCATCTTTGCCAGGCTTGGCCAGCGCTTCGAAGATTGCGCAACATCGTCCTCGCTTGGCCCAGCGATGAAGCGATTGTAGATCGTCGTGTAAGGGCCATTGCTGTGGAAGGAAAATTGAAAACAGCAAGTGTGAATATGGTTGGCTGCGGTCAACCGATCGGCGGAGCGGTGAGGAGGCGGTTTGATCGGCCGCCGGTTGATCGGGCCGTTGCTTTTGCTGCAACATGGTTAGGGTTGGTGGGGCATAGTATGTTGCAAGCTCCAGTCCGCACTGAAGGAAATTCAGCATCCATCGAACGTTCGAATACGCCAAGCACGACACTGCACGGCCCTGTGAAATATCCGCAACGTGCCGCTAAGTCCCGATCTATCTCAGTATAGGCAAGAGCCTCAAAATGTTCGACGACTGACCTTGACCGGCCATGCGAACAGCGCCGGCCACGCAGCTGTGTCGGTTCTTGCACAATCGATGTCATCGCTTGCGCGCCGCAGCCGACCTGCAGCACCAGACCATGATCCAGGCGGCGACAAATGCAAAAAATCACAAGCCAGAAGACGTCTCCGCGTGCATTAGTCGCGGGTGCCATGCAGATCGCACGTCTACTACAACATCCGGTAGATGCCAGCGCTGACGAAAGGGTGGCGTTTTTGTGCGGTAACCCACGCGCGCTCGTGGTGCGCCATGACGCAGTGAGCCGGTCGGTTCAATTTAACGACAAGCTCATTGCGTTCGCGAAGCATTGGGGCTTCCGTCCGCGCGCCCGCGCTGCGTATCGGGCGCGCACGTAAAGCAAGATGGAGAATGGCCTCGGCTACGTGAAGAAGAACGCGATCGCGGGTCATTCATTTGCGGGTTGGTCGGACCTCGACCTGCTTTGCAGGGTGGCGGCAACCAAGCAGGCCAGCACCCTGCGCTCTGACATCGCCGTCATCGCTCGCGAAGCGCTGATGCGGCTCGACCAAGAGATCATCTGTGGCGCGGGCAGCGTGCAATGGCGTGAGCCAACAACCGCGGAAACGGACGAACTCCTGGAGAAGCGTCAAGGCGGTGTCGACAGCATGACGTGAGTCCGCGGGACCACTGACCCGGACCCCGACTGACCACAGCTTCACCTTTCCGCCACTGGAAGAGCATAAGCTAATCGCAGCGCTTCGGCACGACTACATCAGGGCACCCTGCGTCGTCCGGTGCGCTCTCATCTGGAATGGCTCCGACCGCCCCAGCGCGCCCTGAGGCGCGGCGTGACTCAAGCTGCTTCCACATGACAATTTGAATTTTGGAAGTTCTTGCTTGGTGGTTGCGCGACCATTGGAATGTTTGTGCACTCGGTCGCGACCTTGGAGACATATGTTTCTTTCTTCCTTTCACGGTTGACAGTTTTCTCTTGTCCTCCATACGAAAGCATGGTCCCCAGGATGCGCGTAATACTCAGCCGCGTCGCTCGCAACATCGGATTACCGTTCGCCTAGTTGATGGAACGTATCAAAAATGAGCCACGCTTCGGAAGTGTCAGTTGAGCGGGTCACAATTCCAATCTTGCAGCGGTGGAAGCAGGAGCGGCGGCGTGTCACCATGACCACCGCCTATGATGCGGTTACGGCAGGCATCGCCGACCCAATCGTCGACATCATTCTTGTGGGCGACAGTGTTGGCAATGTCTGTCTCGGATTCGACAACACGTTGCCGGTCAGCATGGCAATGATGAACCATCATCTGGAGGCTGTTGCACGCACAAGGCCCCGTGCCCTGCTCGTGGCCGATCTGCCGTTTCTTAGCTTTCACCTTGGTCCGGAGGAGACGATACGCAACGCTGGAGGGTTCCTGCAGCGAGGCGCAGATGCCGTGAAACTCGAGGGCGGGGCCAAACGCGTGGAAATGGTGCGTGCCTTGGTCGATTGCGAAATTCCTGTCATGGGCCATCTCGGCCTCACCCCGCAAAGCGTCAATGTCATGGGCGGATTCAAGGTGCAGGGCCGGAACGCCGATGACGCTTTACGGCTGCTCGATGACGCTCACCGTCTGCAGGAGGCCGGATGCTTCGCGTTGGTGCTTGAAGGCATTCCGGCCGAGCTAGCCCAGCGAGCGACCGCATCGCTATCGATACCAACCATCGGAATCGGCGCGGGTCCCGACTGCTCGGGCCAAGTGCTCGTATTCCATGACGTGCTGGGGCTAACCATAGGTCATCGGCCCAAATTCGTTCGCGCCTATGCAGATGGTTTTCAGATGTTACAAGAGGCGCTCTCGCGCTGGGCTGCCGATGTCCGCACCGGTGCGTTCCCGGCGCCGCAGGAGTGCTATCGGCTTCCTGAAAGCCTGAGTCACATTATCGCAACCTGGGCTCCTCCCAACCCAACCTGATGTAAGGTGCAACGATGCAGACGATTACCACGGTCGCTGAGCTTCGTCGTGAGCTCGGGGCGGCTTGCAGCGCGGGCAAACGCGTCGGGTTAGTGCCTACAATGGGGTATTTGCACGATGGCCATCTGGCCCTGGTCGAGGCGAGCCGAGCGCAATGCGATGTCACCGTAGTTAGCATTTTCGTCAATCCGACTCAGTTCGGACCAAACGAGGATCTCAGCAGCTATCCTCGCGATTTCGTGCGCGATGAAAAATTGTGCCGCGATGCCGGTGTTGCGATTGTGTTCGCGCCGGGTGCACAGGAGGTCTATCCGGCTCAATTCGAGACCTTCGTCGAGCCGGGCGAACTGGCGAAACCACTCTGCGGGGCTTTCAGGCCTGGGCATTTTCGGGGCGTGGCGACCGTCGTGTGCAAGCTGTTCAACATGGTGCATCCGGCCGTCGTGTTTTTCGGGCAAAAGGATTTTCAGCAATGCGCGGTCGTGCGTCGCATGGCGACAGATCTCAATCTTCCCATCAAGATCGTCACAGTGCCAACCGTTCGGGAACCGGACGGGCTCGCGATGAGCAGCCGCAATCGGTATCTCAGCAAGGAAGAACGTGGGCGAGCCGTTGCCATCAGTCGTGGACTGTTCGCCGCGGCGGAAGAATTCCGCGCAGGAGTGCGCGAGGTGGAGAAGCTGATTGCGATCGCCGAGCGGCAACTTGAGACAGTTGATCGGCTGCAATATCTTGAACTTGTCGACGGTGACACGCTCAAGCGCACCGAGAGTCCCCTGCGGTTTCCGGCGGCGCTCTGTGTCGCAGCCTACGTTGGTTCGACCCGACTGATTGACAACGTCCTACTGGGACCACCAACTCCGTAGCGCAATTCAGAACCAAATCGATAAACTATCTTCTCGTTATAATCCACGGATCGGCCGACCGATTCACCTTTTCAGGCCGTGGGCCCAACCCAGCGATTTGAGACGGTGCAGGTCCCCGCAACCACTGATGCTTGCGATAGCAAGCCATCCAGAGCCCCGGCCTCCGAAAAGAAGTCGGGGTTTTTCTTGCCCGCCGCAAAGCGCAGGATCGCGGCCAGATCTCCGCGCAATATGATCGCCAGCTCTTCGCCATTGGGGACGAGCGTCACCTGATCGACCAACGTGCGGCAAACCTCCGCTGCTTCGGCTCTCTCGCCTTCACTTTGCAGGCTCTCGTACAGGGCGGCCACGCGTTGATGGTAGATCTCCGCCATATTCGGATGGAGGAGGGGCGGCGGCTCCTCCGCGTTCGCAAGGAGGTCGACCAACTCGGCCTTGCGCTCTTCCAGAGCACCAATCTTGTCCTTCAACTTTGCCCCCGGTACACCCTCAAGGATAGCTTGTACCCCCTTATCCAACTCGCGCTCAGTCCGCTCGAGCTCGCGCCTTTGCGCCTCGATATCGGCTCCGCGCTCGATCCTCAGCCGATTAACCTCCCGGGTAAACTCTTGGCAGAATTCCTTAAACAATTCGGGTTCCATGAGATGCGTGCGGAGGCCGCTCAATACGGACGCCTCCAGCGCGTCGCGCCGGATGTTCAAGCGGTTATTGCACGTTCCCTTGTTGCGCGCCGTTGCGCAGCCGAGCAGGTGCTTCGAAATCATCGTGTACCCGCCGGCGCAGCATCCGCACTTCACGAGGCCGGCGAAGAGGTATTGGGCCGGCGGCGATCATTGAGCCTGTTCTCGCCGGGTGCTGACTGCTCGTAGGCGAGCGTCTGCTGACGCGCCTTGACCGCATCCCATCTTTCCCGATCGACAATGCGCAGCTCGGGGACTTCTTGGATCACCCATTCGGATTCGGGGTTCAGCCGAGAAACGCGCTTTGCGGTATCCGGGTCTTTGAGATAGCGAAGCCGATTCCACACGAGGCGGCCGACATAGAGCTCGTTGTTGAGGATGCCAACGCCGCGCTTTGGGTTGCCGTGAATGGTCGATGGTCCCCATTCAGCGCCCTGTGGTCCGGGCACACCGTCGCGGTTCAGCTCGAAAGCGATTGTTCGCGAGGACTTGCCGGCAGGTAATCTGCGAAGATACGTCGAACGACAGCCGCTTCGGCTCCGTTGATTGTGCGGTCACCTCGGAGCAGCTCTCCATTTGCGGCGAACTGTTTGACGACATCATAACCGAAGCAGAGTCCGCCGCCGGACTTTCCGCCCTCGACGCGACCGCGCAAGCCTCGTCGCGTCTTGTCGGCCAAGTCCTTCAAGAACAGGGCGTTCATCGTGCCCTTCAGTCCGACGTGGAGATGCGTGACGTCTCCTTCCGAGAGGGTGACAATCCGTACCCCGGCGAAGGCCATGCGCTTAAAGAGCCCAGCAATATCTTCCTGATCGCGGCTGAGGCGGTTCATCGCCTCGGCAAGCACAACCGCAAACTTTCCGCGCATAGCGTCACTGATCAGTTCCTGGATACCAGGGCGAAGCAGCGATGCGCCGGAGATCGCTCGATCCGTGTAGCTGTCGGCCACTGTCCAACCTTGCTTCTCAGCGTGGAGGCGGCAGAGCCGCAACTGATCTTCAATCGATTCGTCGCGCTGATTGTCGGACGAGTAGCGGGCGTAAAGTGCGATCTTCATGACGCCTCCTTAGTCCGGGAGACGGTCATGCTTCCGGCTGTTGGTTTCGGCTCGAACGAAATCCCGCGCGGCTTGCCGGGCGAGCAATCGCACCAGATTGAGAAGGCGAGGATCAGGGTTGGACGCGACGGATGCAACCGTGGTTCCGGGCGCCGCATCGACGACCACGCGAAGCTTTTCGGCTGTCGTTCCTCTCGCTCGCGCCACCGCCGCGTCCTCGCCATTGCCCGGAGATCGCGAGTTACACTTCCAAGACAAGGACAAACTTCTCGTAATATCAGTGTGTTGCATCGTAGTCGCGCGCTGATCCGAGATGAGAAGCGTAGCAAATCGGGCTGGCGCAAAGCCGAGCGTACAGCAAACATTTCCGTGATGGCGTGTCCAAACCGCCCATTTCCTTGATCGCGACGTGACGCACATCTCCGCCCTCTTTTTATCTGTGCCGCGCTCGGGATTACAAGAGCCGCGGCCTTGCAGCGAGCCGAAGATTCGGCTATATATCCAGATATGGAGGTGATCAGTGAGCAAGAGCGCACAGAAAAGGGCGATCGAAAATTACCGATCCCGGCTGACGAAGCGTGGCATTGTGCGGTTCGAACTCCAAGCCCTCGAGACCGATCGCGACCTCATCAGAGTGCTTGCGCGTAAGCTGAGCGAGGAAGGGCCAGAAGCTGGTAATCTCCGACGCACGGTTCAACAGGCCGTTTCTGGCGAGCCCCCCAAGCCCGGAGGCATCTTGAACGCATTGCGTCGCTCACCACTTGTCGGCGCCGATCTCGACCTGACGCGCCCGCGCCAAGAAGGGCGCCAGGTCGATCTGTGACTCGCTATCTTCTCGACACCAACATCATCAGTAACGCCGTCAAGCCGCAGCCGTCAGAGCCGCTAATGGCTTGGATGGCAGCACAGCGAGATGAGGATCTGTTCATCGCATCACTTACGATCGCGGAAGTCCGGCGCGGCATCCTGGAGAAGCCGAGCGGTAAAAAGCGCGCAGCGCTTGATGCCTGGTTCTCTGGTCCGGAGGGGCCTCGAGCTTTGTTCGCGGATCGCATCCTGCCGTTCGACGAGAATGCGGCCCTCATCTGGGCGGAATTGATGGCGGAAGGAAGAGCCGTCGGCCGGCCACGCAGCGGGCTCGATATGATCGTCGCTGCCGTCGCCAGCGCGAACGATTGCAGCGTGGTGACAGACAACGAGAAAGACTTTGCCGGCGTCCAGATCATCAATCCGATGCGTGGACCGGCGTGATGCAACGAAAGACTACGGCTTCCGCTTACGGCGCTTTCTCGATCGCCGCGATAATGCGATGTGCCGGACCGCCCAACACGAATGATGCGGGGGAAGCGTATCTCCGCAATCGCGGCATTACGTCTTTGGACGAAACCGGAAGTCTGCGTTTTCACCCGCGGTGCTACTACAGGCCCGACGACCACAGTCCGACCGAGACCTGGCCGGCGATGATCGCCGCCGTCACCGATCTCTCCGGCCACCTGACCGGCGCGCACCGCACCTGGCTTGACCCCGACGGCTTCAGAGAGAAAACGCTCGGCAAGGCGCGGATCGACACCCCGAAACGGGCGATGGGCGACCTGCTTGGTCACGCCGTTCGATTTGGCGTAGCTGATGAAGTCATAGCAGCCGGCGAGGGCATCGAGACGATGCTGTCGCTCCGCAGCATCCTGCCGACGATGCCGATGGTCGCAGCCCTCTCGGCGGCGCATCTCTCCGCCATCCTTCTCCCGGACACGCTCCACCGGCTCTACATCGCCCGCGACGACGATCCTGCTGGTGACGGCGCCATGGCGACCTTGATCGACCGGGCGCAGGGGGCCGGGATCGAGGCGATCGTGATCTCGCCACGGCTTGGCGACTTCAACGAGGATCTTCGCCTGCTCGGATTTGACGCCCTTCGGGCCACGAGCCGCGTGCAGATCGCGGCGCAGGACGTCGCACGCTTTATGGAGCTGGCGGCATAGCCGGAACGAGGGACGAGGGGCGATGCGCCGCTTCGTTATACCACGAGGCCGTTGGTCCTGCTTCCCCTCGGCGGCGGAGAGGACCGCACCCACGGACTTCTGAGAGGGCGATCGGGCGGCAAGCGGTCCGGACCGGCAACCTCGTGGGCCGACTATTTTCCGTCGGCGGCAGAGCCGCCTTTACACCGCGAGGCAAAATAGTCGGCTCCCTTCGGCCCTCCGCCAAGGCTGCGGCCCTCCGCTGCGCTGCGGGTGCAAGTCCGTTCCGCCTGCCGCTTTCGTCGCCATGAAGGCCGCGATGGGCGGTCGATCCGACGAGGGAAAGCCGCGATGACTACCGACCACGACAACGATTTCGAGCCGCACCAAAGCTCATCCCCGACCGATCAGGTCCTCCAGGAACTCCAGCTCTATGGCTACTGTCCCTTCCACGATGAGCCCGATCCCCGGAAGCTCCCTGAAGGGCGAGTCTTCGCCGGCAGCATCGCCGATATCTTCGATGCCCTGGTGGTGACGCTGTCCGATACCCGTCTTGAGCCGGACCTCGAAGACCTGCTCTGGTCGACGGCGAACGTCTTCCATCGTGCCGTCGACAGGATCGAGCGCGAGCTCGACGACAACGAGCTGGCGCAGCAGCGCTCGCAGCGGGAGCAGGACGGCAGCGAGATCAAATCCGTCGAGCTGGAGCGATTGACGGCGGAAGGGCAGACGCTGATCGAGCGACGCAACGCCTTCGAACTGATGCGCGACCAGGCCGCCGACGAGTTCGAACGCCACACCCATTCCGCCTGGCGGCCGCGCAACGGGTCGAAGGTCAACCACCGCAATCTGACCTCGGCGATGATCGACAGCCGCGATTTCCTCGCCGCGAAGAAGCGCGCCGACAACCAGGTGCTTCTGCCTGCAGGACCGAAGGTGGCGCTGACCGGTGGACTTGACTTCAATGATCACCGGTTGATCTGGGCTAAACTAGACCAGGTGCATGCCAAGCATGCGGACATGGTGCTGCTGCACGGCGGATCGCCCAAGGGCGCCGAGCTGATCGCCGCCAAGTGGGCCGACAATCGCAAGGTTTCGCAGATCGCCTTCAGGCCCGACTGGACGAAGCATGCCAAGGGCGCTCCGTTCAAACGCAACGATGCGATGCTGGAGACCCTACCCATCGGCGTGTTGCACTTCCCCGGCACCGGTATTCAAGACAATCTCGCCGATAAGGCCAAGAAGCTCGGAATCCCGGTCTGGAAATTCGGCGGCGCGTGAGCGATGCCGCATCTTCCCTCCGGCTCGCTCAATGCCGCTGATTGTGCAACGAGCCGCGGCCCGCGCGCATCGGCCGTCGCTTGGCATCAGTCTCGCTCAGATCACAATTTCGATTAAGGCTCCCACTCACGTCCCGTGCGCGGCCTTGATCACTTCTCTGACCACGCGGGCGGTGTTGGCGATTGTCCATCCTTGCAGAGCAGAGGTCTGCCGTACCTCCTCATCGGTCGCTGCGAGGACTTCCTTGCTCAATGAGTCGAGCAGGCGGGCCAAATCGAGAGCAGGGTGCCAGCGTGTCATCACTTGCTCCAGTTCTGTTGATGGCGCAGCAAGGTGCGTCGCATCCGCCGTCGCGTCGTGTCGTAGTCGAGCTTGGACATATCGTAGACCCTGCAAATCTCCCTGACCGCCAGGCCGTCAGCCATGCCCGCGATGATCTTCAGCGCTAGCGGATCGGCTTCGAACAGCCGATAGATGTTGGCCAGCGTCTGTGCGGCGGCAAGGACCCGCTCAGGATCGGGCACCTCATCGGCTTCCTCACAGGACCAGCTTCGCTGGTCCGGATCATCGCGGCTCACAAGTAGCCTTTGCTCGAGCCGCGCACGCCGCCAATGGTCGTTGCAGATGCTGCGCATGACGCCCGACAGGAACGCCAGGATGGGGACGTCGGGCGGCCAGGGGCGCGAGCCGTCGAGGGCGCGTGCAATCGCTTCGTGGAGGATGTCGCTCCAGCCGAGTCCTCCCGGCAAGTCGCGGCTCCACAGCCGCGCCAGAGCTTCTAGTCGCACGAGGTCGACGTCGGACATTGCATCGATGGCGGACGCGACATCAGCCGCGTGGGCACCCCGGTCATCAGCTTTGGGAGCTATCGTCAATGTTTCCATGGTCACACGATATATGCGCTTCACCGAGCCCAGTGCATGGACGACACGTTGGCAGCGGCGCGCCGCTGGTATGCAGAAGACCTGCGATACAAAGTCCCGGTCCAGCGCAACGCCCATGTGATCGAGGCATTTGCGTCTGTTCCTCGCGAGCAATTCGTGGGCCTTGGGCCGTGGCGCATCATCTCGGACCCGTACAGCGACGCATTCCTGACCCCCGATACCGACCCGCGCTGGGTCTATCATGACGTTCTCGTGACGATCGACGCGAGCCGCAATCTCAACAATGGGATGCCCAGCTTCTGGGCGCGCAACTTGGAGCATCTCGACATCGCGCGGGGCGAACGCGTGCTCCAGGTCGGCGCCGGGACCGGGTACTATTCCGCGGTACTGGCCGAGATTGTCGGCTCCACTGGTCGCGTGACGGCGGTTGAAACCGACCCAATGCTGCCCTCGCAGGCCCGGGCGAACCTCGCGACCTGGCCGCACGTCGATGTCATCTCGGGCGATGGCCGGACGGTGGACGTCGGCGAACTCGATGTGGTCATCGCATTCGCCGGATCCACCCACCCATCCCGGCGCTGGCTCGATCGCCTTGCCGAAGGCGGCCGGCTTATGATGCCGCTGACCGATGAATCCTGGAGGGGCTTTCTTCTCCATGTGGTCCGGCGTCGAAACCAGTTCGAGGCCTCTTCGATTGGTACCGTGTCTGTTTATCCTTGCATGGGTGGACGCGACGAGAATGCTGGAAAACGTCTGCATGCCGCGCTCGAAGGCCTGCCGCCTGGCAAGGTTCCGATTCGCGCGCTGCACGTCGGTGATCCCGGCTCCGACGATGCAGAAAAGGTCTGGTTTCAAGGAGCCGGATTTTGGCTGGAACGCGAGCCCGTCGATGCGAATGCCGGCGCTCCGAATTGATCGGAAAGGGTTTTGATAGTGTGAGACACTCTCACGCTGGAGCGCATCAGTTGTTTGCCACCCGATCCAACTCTCTGAAACAGGTCGTCCGTTCAGACAAGCCGCCGGTGTCTATTTGTGATTCGTCCCATCGAAACGGATGTATCCTAATTGCCGTTCTAGGGCGGCCAAAGCTAGGCGGGCGAACTCTAATTTCGCAGTCGCCTCCACCAGGGCGTTTCGCGCTTCGTCAGACCGCGCAACGACTGTCGCGCCGGTCTCGAATAGGCTGTCCTTGAGATTCGGCGCCGCTTCGCCTCGCATGGCATGACGCAAATCGACGAGCGTGCGCGTCAGTGCTCGATGCGCGTCGGAATCCTCTCGTTCCAGATGTTCCACCCGTGTGAGGGCCCCGCGATATTGTCGCAACGCAGCGACGACTTTGCTTTCGAGATCGGTGTTACCGCTCATCCGCCCTTCTCCTCGCGAATGTTTGATAAATTTGTGCAAGCCTGAAACGAGCAAAAATTAGGCGGCTCGTAGGCCGTGAGAGGGACAAGATGAAGTCAATTGGCTTGAAAATTAGGCCACGTACTCATCTGTGGACGCCCCGCGAGATGCAAGCGATTTTTGAAGAAGATCGGCACGTAGTCGGATGCTGCCATCTGTCCGGCCTCTGATGGTGCAGCGATGAAGCTGCGGGCCCGTATGGGAGTTCGCGGACCGAAACCAAATCATAAACGCGTGCTCTGGACACGATGAGTACACCTGGTTCTTCCGGCCCCGTCTCGCCGACTGTTGCGCCATACCCTCCTTCGACCGACTACATCTCTGACGACCTCAGGCCCCCCAAGATCAAGCCTTGGCTGAGACCGGAGCCGAGCTCATTTTGCTGAATTCGGTATCGGGCAAGGCCGGCAAAGAGTGGATGGTCTGGTGGACTTGCTGAACGATGAGGAGCTGACGCTACCGACCCATGCCCGCATCGCAGTGACTGTTCTTGTGAACCAACTGAAGGAATTGGACCGGCAGGCCGAGGCCATCGAGCGTGAGCTGGCTGACATTCAGAGAGTAAATCCGATGGCGAAGTTGCTGTCCTCGATTCCCGGCATCGGTCCCGTAACGGCCACGGCCCTCGCCGCGACCGTGCCGGACCCGACCATGTTCCGCTCCGGGCGAGAGTTCGCGGCTTGGCTGGGCCTGGCGCCTAACTTGACCTCCACCGGCGGGAAAGACCGGCTCGGCCGCATAACGAAGCAAGGCGATTCCTATCTCCGGCACTTGCTTGTCATCGGGGCACGCAACGTCGTTCGGTATGGTCTGTTCATACTGGCAGAGTAACGAACTTGAAAAAGCGCAAGCAAAAAAAGACCCCGGCATTTTTCTGCCGGGGATTTCACTTCAGAGAAAGTTGGATCAGAAGTCCATGCCGCCCATGCCGCCGCCCGGAGGCATTGGGGGCGCGCCGGTGTTCTTCTTCGGCAGCTCGGCGACCATGGCCTCGGTAGTGATCAGCAGCGCCGCCACGGAGGCAGCGTTCTGGATCGCGGTGCGCACGACCTTGGTCGGGTCGATAATGCCCTTGGTGACCAGGTTGCCATACTCGCCCGTCTGCGAGTCGAAGCCATAGGCGTACTGCTCCTTCTCCAGGATCTTGCCAACGATGACGGAACCGTCTTCACCGGCGTTGATCGCGATCTGGCGGGCGGGAGCCGACAGTGCCTTGCGCACGATCTCGACGCCGGTCTTTTGATCGTCGTTCTTGGTGCGCAGCCCCCTGAGCTGCTCGGAAGCACGGAGCAGGGCGACGCCGCCGCCCGGGACGATACCCTCTTCCACAGCCGCGCGGGTCGCATGCATCGCGTCATCAACGCGATCCTTGCGCTCCTTCACCTCGACCTCGGTCGCGCCGCCGACGCGGATCACCGCGACGCCGCCCGCGAGCTTGGCAAGACGCTCCTGGAGCTTCTCACGGTCGTAGTCCGAGGTGGTCTCCTCGATCTGCGCCTTGATCTGCGCCACGCGCGCCTCGATGTCGGCCTTCTTGCCGGCGCCGCTGACGATCGTGGTGTTTTCCTTGTCGATCATCACCTTCTTGGCGCGACCGAGCATGTTGAGCGTGACGTTCTCGAGCTTGATGCCAAGGTCTTCCGAGATGGCCTGGCCGCCGGTCAGGATCGCGATGTCCTGCAGCATCGCCTTGCGGCGATCGCCGAAGCCCGGAGCCTTGACGGCAGCGACCTTCAGGCCGCCACGCAGACGGTTCACGACGAGGGTGGCGAGGGCTTCGCCTTCGACGTCTTCCGCGATAATCACGAGCGGCTTGCCGCTCTGCACTACGGCCTCGAGCAGCGGCAGCAGCTCGTTCAGCGAGGAGAGCTTCTTCTCGTTGATGAGGATGTAGGCGTCGTCCAT
>NZ_JBVVOS010000022.1:0-152611 GCF_055807515.1 Bradyrhizobium sp. Kon69 | reverse complement strand
ATGCCTTGACTTCAGAACCCCGGCAGAGGCCTTCTCCTCTCAACTGTTGCACTTCGAGTGTGAATCCACCTCCTGGCCTTCGCCAGGACGACGATTGAGGGTGGGGCTGCCACCGCGGTCAACGGATAGAGAGTGAAAATGACCTCACCCCGCGCCTTTGCCCATATCGACACTTGGGTGTTCGACCTCGACAACACGCTCTATCCGCACCACGTCAATCTGTGGCAACAGGTCGATGCGCGGATTACCGAGTTCGTTTGCAACTGGCTGAACCTGACACCGGTGGAAGCGCGCAAGATCCAGAAGGATTATTACCAGCGCTTCGGCACCACCATGCGCGGCATGATGACCCTGCATGGCGTCCGCGCCGACGACTATCTCGCCTACGTCCACAAGATCGATCACTCGCCGCTGGAGCCGAACCCGGCGCTGGGCGAGGCCATTGCAGAACTGCCGGGACGAAAGCTGATCCTGACCAACGGTTCGGTCGATCATGTCGATGCGGTGCTGGCGCGGCTCGGCTTTGCTGGGCATTTCGACGGCGTGTTCGACATCATCGCCGCCGACTTCGAGCCGAAGCCGGCGCCGCAGACCTACCGCAAGTTTCTCGCCGACCATTCGGTCGATCCGACCCGCGCCGCGATGTTCGAGGACCTCGCCCGCAACCTCACCGTCCCGCACGAGCTCGGCATGACCACCGTGCTGGTGATACCGGACGGGACGAAAGAGGTCGTGCGCGAGGACTGGGAGCTGGCGGGCCGTGACGCCGCCCATGTCGACCACGTCACCGATGATCTGGCGGGGTTTTTGGGCAGGCTGTTGCATTGAACGGTAGCCCGGATGGAGCGCGAGCAAAATCCGGGGCTTTGTTGCGGTGAGACCGCCCCGGAATGCGCTTCGCTCCTTCCAGGCTACGGTCTTCGCGGGTGATGACACCGAACCAAGCTTGACTCCGTCCCCCCAAATCCCGAAAAAGCGCTCCAAATCACCGCAAATTCCCGCCCGCCTCTGAGGAAATCCCGATGTCCCTGTCCGCCCTCGAATCCACCATCAACGGCGCCTTCGACGCGCGCGACGGCGTCTCGACCTCGACCAGGGGCGAGGTCCGCGACGCCGTGGATCACGCGCTGGAGATTTTGGACAAGGGCGAGGCCCGCGTTGCCGAGCGCGGGGCCGACGGCAAGTGGAAGGTCAATCAGTGGCTGAAGAAGGCGGTGCTGCTCTCGTTCCGCCTCAACGACATGGGCGCCATTCCCGGCGGCCCCGGCAAGGCGGCCTGGTGGGACAAGGTGCCCTCGAAGTTCGACGGCTGGGGTGAGAACCGCTTTCGCGACGCCGGTTTCCGCGCCGTCCCCGGCTCCATCGTGCGCCGCTCGGCCTTCATCGCCCGCAACGTCGTGCTGATGCCGTCCTTCGTCAATCTCGGCGCCTATGTCGATGAATCCACCATGATCGACACCTGGTCGACCGTTGGCTCCTGCGCGCAGATCGGCAAGCGCGTGCACATCTCCGGCGGCGTCGGCATCGGCGGCGTGCTCGAGCCGCTGCAGGCCGAGCCTGTCATCATCGAGGACGATTGCTTCATCGGCGCGCGCTCTGAGGTCGCCGAAGGCGTGATCGTGCGCAAGGGCGCGGTGCTGTCCATGGGCGTGTTCCTGGGTGCGTCGACCAAGATCGTCGACCGCGACACCGGCGAGATTTTCATCGGCGAAGTGCCGGAATATTCGGTCGTCGTTCCCGGCGCACTGCCCGGCAAGCCCATGAAGAACGGCCAGATCGGCCCGAGCACCGCCTGCGCCGTCATCGTCAAGCGTGTCGACGAGCGCACGCGCTCCAAGACCAGCATCAACGAGCTGCTGCGGGACTAAGACTCTTCTCCCTCTCCCCGTTCTTACGGGGCCGCGACGAGCTTCGCTCGCGCTGAGAGGGTTGGGGTGAGGGGCCTCTCTCCACGGACGAGATGTCCGCGAGACCTGTACCCCCTCACCCGGATCGCAAGGGCGATCCGACCTCTCCCCGCAAGCGGGGCGAGGTGAAAGAAGCCCCTTGCGGCTCCTCATCGAACCCACCCTCCCCCAATCTCGACCAACATCCGGGCGACCTCTCCCGCCCGGAGCCTTTGGCATGGACTGGACCTGGTATCTGTTCCGCTTCGATGGCCGCATCAATCGCGCCTTGCTATGGCAGGCGCTGCTGATCGTGATGCTGCTGGTTTGCATGCTCGGGATGATCGACCAGGCCATCAAGGTGCAGAACGGGGCCGCAACTTTCGCCTTCAACTTCAAGGTCGACTTCGATTTCGGCGTCGACGACATCTTCAACGTGGTCGATCCCAGGGCCTACCGTCAGCTGGCAACGGCCGATCGCGCGACCCTCATCCTCAAGGTGCTCGGCACTTCGCTGTTCCTGTGGATCTACCTCGCAACCGCGACCAAGCGGCTGCACGATCGCGACCGGAGTGGCTGGTGGCTGGTTCCGTTTTTCGTCGTGCCCGCGTTGTTCGACCAGTTCTCGGACCTGCTGCCGACCGAATCAAACTGGGTTGTTGCCCTCGCCTGGGCCATGCACATTCCGTGGTTTTGGGGCCTCGTCGAAATGTTCGTTGTGCCCGGCACCTCGGGCGACAACCAGTTCGGCCCCGATCCGTTGGCCGAAGTTGAGGATGGCTCCGCATCCGCCCCGCTTGCGGCGAAAAGCTGGGACCAGCAGAGCGAGATCGAATTTGTCCCGCCCAGTGCTAGCCCACCCGGCGGCATGCATGTTAAGCGGGGCGTATGACCGATGCTCTCTCGATTGCCCGCGATCTCATCCGCTGCCCCTCGGTAACCCCTGAAGATGCCGGTGCGCTGGGCGTGCTTGAAAAAGCCCTCAATGCGGCAGGCTTCACATGCCACCGCGTGACCTTCAGCGAGCCCGGTACCGCCGACGTCGACAATCTCTATGCGCGGATCGGCACTGACGGGCCGCACATCACCTTTGCCGGCCACACCGACGTGGTGCCGCCGGGCGACGAGAGCGCCTGGAGCGTCGGCGCGTTCTCGGGCGAGGTCCGGGACGGCTTTCTACATGGCCGCGGCGCGGTCGACATGAAGGGCGGCATCGCCTGCTCGGTCGCCGCGGTGCTGGAGCATCTTGCCGCGAACGACGGGAAGCCGCGCGCGGACGGACAGGGCTCGATCTCCTTTCTGATCACCGGTGACGAGGAAGACGTCTCTATCAACGGCACGATCAAGCTGTTGAAATGGGCGGCGGAGCGCGGCGAGAAATTCGACCATTGCGTGCTGGGCGAGCCCTCCAATGTCGAGACGCTCGGCGACACCATCAAGGTCGGCCGCCGCGGCTCGCAATCCGGCACGCTCTACGTCGATGGCGTGCAGGGCCACGTCGCCTATCCGCACCGCGCCGCCAATCCGGTGCCTGATATCGCGCGGCTGATCGTGGCGATCTCCGACGAGCCGCTCGACCATGGCAGCGCGCAGTTCCAGGCCTCCAATCTCGAATTCACCTCGGTCGACGTCGGCAATACGGCCAATAACGTCATCCCAGGACAAGCCCGCGCAAAATTCAACATCCGCTACAACGACAATCACACCCAGGCGAGCCTGCGCGAGCTGGTCGAGACGCGGCTGACCAAAGCCTGCGGCAACCGCATCCGCGCCCGCATCGTCTGGGAGCCCTCGAACTCGAACGTGTTCGTGACCAAGCCCGGCCCGTTCACCGAACTTGCGGTGTCCGCGATCGAGGAGGTGACGGGCCGCAAGCCGGAGCTATCGACCTCAGGCGGCACCTCGGACGCGCGCTTCATCTCGAGCTATTGCCCGGTGATCGAATTCGGCCTGGTCGGCCAGACCATGCATCAGGTCGACGAACGCGTGCCGGTTCAGGATCTGGAGCAGCTGACGAAGGTGTATCGCGGGATTCTGGCGAGGTATTTCGGGTAGGCTGTGAGGCTATCTCGCTGCCGCCAATCACTCCGCCGTCATGCCCGGGCTTGTCCCGGGCATCCACGTTCTTTGCGACCGCGAAACAAAGTTCGTGGATGGCCGGGACAAGCCCGGCCATGACGGCAGTGGCGGGAGCTCAGGCCCGCCTTACTCGACAATCGTATCGTAAAGGTCCTTCCATTCGGGATTCTCCTTCAGGATTAGCCTCACCTTCCACGTCCGCGACCAATGCTTGATGTTGTGCTCGCGCTGGATTGCGGTTTGGATGTCCTCATAGCGCTCGAAATAGACTAGCAGTTTGACGCCGTACTTCTTGGTGAAGCCTGGCACGAGTCCATTTCGATGCTCGTACACGCGACGAATAATGTCATTCGTCACACCGACATACAAAATGCCGTTGGCCGCGCTCGCCAGGATGTACACCCATCCCCCATGCATGGTCGCATGTTGACGCACGTGGATGGCCGGGACAAGCCCGGCCATGACGCCTGTGGCGGCATCACACTCTAATAATCCACCTGCATCAGATACAGCCCGTCCGGCGGGGCGACGATGCCGCAGGCGGCGCGGTTGCGCGCGGCGAGCGCTGCGGAGAGATCGTCGGCGGTCCAGCGGCCTTCGCCGACCCACATCAGCGATCCCACCATCGAGCGCACCTGGCTGTGCAGGAACGAGCGCGCCGAGGTGAGAATATTGATCTCGCGCCCGTCGCGCACGACATCGAGCTGATCGAGCGTCTTCTCCGGCGATTTGGCCTGGCACTCGGTATCGCGAAACGTGGTGAAATCGTGCTTGCCGAGCAGGCGCTGTGCCGCCGCATGCATCGCATCGGCATCGAGCCGGCGCGGCACGCGCCAGGCGTGGCCGACATCGAGCGCGAGATTGGCGCGGGTGTTGACGATACGGTAGCGGTAGTGGCGCTTCACGGCCGAGAAGCGTGCCTCGAAACTATCAGGCACGATGTCCGCCTCGAGCACGGCGATCGGATGCGGGCGCAAATGCGCGTTCAAGCCGTCGCGAAAACGACCCTGCGGAAACTGCTTGTCGATATCGACATGCGCGACCTGGCCACGCGCATGCACGCCGGCATCGGTGCGCCCGGCGCCGTGCACGCGTGCATCCGCGCCGGTCATCGCCTTGACGGCAGCCTCCAGCGCGCCCTGCACCGAGGGCAGCGTCTCCTGCACCTGCCAGCCGAAGAACGGCGCGCCGTCATATTCGATGATGAGCTTGTAGCGGGGCATCAGGCCAGCCGCATCGGCGGCTTGAGCGGCACGCCGCGCAGGAAGTCCGCGGCCTGCATGCGCGCCTTGCCTTCGCGCTGGAGCTCGATCAGGCGGATTGCGCCCTCGCCGCAGGCGATGGTGAGGTGATCGTCGAGCACCTCGCCGGGTGCGCCCGCGCCTTTCGCCAGCTCGCAGCGCAGGATTTTTACCCGCGCATTCTCAAGCTCGGCCCAGGCGCCGGGAAACGGCGACAGGCCGTGGATATGGCGCAGCACCTCGCGCGCGGGCCTGGTCCAGTCGATCCGCGCTTCGGCCTTGTCGATCTTGGCGGCATAGGTGACGCCGTCCTCACTCTGCTGCTTGAGCTGAAGCCCGCCGCGGGCGAGCGCGGCCATGGCGCGCACCATCAGATCGGCACCGAGCCGGGACAGACGATCGTGCAGATCGAGCGCGGTCATATTGTCCGTGATCGCGAGCCGTTCCGCCATGGCGACGTCGCCGGTGTCCAACCCGACATCCATCTTCATCACCATCACGCCGCTCTCGGCATCGCCGGCCATGATCGCGCGGTTGATGGGAGCAGCACCGCGCCAGCGTGGCAGCAGCGAGGCGTGCAGATTGTAGCAGCCAAGCTTTGGCGCATCGAGGATCGCCTGCGGCAGGATCATGCCATAGGCGACGACGACGGCGGCATCGGCGTCGAAGGCGCGAAATTCTTCCAGCGCCTCCGGCGTTTTCAACGTCTTCGGCGTCAGCACCGGCACGCCAAGCTTTCGCGCGGCCTCTTCCACCGGTGTCGGCTGCAATTGCAGGCCGCGCCGGCCGCCGGGCTTGGGCGCGCGCGTATACACGGCCACGATCTCGTGGCCGTGCGCGACGAGCTCGAGCAGCGTCGGCACGGAGAAATCGGGCGTGCCCATGAAGATCAGGCGGAGGGGCATGTGGCGGCGCTCGGTAAGGATGGTTTCTCCGTCATGCCCGGGCTTGTCCCGGGCATCCACGGTCTTGGCGACAAAGCAAGCAAGGCGTGGATGGCCGGGTCAAGCCCGGCCATGACGACGAGAGAGAACCCTACTCACTCCGCGCGCTTGGCGGCTTTCTCGAATTTCTTCAGCACGCGGTCGCGCTTGAGCTTTGACAGATAGTCGACGAACAGCACGCCGTTGAGATGGTCGATCTCGTGCTGGATGCAGGTGGCGTAGAGGCCTTCCGCGTCCTCCTCGTGCACCTTGCCGTCCAGATCCATGTAGCGCACCCGCACCTTGGCAGGGCGCTCGACCTCCTCGTAATATTCGGGGATCGACAGGCAGCCTTCCTCGTAGACCGACAGGTCCTCGGAGGAGGCGATGATTTCCGGGTTGATGAAGACGCGCGGCTCGGGCTTGGTCTCGCCGTCCTGGTCGGGCTTGGCGAGGTCCATGGTGATCAGCCGCAACGGCTGCGCGATCTGGATCGCCGCGAGCCCGATGCCGGGCGCGTCGTACATGGTCTCGAACATGTCGTCGGCAAGCTTGCGGATCTCCGGCGTGACCTTCTCGATCGGCTTGGAGACCAGACGCAGCTGCTTGTCGGGCAGGATGATGATTTCTCTGAGGGCCATGGCCGCGATTTAAGCCGCGCGTTCGATGCGGTCAATCCGGCCGGGAACCCCGTTAACCCTCCGCTAACCATAAAACTTCGCCTTTCGTTAACCATAAAAATTAACGGGGCATTTACACTAAATGTTCGCTATTCGTTCGTGCCGCCGAGCGAATCGGCTAGAAGCAGGAGCATGAACGAGATCATTTTCATGCTCGGCGACTGGCCGGTGCGCACCGTGGACGCGCTGATCGGCTTCGGCGCCCTGGTCCTCATCCTGATGGTGGTGATCGCCGTCGTGATCGCGCGCTCCGGGCGGCGCGGCGCGGAACTCGCGATGGCCAACGCCATCCGCGCCGACGAGCTCGAGGAGCGCATCAGCCAGATGCTGCATGCCCAGAGCGAGGCTTCGGGCCGGGTCGACGCCATGACCCAGACGCTGGCCGGCCGCCAGGCCGACATGGCGCGCGCGGTCAACGAGCGGCTGGATTCGGTGACCCACCGCGTCGGCCAGTCCATGGAGCACTCGACCCGCAACACCATGGAGAGCCTGCACGCGCTGCACGAGCGGCTCGGCATCATCGACAGCGCGCACAAGAACCTCACCGACCTCACCACACAGGTCACGACCCTGCGCGACGTGCTCGCCAACAAACAGTCGCGCGGCGCCTTCGGTCAGGCGCGGATGGAGGCGATCGTCCAGGACGGTCTGCCGAAGGGCGCCTACGAGTTCCAGTTCACGCTCTCGACCGGCAAGCGGCCGGACTGCGTCGTGTTCCTGCCCGACCAGCGGCCGCTCTGCATTGACGCGAAATTTCCGCTGGAAGCGATGACCGCGCTGCATGACGCGCGCACCGACGAGGAAAAGCGCATCGCCACGCAGCGGCTGCGCGGCGACGTCATGAAGCATGTCAGCGACATCGCCGAGAAATATCTCGTCGCCGGCGAGACCCAGGACATGGCGCTGATGTTCGTGCCGTCGGAATCGGTCTACGCCGAAATCCACGACGGTTTCGACGACGTGATCCAGAAGGCGTATCGCGCCCGGGTCGTGCTGGTGTCGCCGTCGCTGCTGATGCTGGCGATCCAGGTGATGCAGCAGATCATGAAGGACGCGCGCATGCGCGACGCCGCCGACCAGATCCGCACCGAGGTGATCAAGCTCGGCGACGACCTCGGCCGCCTGCGCGACCGCGTGCTGAAATTGCAGAAGCACTTTGCCGACGCGAACGAAGACGTGCGGCAGGTGCTGATCTCCGCCGACAAGATCGAGAAACGCGCCGGGCGTATCGAAGAGCTCGATTTCAGCAAGAGCGATGCGCCGGAAGCGCCGCATCTGGTCGCGACCGGCGCTGCCGAGCTGTTCCCGCGGAAGCTCCAGGCGGGGGAGTGACTTTCCTTACCTCGCCCCGCTTGCGGGGAGAGGTCGGATCGCCCTTGCGATCCGGGTGAGGGGGTACAGGTCTCACAACCATCTCATTTGTGGAGAGAGGCCCCTCACCCCGACCCTCTCCCCGTAAGAACGGGGAGAGGGAGAAGAGGCAGCGCTGCCAGAATCTGCTAACACCCTGCCATGACCGCACCCGACGCGACCTCACCTGCCGGCCCCGGCACGGCCCCCACTTCCTGGCGTGACAGCCTTGCCGTTTACCTGCAGCCGCGGGTGCTGATCGTGCTGTTCCTCGGCTTCTCGTCCGGGCTGCCGCTGGCGTTGTCGGGCTCGACGCTGCTGGTGTGGATGCGGGAATCAGGCGTCGATCTCAAGACCATCGGGCTGTTTGCGCTGGTCGGCACGCCCTACACGCTGAAATTCCTGTGGGCGCCGCTGGTGGATGCGATGCATGTGCCGCTGTTCACGCGCGCGTTCGGGCGGCGGCGCGGCTGGCTGCTGTTCTCGCAATTGCTGCTGATCGCAGCCATCCTGCTGCTGGCGCTGACCGATCCCGCGCGCTCGCCGTTCTACGTCGCGCTCGGCGCATTGCTGGTGGCGACGGCCTCGTCGACGCAGGACATCGTGGTCGACGCCTTCCGCGTCGAGAGCCTGCCGGAAAGCGAGCAGGCCGCCGGCATGGCGTCCTATGTCGCGGCCTATCGCATCGGCATGCTGGTCTCGACCGCCGGCGCGCTGTTCATCGTGTCGGGCTTCGAGAGCACCGGCATCACCCGCACGTCCGCCTGGATGTGGGGTTATGTGGTGATGGCGGCGATGGTGCTGATCGGGACGATCACGGCGCTGGTCGCGACCGAGCCCGAGCAGTCATTGCGGGCGGAAGCCGCGACGCAGACGCAGACCGCGTTCGCGCGCGTGCTGCACGCGGCGGTCGGCGCCTTCTCGGAATTCCTGACGCGCAAGGACGCGCTCGCCGCGCTCGCCTTCGTCGTGCTGTTCAAGTTCACCGACGCCTTCTCCGGCACGATGACCGCACCGTTCGTGATCGACCTCGGCTTCTCCCGCAACGACTATGCCGCGATCGTGAAGGGCGTGGGCCTTGCTGCGACGCTGATCGGCGGCTTTGCCGGCGGCTTCGTCGCACGGCGCTATTCGCTTGCGACCAGCCTCTGGATCGGCGGCGTGGTGCAGGCGCTTGCGAATCTCTCCTTCTCCTGGCTGGCCTTTGTCGGCACCAGCCAATGGGCGCTCGCCTTCGCCATCACCTGTGAGAACTTCACAAGCGCGATCGGCACGGTGATCTTCGTCGCCTATCTTTCGGCGCTCTGCCAGAACCCGCTGCACACGGCGACGCAATATGCGCTGCTCACCGCGCTTGCCGCGGTGGGGCGGACCTATCTCTCGTCAGGCGCCGGCTTCGTGGCTGATACCACCGGCTGGCCGCTGTTCTTCGTGATCTGCATGCTGGTGGCGATCCCGAGCCTGGTGCTGCTGGCCTGGCTGCAGAAGCGCGGGCATTTTGATGCGCTGGGGCCGGTGAGGGTTTAGACCGGCTCTCTCACCTTCGTCATTACGAGCGACTTGTCCGCCGTAGCTCGAAGAGCGAAGGCGGAAGCGAAGCAATCCAGACTGCCGCCGCGGAGACGGTCTGGATTGCTTCGTCGCAAGTGCTCCTCGCAATGACGACGCAGATAGCAGAGCTCCCCTATTGCTTCTTGATCAAACTCCACTTCGTGATCACGGCCTCGCTCATCTGGCCGGGGTCGCTGGCGCAGGCGACTTCGTCGACCTTGACCGAGATCTCCTTGCCGGCGAACGTCTTCAACTGTGCGGCCTGCGCGTCGCCGCTGGGAACGAGCTGGAAGGTTTCGGGGCCGGTCTCGAGATTGCACAGTCCGTTCGGCGGCGGCAGCCGGCGCGGCTCGGAGGTGATCTGGTAGGTCGCAACCCGCTTGCCGACGTTCTTGACGTCGCGCACTTTCATCGTGTTCAGCTCGCCCGAGAGCACCTCGCCGGCATTGATCGGCTTGCCGGGCTTCGACGGCGGCGGAGCCCCGTCGTCCTGCTGCGCGGAGATCGCCGGCGTTGCCAGCATCGTCAGCGTCGCGACCAAAGCCCATCGTGTGGCGAAAAGTTTCGTCATGTCGTCCGTTCCGTAAGTCTGGATGGCTAGAACAGGGTGCGCTGCCGCATCGCGGCCGATAGCGTACCTTCATCGAGATAATCAAGCTCGCCGCCGACCGGCACACCATGGGCGAGCCGGGTTACTTTTACGTTGGCGTCCTGAAGCAGGTCGGTGATGTAGTGTGCCGTGGTCTGGCCGTCGACGGTGGCATTCAGCGCCAGGATGACCTCATGCACCTGCGCCTCATGCGCGCGCGCGACCAGCGCCTCGATGGTGAGGTCCTGCGGGCCGACGCCGTCGAGCGGCGACAATGTCGCGCCCAGCACGTGATAGCGCCCTTGGGTGGCATTGGCCCGCTCCAGCGCCCAGAGATCGGCAACGTCGGCGACGACGACGATGATCGAGGGATCGCGCTTCGGATCGGTGCAGACCGTGCAGGGACTTTGCGTGTCGATGTTGCCGCAGGTCTTGCAGACCTGGACCTTCTCGAGCGCGACCTGCATGGCCGAGGACAGCGGCATCATCAGCGCTTCGCGCTTCTTGATCAGATGCAGCGCCGCGCGCCGCGCCGAGCGCGGGCCGAGGCCCGGCAGCCGCGCGAGAAGCTGGACCAGCCGCTCGATCTCAGGACCCGCAACAGCGCCCATATTACTGGCCGAACAGCCCCGACAGCCCCGGCGGCAGGCCGAGCCCGCCGGTGAGCGACTGCATCTTCTCCTGCATGGCGGCTTCCGCCTTGCGGCGGGCCTCGCCGAACGCGGTGACGAGCAGATCCTCGAGCACCTCGCGCTCTTCCGCCTTCATCAGCGAAGGATCGATCTTGACGCCCTTGACGTCCATCTTCGCGGTCATGCGCACGGCGACGAGACCGCCGCCGGAGATGCCCTCGACCTCGACGTTGGCGAGCTGGTCCTGCATCTCCTGCATCTTGGATTGCAGCTGCTGCGCCTGCTTCATCATGCCGAAAATATCGACCATCGGTGCTGTCCTTGGTTGGCGCGATCAATCATCATCGCGCCTTCGCTAGTTGTTTTGAGCATGATCCAATCGGAAAAGCGCTTCACGCTTTTCCGGATCATGCTCTAGAGATCGTCGCCGTCGGAACCGTCGGGCGGATCGTCACTGCCATAGTCGGCGTTAATATCGGATTCCGGCGCCTCGGGGGCAAGCCTGCGGACCTCGACGACCTTCGCACCCGGAAAACGCGACAGCACCTCGCGCACGCGCGGATCGGCCTCGGCGGTGCGCGCATGTTCCTGCTTGGCCGCCTGGCTCACCGAGCGCAGCGTCGGCTGGCCCGGCTCGTTGGAGACGATCACGGTCCAGCGGCGCCCGGTCCAGAGCTCGAATTTGCGCGCGAGATCGGAAATCATGGTCTTGGAGGCGTTGGGCTCGAGCGCGACTTCCAACCGGCCCTCCTCGAAACGAACGAGGCGCATGTCGCCTTCGAGCGCCCCCTTGGTCAGGAGGTCGCGCTTCTGCCCGGCGAGCGCAACGAGCTGGGTGAAGCTCGTGACACGCAACACGGGCGCGGCAGCTTGCGGATCCGGCGCGGGCGTTGCCATCTGCGGACGGGCACCACCGCCGCCGAACGAGGACGGCGACGATGTCGGCATGCGAACCGGAGCTGCGGACGCCACCGGTCCCGCCGGCGCGTTGCGCGCGGCACTGCCGCCGCTCACGACCGGCGAACCCCCGCCGTTCTGCTCCAGCATCTTGATCGCTTCGTCCGGCGTCGGCAGGTCGGCGACATAGGCGATGCGCACCAGCACCATCTCGGCGGCTGCGGCGGGCCGCGTCGCGGCCTGCACCTCGGTGATGCCCTTGAGCAGCATCTGCCACATCCGCGACAGCACGCGCATCGATATCTTCGAGGCGAAATCCCGCGCGCGCACGCGCTCGGTCTCGCCATAGGCGACGTTGTCGGCGGTCGCCGGCACGATCTTCACGCGGGTGACGAAATTGACGAACTCGGCGAGATCCGAGAGCACCACGATCGGATCGGCGCCGACGTCGTACTGGTCACGGAACTCCTTGAATGCGGACGCGATGTCGCCACGCGCCAGAGAATCGAAAAGATCGATGACACGGGTGCGGTCGGCAAGCCCCAGCATCTGCCTGACGGCATCGGCCTTCACGGTGCCCGCCGCATGGGCGATGGCCTGATCGAGCAGCGAGAGCGAATCCCGCACCGAGCCTTCCGCGGCCCGCGCGATGATGCCGAGCGCTTCAGGCTCGATCTCGACGTTTTCCTTGGCGGCGATGTTGGCGAGATGCTTCATCAGCACGTCGGCCTCGACGCGGCGCAGGTCAAAACGCTGGCAGCGCGACAGCACAGTCACGGGAACCTTGCGGATCTCCGTGGTGGCGAACACGAATTTGGCGTGCTCCGGCGGTTCCTCCAGCGTCTTCAGGAAGGCGTTGAACGCCGCCGTCGACAGCATGTGGACTTCGTCGATGATGTAGACCTTGTAGCGGGCGCTGGCCGGGGCGTAGCGGACGCTGTCATTGATCTGACGGACGTCGTCGACGCCGGTATGCGAGGCCGCGTCCATCTCCAGCACGTCCATGTGCCGGCTTTCCATGATCGCCTGGCAATGCACGCCGAGCGTCGGCATCTGGACCGTCGGGCCCTTCACCGAGCCATCCGGCATCTCGTAGTTGAGCGCACGGGCAAGAATGCGCGCGGTGGTGGTCTTGCCGACGCCGCGGACGCCGGTGAGGATCCACGCCTGCGGAATGCGGCCGGTCTCGAATGCATTGGAGACGGTGCGGACGACGGCTTCCTGGCCGATCAGATCGTCGAAGCTGGAGGGACGGTATTTCCGCGCCAGCACCCGGTAGGGCGTGCTGGCCTGGCCGGCGCTATCAGGGTTGGGAGGGGCGCCAGCGTCGGTCATCGGTCGATCCGCAATGAAGTGTCTTTCGGCCGGCTTTGCGGAAAGGAGCGCGCTGGCGGCCCGAGCCGCCGGCGCAATTCGCTCGGAAAAACAGGTAGGAGACTGACGAGCGACCCGATCCGGACCTCGTTAGGGCTGCTTCCTTCCGGACCTGACCCGGTTGGCGAGTGGCTCGTCCACCGCCAATCTCCCGGTCCCTATTTGGGGCCAAAAGGCCCGGAAAGCAAGCGGGTATCGGCTTGAACGGGCTGGGCTTCGTAGTGGCTTGCCCAGCATCCGGGCAATTCCCGCTCTGCACAGCCGATAGGCTGTGCTTTCACTGCCGGAGGCGCCTTGGTAAGAACGCTGCCGGAACTCCTTCCAACAGAAAAGCGATTGATCCCAATGGTTACACGTCGTGATGTTGCATCGATTGTCGGACTTGGCGCGATGGCTGCGGCGACGCTGGCCTCCCCGGCCGTGGCGCAGACCGCCGATACCAACGAATCGACCTTCGCCCGCATCCGCCGCACCAAGAAGATGCGGATCGGCGCGGTCGGCGGCGGCGCACCCTATTACATGAAGGATCTTTCGACCGGCCAGTGGAAGGGATTTTACGTCGATATCGCCAAGGCGCTTGCCGAGGACATGGAGGCCGAGCTCGAGATCACCGAGACCACTTGGGGCAATTCGGTGCTCGACCTGCAGTCCAACAAGATCGACATCTTCTTCGGCCTCAACCCGACCCCGAAGCGCGCGCTGGTGGTCGACTTCTCGGTGCCGGTCTTCAACAATGCCTTCGGCATCCTCTGCAAGAAGGACTTCAAGCCGAAGAGCTGGGCCGAGCTGAATTCGCCGGACGTCAAGATCGCGGTCGACCAGGGCTCCTCGCACGACCAGGTCGTCAGCCGCCTGACGCCGAAGGCGCAGATCTCGCGGCTGAAGACCGCCGACGACGCCACCGCCGCGCTGCAGACCGGCCGCGTCGATGCGCAGTGCCTGATCACGATGCTGTCGCTGACCGTGCTGAAGAAAAACCCTTCGCTCGGCCAGTTCGTGCTGCCGACGCCGATCTTCGCCACGACGTCGAACGCCGGCTTCCGCCGCGAGACCGACAAGACCTGGCGCGACTACGTCAACACCTGGATCGACTTCAACAAGGGCCTCGGCTTCATCCGCAACGCAATCATCACCAACATGGAGCTGGTGGGCGTGACCGAAGCGGACATTCCGCCGGGCGTTTCGTTGTAAGGTGTGATGAGCGCCTGAGTCTCCGCACGTCATGGCCGGGCTTGTCCCGGCCATCCACGTCTGACCCGCGCCACCAAGAACGTGGATGCCCGGGACAAGCCCGGGCATGACGACAAGTTTCGGGTATGAGTTAAGCACGCATGTATCAGTGGGACTTCGGCATCCTCTGGAGCTATCGCTGGCTCTTTCTCAACGGGCTCGGCGTTACCGTTGGCTTTACCGTGGTCATCGTCGTGCTCGGCCTCGTCTTCGGTCTGTTCGGCGCGTTCGGCACCCTGTCGCGCTTTCGTGCGGTGCGCCTGATCGCGCTCACCTTCATCGAGGCGTTCCGCTGCACGCCGATCCTGGTGCAGCTGATCTGGTTCTATTACGCGCTGCCGATCCTGGCGGGTGTCGAGATGACGCCGATCACGGCCTCGGCGCTGGCGCTCTCGCTGTATGGCGGCTCGTTCTATTCGGAGATCATCCGTGGCGGCATCATCTCGATCGATCGCGGCCAGTCCGAAGCCGGCGCCGCGCTCGGCATGACGCCGGGCCAGAGCATGCGGCGCATCGTGCTGCCGCAGGCGATCAAGCGCATGATCCCGGCGCTGATGAACCAGTCGATCATCCAGTTCAAGAACACCTCGCTGGTCTCGGTGCTGGCGGTGCCTGATCTGGTCTATCAGAGCCAGGTCGCCGCCCATGACAGCTACCGTCCGCTGGAAACCTACACCGCAGTCGCGGTCGCCTATGCGGCGATCCTGATTCCCCTGACCATCATGGTCCGGCGCGGCGAGAAACGACTGGCGGTCGGCGAATGAGCGACACCTCTTCCAAGATCGAGATCCGGGCGCTGCGCAAAAGCTTTGGCAGCAACGAGGTCTTGAAGAGCATCAGCCTCGACGTCGCCAAGGGTGGTGTCGTGGCGCTGATCGGCCCATCCGGGTCCGGCAAGTCGACGCTGCTCCGCTGCATCAACCTCCTGGTGACGCCCGACGGCGGCAGCGTCCGCGTCGGAGAGACGCGCTTTGCTTTTGGAGAAAGCACAAAGCTGCCGGACGTGAAGACGCTGGCAAGATTCCGCGCCACCACCGGCATGGTGTTCCAGCATTTTAATCTGTTCCCGCACATGACGACGCTCCAGAACGTGATGGAGGGACCAGTCACGGTGCGGCGCATGGCCAGGGCCGACGCCGAGAAGCTGGCGCGCGCGCAGCTCGCCAAGGTGGGCCTTGCAGAGAAGGCCGATCAATATCCGGCAACGCTCTCCGGCGGACAGAAGCAGCGCGTCGCGATTGCGCGGGCGCTCGCGATGGAGCCGGACGTGATGCTGTTCGACGAGGCCACCTCCGCGCTTGATCCCGAGCTTGTCGGCGAGGTGCTCGCCGTGATCCAGCAGCTGGCGTCGGAGGGCATGACCATGGTGATCGTGACCCATGAGATCGCCTTCGCCCGCGAGGTTGCCGATCGCCTCATCTTCATGCGCGACGGCGTCGTGGTCGAGGAAGGCCCGGCGCGGCAGGTCATCGATCATCCGCAGGCAGCGGCGACGCGCGCCTTCCTCAGCCATTTTCACCGCACCGGCGCATTGCCGCCGGCCACAACGGCATCATGATGTCCGACATCAATCGCGTCTATCTCGTCACCGGCGCCGCCAGCGGCATCGGCCGCGCCACCGCAAAACTGCTCGCGGCGCCCGGCGTTGGGCTCGTGCTGCATACCCGATCGAACGAGGACGGACTCAAGGCGACCGCGGCGGAAGCCAAAGCAAGCGGCGCGGCTGTTGCGACATGCCTCGGCGATCTAGCCAATGAAGTGGCCCTGACGCTTGCTTGCGCGACCGCCCATCTCGATTTTGGCCGGCTTGACGGATTGATCCTGGTCGGAGGTCACGCCCGGCGCGGCAGTGCGATCGGCACGCCTGCGGATCAATTCCTGCAGGCGATGGACGAATCGGCCCTCGCCTTCACACGTTTCGTCAAGCTTGCTCTTCCGCAGCTGCGTGCGGGACGAGATGCGCGGATCGTGGCGGTGTCGTCGTTCGTTGCGCACGCGATCCGGCCGGAGTTCGCGCCCTTCGCAGCGACGGCCGCGAGCCGTTCCGCGCTCGAAGCGCTGGTCCGGCTCACCGCAGTCGAGCTCGCCAAGGAGGGCATCACCGTCAACGCCGTCGCGCCGGGCCTCATCGTCAAAGACAAGCCCAGCGAAAGCCGGCTGTCACCCGAGCAGATCGCCGCGACCGAGGCGCTGATCCCGATGGGCCGTCGCGGGCGGCCGGAGGAAGTCGCCGAGATCATCGCCTTCCTGGCCTCCCCGAAAGCATCCTACGTCACCGGCCAGGTCTGGCACGTCAATGGGGGCCTGACATGACCGAAGCGACCGTCGAACGCATCAGGCTGTTCCTGATCGAGAGCCCGATCAAGATGGCGCGCCTCCAGGGTGTCGGCAACGTCAAGGGCACGGTGAAGCGCGTGCTGATCGAGCTCACTTCGAGCGACGGCGTGATCGGCTGGGGCGAGGCCGCACCGTGGGAAGTGTTCACGGGAACGCCGGAAGCGGCCTTCTCCGCGCTCGACATCTATTTGCGGCCGATCGTGATGGGCAAGTCGGTGCGCCGCATCCGCGCGCTGATGGCCGAGCTCGATCGCGCGCTGGTCGGACATGCCGAAGCCAAGGTCGCGATCGAAATGGCGCTGCTCGACATCGTCGGCAAATCGTCGGGACTTTCGGTCGCCGACCTGCTCGGCGGCCGCGTGCGCGACACGATCCCGCTGTCGTTCTCGATCGCCGATCCGGATTTCGCCGCCGATCTCGAACGCATGCGGAAAATGGTTCCGGACGGCAATGTCATCTACAAGGTCAAGACCGGCGTGAAATCGCATCGCGAGGATCTCGATCATCTCGCGGCGATCCGCAACGAGTTCGGCGACAAGGTCAATCTTCGCGTCGATTACAACCAGGCCTTAGCGCCATTCGGCGCCATCAAGATCCTGCGCGACGTCGAGCAGTTTGCGCCGACCTTCATCGAACAGCCGGTACCGCGCAAATATCTCGACGTGATGGCGCAGCTCACCGCGGCGCTGGAAACGCCGGTGCTCGCGGACGAAAGCTGCTTCGACCGCCGCGACATGATGGAGGTGGTGCGCCGCGAGGCGGCAGATGCCGTCTCGATCAAGCTGATGAAGGCCGGCGGCCTGTTCGAGGCGCAGGCGATCATGGCGATCGCCGACACCGCCGGCCTGCCCGGCTATGGCGGCACGCTGTGGGAGGGCGGCATCGGGCTCGCCGCCGGCACGCAGCTGATCGCGGCGACGCCGGGAATCTCGCTCGGCTGCGAATTCTACATGCCGCATCACGTGCTAACCGAGGACGTGCTGGAAGAGCGCGTCGCCAACCGCGGCGGCCACGTCGTGGTGCCCGACGGCCCCGGTCTCGGCATCCGCGTTAGCGAAGCCTCGGTTCGCGCCAATGCGCGGGTGCTGGCGGAGGGGTAAGACGTCACCACGCATTCGCTGTCGTCCCGGCGAAGGCCGGGACCCATAACCGCAGGGAGATGTTTTGCGAAGATTTGGTCGTTCGGGATTAGCATCAACCGCAATCGATAGACCTCGCGGTATGGGTCCCGGCCTTCGCCGGGACGACAACGCTGCATGCTGCCCCTGCGGGCTCCTATCCTTCCCCTCGCCAACTCCGTATCGTATGGTCCGGCCAATCGCGCCCGATCCCGTCGGGCGATCTGGAAACTCCATATGTCCGAACCCGCCTGGTCGCTGCACTCCCGCCTGAAAGAGGACACCATCGACATCGGCGATTTGCCGCTGTCCAAGGTCTTGGTCATCAAGGACGCGCATTATCCCTGGCTGCTGCTGGTGCCGCGGCGCGCGGATGCGGTCGAGATCATCGATCTCGACGAGGTGCAGCAGGCGCAGTTGATGACGGAGATCTCCCGCGTCTCGCGCGCGCTGAAGGAGATCACCGGATGCGACAAGCTCAACATCGCGGCACTCGGCAACCTCGTGCCGCAGCTTCACGTCCACGTCATCGCGCGCCGCACCAGTGATGCCGCCTGGCCGCGGCCGGTCTGGGGCGTGATGCAGCCCTTGGCGCACGACGCTACCGAGGTGCAGAGTTTCATCAGCGCGCTTCGCCGCAAGATCTGGTTGGGTTGAAAGAACAAGACATGTCAGCATTCGACTCGTTTCCGCTGGGGCAGCCGGCCTTCGTCACCAACATTCTCGACCGTGCCGCGCATCTGCGCCGCGATGACGAAAAGCTGTTCGCGCTGGAGCAGAAGCCGACCTCGCGCGCCTATGTGGTCTACCGCGACTCGCTACTGGTGAAGCGCGACGGCGACAAAGTGCGCGCGCTGCTCGGAATCGACGAGGCGCTGAAATGCGGCGCCAATCCCGGCACGATCTTCTTAGGCTTGCGCGACGGCGCCGCGATGTTCGGGATGGGCCTGTCGCAGGCCGCTTCCGAGAAGCTGGTCGGGCGCGAGGACTACGCCCTCAACGAGCTGCGCGGCATGGCGATGCAGGGCGCGGTGCCGCCGCAGGAGCTGTCGGCGATCGCGATGGCGAAGTCGATGGTGAGCTGGCATCAGCGCCACGGCTATTGCGCCAATTGCGGCACGCGCAGCGCGATGAAGGAAGGCGGCTGGAAGCGGGAGTGCCCCAGTTGCAAGGCCGAGCACTTTCCGCGGACCGATCCCGTCGTGATCATGCACGTCGCCTCCGGCGAAAGGTGCCTGCTCGGCCGCCAGAAACAGTTTCCGCCGGGCATGTATTCCTGCCTCGCCGGTTTCGTCGAGGCGGCCGAAACCATCGAGGACGCGGTGCGCCGCGAGATCCTCGAAGAATCCGGGATCCGCTGCACCGACGTGCAGTATTACATGACCCAGCCCTGGCCCTATCCGTCGTCGCTGATGATCGGCTGCAGCGCGCGGGCGGTGAGCGAGGACATCGTCGTCGATCATTCCGAACTGGAGGATGCGCGCTGGTTCACGCGCGAGGAGGCCGCTCTGATGCTGACGCGGACGCATCCGGACGGGCTCGCGGGCCCGCATCCATTTGCGATTGCGCATCACCTGCTCGGCCGCTGGGTGCACGACAAGAGCTGACCGCCGATGGCGCACTCTGTGATCGGGCCGCGCATCCTCTGCATCGGCATTCCCGTGCGCGACCTGACCTTTCGTGTCGAGGCCGTGCCCGCGCGCGGCAGCAAGGCCAACGCCACGCATCTCGCGGAGATCTGCGGCGGCAACGCGCTCAATGCCGCGATCGCCATCGCGCGGCTTGGCGGCCGCGTCTCCTTCGCAGGTCCGATGGGCGATGCGCAGGAGACGTCGAGCGGCTTCATTCTCGAGCGCATGAGATCCGAAAATATCGAGACAAGCCATATCGTGCGCATACCTCATGCGACCACGCCCGTCTCTGCCATCATCATTGACGCGACGGGCGAGCGAACGCTCACGATCTATCGCGATCCGACCCTGTGGACAGTCGAGCTGCCCGACGCCGACAAGCTGCTCGCCGATTGTCGGGCGGTCCTCGTCGAGAGCCGCTGCGCATCGTTCTGCACGGACCTCTGCACTGAGGCACGCCGGCGCGGCATTGCCGTCATCGTCGGCGTCGATCGCGCGATGTCGTTGCAGGACGGCCTGCTCACGGCCGCCTCGCATTTGCTGTTCGCCAGCGAACAGGTGCAGGAGACCGCCGGCATCGCCGATGACGGCGAGGCGTTGCAGCGCCTGGCCGCGCTCACGCCCGCCTTCCTCGCCGCCACCCGCGGCCCGCGCGGCACGATCTGGCTGAACGAGAGCGCCGAGCTGGAGCAGACGCCGGCTGTCCCGGTTCAGGCTGTCGATACGCTCGGCGCCGGCGACGTCTTCCATGGCGCCTTCACGCTTCGCCTCGCCGAAGGCGGCGGCGTGCGGGAGGCGCTGCAATTCGCCGCGGCCGCCGCAGCGCTGAAATGCACCCGTCACGGCGGCGGCCTGGCCGCTCCGCAACGCGTTGAAGTTGAAGAGCTTTTGCGAGGCGGGCAGCAGAGGGATTCCACTGATGCGGCGAGAATATAGGCTTGCCGTGGAAAGATTTTCTCTATATCAGGGAAATCAGCCCTTGATATGGAACAAAGTTCTTCAAATGACCGATCTCGCCGTCCCGCTCCCCGAGACCAGCCGCCGCCTCGACGCCATCGACCGCAAGATTCTGATGGTGCTGCAGGATGATGCCTCCCTCTCCGTCGCCGAGATCGGCGACCGCGTCGGCCTGTCCTCGACCCCCTGCTGGAAGCGCATCCAGCGCCTGGAGGCCGATGGCGTGATCACCAAGCGGGTGGCACTGGTCGACCAGAACAAGATCGGGCTCGGCATCTCCGTGTTCGTGTCGGTCGAGAGCTCCGACCATTCCGACGCCTGGCTCAAGAAGTTCGCCGACGCCGTCAGCGCCATGCCGGAGGTGATGGAGTTCTATCGCATGGCCGGCGACGTCGACTACATGCTGCGCGTCGTCGTCGCGGACATGCAGGCCTATGACGTGTTCTACAAAAAGCTGATCAGCGCCGTGCCGCTGAAGAACGTCACCTCGCGCTTCGCGATGGAGAAGATCAAGTCGGTCACCGCGCTGCCGATCCCGGCGGTGGTGGCGGCTTAAGGTTTACTCGCTGGCGCGGACTTTATCGGTCATCGTCATGGCCGGGCTTGTCCCGGCCATCCACGCGTATCGACACAGCGAGAAGAACGTGGATGCCCGGGACAAGCCCGGGCATGACGGCCGGAGTTGCACCTCAGATCTTCTGATTGTACTCGCCGACTTCGGGATGGGTGCGCAGCACGCTGTTCACCATCTCGAACATGTCGTGCATGCGCTGCTCGGAGACCGGGCTCTCGACCACGACGACGAGCTCGGGCTTGTTGGAGGAGGCGCGCACCAGGCCCCAGCTGCCGTCCTCGACCGTGACGCGGACGCCGTTGACGGTGACGAGATCGCGGATCGCCTGGCCGCCGATCTTGGCGCCCTTGGCCTGCAAGCCCTCGAAGTGCTTCACCACCTTGTCGATGACGCCGTACTTCACCTCGTCGCCGCAATGCGGCGACATGGTCGGCGACGACCAGGTCTTCGGCAGCGCGTTCTTGAGATCGGCCATCGACTTGCCGGACGCGCGATCGAGCATGTCGCAGATCGCGAGCGCCGACACCAGACCGTCGTCATAGCCGCGTCCATACGGCTTGTTGAAGAAGAAGTGGCCGGACTTCTCGAAGCCGGCGAGCGCACCCGTCTCATGGGTGCGGCGCTTCATGTAGGAATGGCCGGTCTTCCAATAGGTGGTTTTTGCACCCTGCTTCTGCAGTACCGGATCGGTGATGAACAGGCCGGTCGACTTCACGTCGACGATGAACTGCGCATCCTTGTGGATCGCGGACATGTCGCGCGCCAGCATCACACCGACCTTGTCGGCAAAGATCTCCTCGCCGGTGTTGTCGACGACGCCGCAGCGATCGCCGTCACCGTCGAAGCCGAGACCCACATCGGCCTTGTGCTGCAGCACCGCGTCGCGGATCGCGTGCAGCATCTCCATGTCTTCAGGGTTCGGATTGTATTTCGGGAAGGTATGGTCGAGCTCGGTGTCGAGCGGGATCACCTCGCAGCCGATCGCCTCCAGCACCTGCGGCGCGAACGCGCCGGCGGTGCCGTTGCCGCAGGCCGCGACGACCTTGAGCTTGCGCTTGAGCTTCGGACGGCTGGTGAGATCGGCGATGTAGCGCGCCGGATAATTCTCGTGGAATTGATAGGAGCCGCCGGCCTTGTTCTTGAACTCGGCGCCCAGCACGATCTCCTTCAACCGCGTCATCTCGTCGGGGCCGAAGGTCAGCGGGCGGTTGGCGCCCATCTTCACGCCGGTCCAGCCATTGTCGTTGTGCGAGGCCGTAACCATGGCACAGCAGGGCACGTCGAGGTCGAACTGCGCGAAATAGGCCATCGGCGTCACCGCGAGCCCGATGTCGTGCACCTTGCAGCCTGCTGCCATCAGGCCGGAAATCAGCGCATATTTGATCGAGGCCGAATAGCCGCGGAAATCATGACCGGTGACGATCTCTTGCTTGACGCCGAGCTCCGCGATCAGCGCGCCCAGCCCCATGCCGAGCGCCTGGATTCCCATCAGGTTGATTTCCTTCTGGAACAACCAGCGCGCGTCGTATTCGCGAAAGCCCGTGGCCTTCACCATCGGCTCGGATTCGAAGGCATAGGTGTTGGGCAGCAACACGGATTTCGGCTTGGGGAACATTGAGACGGTCTCGTGAAAAAGAGCCAGATTTAATGCAGCCTTAGCGAATGCCGGGCTGCAGCGGAAGGCAGGAATGGCAGCTTATGGATGATAATTGCGGCAGTTTGGTAACGGGGAAATCTGGCCGCGAGAGTGGCCGAAATAGTGATCTTCTTGAAATATGTGATCGCTGGAGCCTTTGGAAGGACCTTACTGCTCCAGCACCATCTGGCCGTTGGCGTATTCGAAGCGCTTGAGGCGGGAGAGGAAGGAGAGGCCGAGCAGGTTCTCGGACAGCGCCTCGTCGGGCAACACCATGGCATCGACGTCGCGCACGATAAGCCCGCCGACATCGAGCATGGCGATGCGGGTGCGCGCGGCCTTGATGGTGCCGTTGGCGGTGGAGACGGTGGCGTTGTAATCGCCGCGCGAGGGCCGCAGGCCGAAACGGGCGGCCGAGGTCTCGTTCAGCGCCACCACGGAGGCGCCGGTGTCGACCATGAAGCCGATGCGCTGGCCTTCGATCCGGCCCTCGGTCTGGAAGTGGCCGCGGCCATCGCGGGGGATGTTGAGGCTGCGGCCGCCGGCCGGCGCGGTGGACGCGACTGCTACCGTACGCGGCACCGACGTCGCCGAAGCGGAGCTCATCCTGTCCGCCATCTGCGCCATGAACGTGCCGAGGCCGATCATGATCGCCGCGAAGATCATTAAGTTACGCATCACACCACTCGAAGCCGAAGCTCGATTTCACCACGCGGCAGGCCGCTCCGCGAGCGACGCTGCGGCCAGAGCTGTGCTATTTTGACGAAAAGGATGAGCGGACGGTTAATGCGTGTTCGGAACGCTCACGTCCCGCGCGGCTTGACCCGCCGGGTCGGCGGCGCATTCGCCGGATCTTCCGGCCAGGGATGGCGCGGGTAGCGACCGCGCAAATCGGAGCGCACGGCGCTGTAGCTGCCGCGCCAGAAACCGGGCAGATCGCGCGTGACCTGCACCGGGCGCTGCGCCGGCGACAGCAGCTCCAGCACCAGCGGCACCTTGCCGGCGGCGATCGAGGGATGGGTGTTGAGGCCGAACAATTCCTGCAGCCGCACCGCGATGGTCGGCCCCTGCTCGGCTTCGTAGTCGATCGCGAGCACGCTGCCGGTCGGGGCCTCGAAATGCGTCGGCGCCTCGCGGTCGAGCCGCGCGCGCATCTCCCACGGCAACAACGCCATCAACGCGTCGGAGAGATCGCCGGCGGAGATATCCTTCAGCGCGATCTTGTCGTAGAGCGCCGGCACCAGCCAATCGTCGCGCCGCGCGATCAACCCGTCGTCCGAGAGATCAGGCCAGCTATCGCCCTCGGCCTTGCGCAAGAACATCACGCGGTCGCGCCATTGTCTTGCGGCCTTCGACCAGGGCAGCCGGTCGAGGCCGGCGGCGATCAGCCCGTCTGCGAAGATGCGCGCGGTGTCCTCCGAGGGCGACACGGCAAGTGTCGCCTCGGAGAGCGTGATCGCGTGCAGCGCGCGCTTGCGCCGCGCCCGGAGGGCCATCGCGCCGCGATCGAACGAGATCTCCTCGACGGATTCGATATGCTCAGCGAAATGCCGCTCGATCTCGTCCTGCGAGATTTGCGCTGCGAGCAGAATGCGCCCGCTCGCCGCCGTGCCGGTCATCTCGCCGATCGCGATATAGGGCGCGCGGGCGAGCGAGGAAGTTTGATCTACGGCAGCACCTCGACCGTTGGCGAGCACGAAGCTGCCGTTGCCGCGGTTGCGTGCGACGCGGTCCGGGAAGGCGTAGGCCAGCATCAGGCCGGTCGAGAGATCACCTTCGCCGGCCGCCGTCTTCTCTGACGCCGCCACCTGCGAGGCCCAGCGCCGCGCGAGGTCGCGCGCGCTTGCGGCCCGCGGGGAACGGTCGCGGCGGAACTGATCGCGACGGTGCTCGAGATCGACGCTGTCGCCGCCGAGCCCGCGCTCGGTGATGATGGCGGCGATCTCGGCGGCGGCCTCGCCCTCGCCGGCACGATGCGAATCCACGATCATGCGCGCGAGCCGCGGCGGCAGCGCCAGCGCGCGCAGGCTCTTGCCCTCCGCGGTGATGCGGCCATCGGCATTGAGCGCGTTGAGCTCGGCGAGCAGGCTTTTTGCTTCTTTCCAGGCCGGCTGCGGCGGCGGGTCGAGAAACGACAGCGCGGCAGGGTCGGCGACGCCCCATTGCGCGAGATCGAGCACCAGCGAGGACAGATCGGCGCTGAGGATCTCGGGCTGGGTGTAGGGCGCGAGCGAGGCTGTCTGAGGTTCGTCCCAGAGCCGGTAGCACACGCCCGGCTCGGTGCGGCCGGCGCGGCCGCGGCGCTGGTCCGCTGCAGCGCGCGAGACGCGCACGGTCTCGAGCCGGGTCAGGCCGATGTCGGGCTCGTAGCGCGGCACGCGGGCGAGACCGGAATCGACCACGATGCGCACGCCCTCGATGGTGAGCGAGGTCTCCGCGATCGAGGTCGCCAGCACCACCTTGCGCGTGCCTTTAGGTGCAGGTGAGATGGCACGGTCCTGCACGGCGGCGTCGAGCGCGCCGAACAGGGGAACAATCTCGATCGAAGCGTCCTGCACGCGTTCGCCGAGGAGGTTCTGCGTCCGGCGGATTTCGGCGGCGCCCGGCAGGAACGCCAGCACCGAGCCGGCATCGGCGCGTAGCGCCGAGGCGATCGCATCCGCCATCTGCCGCTCCACCGGCGCGTCCGCCTTGCGGCCGAGATAGCGCGTCTCCACCGGAAAGGCGCGACCCTCGCTTTCGACGACGGGCGCTTCGCCGAGCAATCTTGCCACGCGGGCGCCATCGAGCGTGGCCGACATCACGAGGATGCGCAAATCCTCGCGCAGGCCGGTCTGCGCATCGCGCGCGAGCGCGAGGCCCATATCGGCGTCGAGCGAGCGCTCGTGGAATTCGTCGAACAGGACGGCGGCGATGCCCGAAAGTTCGGGATCGTCGAGGATCTGGCGGGTAAAGATGCCCTCCGTCACCACCTCGATGCGGGTCGCGCGCGAGATTTTCGAGCCGAAGCGGACACGATAGCCGACGGTCTCACCGGCGCGTTCGCCCAGTGATTTGGCCATGCGGTCGGCGCTGGCGCGCGCCGCGATGCGCCGCGGCTCCAGCACGATGATCTTCCTGCCCTTGACCCAAGGGGCATCGAGCAGCGCCAGCGGCACGCGCGTGGTCTTGCCGGCGCCCGGCGGCGCCACCAGCACGGCGGCATGATGCGCCCCCAGCGTGCGCGAGAGCTCGTCGAGCACGGCATCGATCGGGAGGGGCGTGTCGAAACTGCGGGGCAAATATCTCGCTTCCGTCATCACCCGCCTTGTGCGCACTTGCGCACTGGTGCGGGTGATCCAGTAAACTCGGATCTCGGCTGTTACGAAGATCGCGGATTACTGGATACCCCGCCTTTGCGGGGTATGACAATCATATGCCGCTATCAGCCCTGCACCGGCGGTCGTCCAATGCTCTCATAGACGAAGCCGGCCGCAGCCATTTCTTCGGGGCGGTAGATGTTGCGCAGATCGACGATGACGGGCTGGGCCATGGTCGCCTTCAGCCGGTCGAGATCGAGCGCCCGGAACTGCACCCATTCGGTGACGATCACGATCGCGTCGGCGCCTTCCGCGCAGGAATAGGCGTCCTCGCAATAAATGATGCTGGGCAGCTCGCTCTTCGCCTGCTCCATGCCGACGGGATCGAAGGCCTTCACCTTCGCGCCCATGTCGATCAAGCCCGTAACCAGCGGGATCGACGGCGCATCGCGCATGTCGTCGGTGTCGGGCTTGAAGGTGAGGCCGAGCACAGCGATGGTCTTGCCGCGCAGCGAGCCGCCTAGCGCCTGGCTGACCTTGCGGGCCATCGCGCGCTTGCGGTTCTCGTTGACCGCGAGCACGGATTCGACGATGCGAAGGCTCACATCGTAATCCTGCGCGATCTTGATCAGCGCCTTGGTGTCCTTCGGAAAGCACGAGCCGCCGAAGCCTGGGCCGGCATGCAGGAATTTGGTACCGATGCGGTTGTCCAGGCCAATGCCGCGGGCGACCTCCTGCACGTTGGCGCCGGCCTTTTCGGAGAGGTCGGCGATCTCGTTGATGAAGGTGATCTTGGTCGCGAGGAACGCGTTGGCGGCGTATTTGATCATCTCGGCGGTGCGGCGTTCCGTGAACATCAGCGGCGCCTGGTTCAGCGACAGCGGCCGATAGATGTCGCTCATCACCTTGCGGCCGCGCTCGTCGGAGGTGCCGACGACGATGCGGTCGGGGAATTTGAAGTCGCGGATCGCCGCGCCCTCGCGCAGGAATTCGGGGTTCGAGGCGACGACGACTTCGGCCTTGGGATTGGTCTCGCGGATGATGCGCTCGACCTCGTCGCCGGTGCCGACCGGAACGGTCGACTTGGTCACGACGACGGTGAAGCCGGACAGTGACTGCGCGATCTCTTTCGCGGCCGCATAGACGTAGGACAGATCGGCGTGGCCGTCACCGCGGCGCGACGGCGTGCCGACCGCGATGAAGACAGCATCGGCATCCGCGACCGGCTTGGACAAATCGGTGGTGAACTCCAGCCGCTTGGCCTTCACATTCGTCGCGACCAGTTCGTCAAGCCCGGGCTCATAGATCGGGATCTCGCCGCGATGAAGTGCCGCGATCTTCTTTTCGTCCTTATCGACGCAAATGACGTCGTGACCGAAATCCGCAAAGCAGGCCCCGGACACCAGTCCCACATAGCCCGTGCCGATCATAGCAATGCGCATGAAAAACCCTGTTTGGCTTGGTTAACGAAACCGCAATTCCAAGGCGGTTTAGCATTTTACCGGGGTGAGGGAACAGCCCGCGTACAAAAAACGGCACAGCACTTGTACCGGTAAAGAAATCGTAAGCAGCAAGGCGGCAAACTGCCCCGCGTTCACGCAGATCCTGGCGGAACACGCCTCAAAAAGAGACACCATGGCACCATCAGGCACAATCGCCGCGAGCGGGGGACTCAAGGCCCCCGCGGCTGCGCGTGTCGATTGGGTCGATTACGCCAAGGGCATCTGCATCGTCATGGTCGTGATGATGCATTCGGTGCTGGGGGTCGAGCTTGCCGCCGGCGAGACCGGCTTCATGCATGTTTTGGTGGCCTTCGCAAAGCCGTTCCGGATGCCGGATTTCTTCCTGATTTCGGGTCTGTTCCTGTCACTGGTGGTCGACCGGGACTGGCGAACCTATCTCGACCGCAAGGTAGTGCATTTCGCCTATTTCTATGTCGTCTGGGTGACAATCCAGTTCGGCTTCAAGGCCCCCGCATTCGCGGCGGAAACGAGCTGGCGCGACGCCGGCTTGCTCTATCTGGAATCCTTCGTCGAGCCGTTCGGCACGCTGTGGTTCATCTATCTCCTGCCGATCTTCTTCGTCGTCACGAAACTGACACGGCGCATGCCGCCGCTGGCGATCTGGCTGGTCGCCGCCGCGCTGGAGACGGCGCGCATCTCGACCGGGTGGACCGCGATCGACGAGTTCTGCGCACGCTTCGTCTATTTCTATTCGGGCTATCTGTTCGCGCCCTACGTGTTCGCGCTGTCGGACCGTGCGCGCAATCATCCCGCATGGGCGCTGACAGCGCTCGCGACATGGGCGCTAGTCAATGCCGGTCTGGTTATGCTCGGCGCCAGCGAGTGGAAATTCGTATCGCTCGTGCTCGGCTTCGCCGGGGCCTGCGCCATCATCACGATGGGCACGCTGCTCGCGCGCGCGCAATGGCTGAACGTCTTCCGCTTCTGCGGCGAGCATTCGATCGTGATCTACCTCGCCTTCTTCTTGCCGATGGCGGCGACACGGACGCTGCTCTTGCGCACGGGCATCATTCCCGACATCGGCGCGGTGTCGCTGATTGTGACTATCGTCGGCGTGATCGGCTCGCTCGCGATCTGGCAGATCGCTCTGCGTCTTGGCGGCAATTTCCTGTTCGAGCGGCCCGATGCGTTCTGGATCGCGCCGAAGAAGGCGGGGCCGGCGCTGCAGGCGGCGGAGTAATCCTGCCTCCACATCGTCGTCCCGGCGGAGGCCGGGACCCATACCGCGTGATTTATCGATAGATCGCGGTCTTCGTACTGCGGCACGATCGCTTAGCTGCCAGTCTTCGCCAAACTTCTCCCTGTGGTTATGGGTCCCGGCCCCCCCGTGCGCGATTGCGCACTAGGCCGGGACGATATTTGAGTGTGGGCTCCGGCCAGATTTCCCACATCCGAGGCTGTCAAATCCCGCAAAAATTCATACATTGCGGCCATGCCCAAGAGCTCCCCAAAGACCACCGCCCAAGCTGACACCAAGGCTGCCGCGCCCAAGGCCGCCGAAACCAAGCTCGCTGCTGCGACAGCTGCTGCCAAGCCCGTCGCCGCGAAGGCAGCCGGCAAGGGCGACCATGTCTTCCTGGTCGACGGTTCCGGCTACATCTTCCGCGCCTACCATGCGCTGCCGCCGATGAACCGCAAGTCCGACGGCTTGCAGGTCAATGCCGTGCTCGGCTTCTGCAACATGCTGTGGAAGCTTTTGCGCGAGATGCCCGAGGACAATCGGCCGACGCATCTGGCGATCATTTTCGACAAGTCGGAAATCACCTTCCGCAACAAGATCTATCCTGAGTACAAGGCGCACCGGGCGCCGGCGCCGGACGATCTGATCCCGCAATTTTCGCTGATCCGCGAAGCGGTACGCGCCTTCGACCTGCCTTGCCTGGAACAGGTCGGCTTCGAAGCCGACGATCTGATTGCGACCTATGTGCGGCAAGCGTGCGAGCGCGGCGCGAGCGCGACGATCGTGTCCTCCGACAAGGACCTGATGCAGCTCGTCACCGATTGCGTCACCATGTACGACACCATGAAGGACCGCCGCATCGGCATCCCCGAGGTGATCGAGAAGTTTGGCGTGCCGCCGGAGAAGGTGGTGGAAGTGCAGGCCCTGGCCGGCGATTCTACCGACAACGTTCCTGGCGTGCCCGGCATCGGCATCAAGACGGCGGCGCAGCTGATCGTCGAATATGGCGATCTCGAGCAATTGCTGTTCCGTGCCACCGAGATCAAGCAGCCGAAGCGGCGCGAGGCGCTGATCGAGAACGCGGAGAAGGCGCGCATCTCGCGGCAGCTCGTATTGCTCGACGACAAGGTCGACCTCGACGTCCCGTTGGACGATCTCGCCGTCCACGAGCCCGATGCGCGCAAGCTGATCGCGTTCCTGAAGGCGATGGAATTTTCTACGCTGACGCGCCGCGTCGCCGAGTTCTCGCAGATCGATCCGGCAAACGTCGATGCCGATCCGGGCTATTCCAGCGGCGCCAGCGTTTTCTCGCCGCTGCCGCCTTCGGACGTCGTGCCGGCCCCGGGAACCGGCGCGCCGGCGCAAGCGCCAGTGGGCCAGCGCAATGCATCGGCGAGCAAGGAGGACAAGGCCGCGAGCCCGAAGGGCGCGCCGATCTCTCTCGCCGCCGCGCGCGAAGAGATTTTGCGGAAGCTTCCGGTCGACCGCAGCAAGTACCAGGCCGTCAAGACGCTCGCGGAATTGAACGCGTTCATCGCGCGCATCCATGATGCCGGCCATGTCGCGGTCGAGATCCGGGCAAACTCGATCGACCCGATGCAGGCTGATCTCTGCGGCATCGCGCTGGCGCTGGCGCCGAACGAGGCCTGCTACGTGCCGCTGGCGCACAAGCAGTCCGGCGGCGGCGCCGGCCTGTTCGACGCCGGCCTCGCGTCCGATCAGGTCAAGCATGGCGAGGCGATCGAGGCGCTGCGACCGGTGCTGGAATCACCGGGCATTCTCAAGATCGGCTTCGACGTCAAATTCACCGCGGTGATGCTGGCGCAGCACGGCATCACATTGTGCAACACCGACGATGCGCAGCTGATCTCCTACGTGCTCGACGCCGGCCGCGGCTCGCATGCGCTGGAGCAGCTGTCCGAGCGCTGGTTCGGTCACGCCATGCTGAAGGAGAACGAGCTGCTCGGCAGCGGCAAGGGCAAGATCACGTTCGACCAGGTGCCGATCGACAAGGCCGCGGCGCTGTCGGCGGAAGGCGCCGACATCACCTTGCGCGTCTGGCGCGTGCTGAAGCCGCGCCTCGTCGCCGAGCACATGACCACGGTCTACGAGACGCTGGAACGCCCGCTGGTGTCGGTGCTCGCGCGCATGGAACGGCGCGGCATCTCGATCGACCGCCAGGTGCTGTCGCGTCTCTCCGGCGACTTCGCCCAGACCGCGGCGCGCGTCGAGGCCGAGATCCAGCAGATCGCGGGCGAGCCCGTCAATGTCGGCAGCCCGAAGCAGATCGGCGACATCCTGTTCGGCAAGATGGGACTGTCCGGCGGCACCAAGACCAAGACCGGCGCGTGGTCCACCACCGCTCAGGTGCTCGACGAGCTCGCCGAGCAGGGCCACGATCTCCCGAAGAAGATTCTGGAGTGGCGCCAGGTCTCGAAGCTCAAATCGACCTACACCGACGCGCTGCCGACCTACGTGAATCCCCAGACCCACCGCGTCCATACGACCTACGCGCTGGCCGCGACCACGACGGGCCGGCTGTCCTCGAACGAGCCGAATTTGCAGAACATTCCGGTGCGCACCGAGGACGGCAGAAAAATCCGCCGCGCCTTCATCGCAACGCCGGGGCATAAGCTGGTCTCCGCCGACTACTCGCAGATCGAGCTGCGGCTGCTCGCCGAGATCGCCGACATTCCCGTGCTGCAGCAGGCTTTCCGCGACGGTCTCGACATTCACGCCATGACGGCATCGGAAATGTTCGGCGTGCCGATCAAGGGCATGCCGAGCGAAATCCGCCGCCGCGCCAAGGCGATCAATTTCGGCATCATCTACGGCATTTCGGCGTTCGGCCTCGCCAACCAGCTCGGCATCGGGCGCGAGGAGGCCTCCGCCTACATCAAGAAATACTTCGAGCGCTTTCCCGGCATCCGCGCCTACATGGACGAGACGCGCGACTTCTGCCGGAGCCACGGCTACGTCACCACGCTGTTCGGACGCAAGATGTACTATCCCGACATCAAGGCTTCGAACGCCTCGGTGCGCGCCTTCAACGAGCGCGCCGCGATCAACGCCCGGCTCCAGGGCACCGCCGCCGACATCATCCGCCGCGCCATGACGCGGATGGAGGCTGCACTCGCCGGGAAGAAGCTGTCGGCGCAGATGCTGCTGCAGGTGCATGACGAACTGATCTTCGAGGTGCCGGACGCGGAGGTCGAGGCCACACTTCCCGTCGTGCAGCACGTGATGCAGGACGCGCCGTTCCCGGCCGTGCTGCTCTCGGTGCCGCTACATGTCGATGCACGCGCGGCGAACAATTGGGACGAGGCGCATTGATTTTTCTTACCTCGCCCCGCTTGCGGGGAGAGGTCGGATCGCCTCGGCGATGCGAAGCATCGTCCGGTGCGATCCGGGTGAGGGGGTACAGGTACCACGGCGATCTCATGCGTGGAGAGAGCCCCTCACCCCAACCCTCTCAGCGCGAGCGAAGCTCGTCGCGACCCCGTAAGAACGGGGCGAGGGAGCGCACCGAGCGCGCGGCCGCACCAGAATTGTCCTCCGTGCAATTTCGCGATGGTCCCACTGCGCCACCCATATTAGAATTGTGCCGTCTCCCGCACCGGTTCAGCCATGCCCCACACCTCCGCCCTGCTCGGCTTCGCGCTTGTCTGCCTCGGCCTCGTGCTCACGCCCGGGCCGAACATGATCTACCTGATCTCGCGTTCGATAACGCAAGGCCCAGTGGCGGGCATCGTCTCGCTCGGCGGCGTGGCGCTCGGCTTCGTGTTCTACATGCTGTGCGCGGCGTTCGGCATCACGGCGCTGCTGCTCGCCGTTCCCTTCGCCTATGACGCGCTGCGCTTTGCCGGCGCCGGTTATTTGCTGTGGCTGGCCTGGCAGGCGGTGAAGCCGGGCGGTCGCTCGCCGTTCCAGGTGAAACAGCTTGCGATCGACAGCCCGCGCAAATTGTTCGCAATGGGGTTCGTCACCAATCTGCTCAACCCGAAGATCGCGATGCTTTACCTCGCGCTGCTGCCGCAGTTCATCGACCCCGCCGCCGGCAGCGTGCTGGCGCAGTCGGTGGTGCTCGGCGCGATCCAGATCGCGATCAGCGTCAGCGTGAATGCCATGATCGCGCTCGCGGCCGGGTCGATCGCGCTGTTTCTCGCAAGCCGGCCAAGCTGGATGCTGGTCCAGCGCTGGCTGATGGGCACGGTGCTGACCGGGCTTGCGGTGCGGATGGCGGTCGAGGCGCGGAAGGTGTGAGGGCTTTTTCACCTCTCCCCGCCTGCGGGGAGAGGTCGGATCGCTCTTGCGATCCGGGTGAGGGGGTACAGGTCTCACGGCCATCTCATCAGCGGAGAGAGGCCCCTCACCCAACCCTCTCCCCGTAAGAACGGGGAGAGTGAGAAGATCAATCCAGCTTCGCCTCCATGCCCCGCTTCACCGCCGGGCGGGCTATCAGGGCCTCGTACCAGCGCTTGACGTGGGGAAAGTCGGCCAGGTCAACCTTGTGGCGAGGGTGACGCCAAGCCCAGCCCAGGATGGCAAAATCGGCAACCGAGAGCTCGTCGGCGACGAAATCGCGGGCCTCCAGCCGGCGGTCGAGGACGCCATAGAGCCGTCGCGTCTCCGCCATGTAGCGCTTGAGGCCGTAGGCGCGGTCCTGCTCGTTCTCGAGCGCGATGAAATGGTGCACCTGGCCCGGCATCGGTCCGAAGCCGCCCATCTGCCACATCAGCCATTCATAGACGGGGATGCGGCCCGAAAGCGATTTCGGCAGGAATTTGCCGGTCTTTTCGCCGAGATACAGCAGGATCGCCCCCGACTCGAAGATGCTGACGGGCTTGCCGTCCGGCCCCTCGGGGTCGAGGATCGCGGGAATCTTGTTGTTGGGCGAGAGCTTCAGGAACTCCGGCGCCATCTGTTCGCCCTTGCTGATATTCACCGGGATCACCTTGTAGGGCAGCCCCATTTCCTCCAGCGCAACCGAGATCTTGCGGCCGTTCGGCGTGTTCCAGGTGTGCAGCTCGATGGTCATTTGTCGCGTGTCCTTCCCCGGGGATATCCGGCATCCACCTACTCCAGAACGTTGCACCCCCACAACCGGCGGGCCGGGATGGCCGATCCCTGTTGACGGGGGAAGCCCCCTCTGGAATGTCGGGGCCGTCGCGGATAAATTCCGCCACTTCCAAAAACGCTCCCGAGGGCCCGCCGTGTCTAAATCAGCCTCCCGCGCCCGCCTGTTCGAGATCATCCGCCGGCGCTCTTTCGGCCGCGGCGAGGTGACGCTCGCGTCGGGTCGCAAGAGCGACTTCTACTTCAACCTCAAGCCGACCATGCTCGACCCGGAGGGTGCGACGCTGCTCGCCGAGCTGACCTATGAGGCGCTGAAGGACGACCAGCTCGATTTCATCGGCGGGCTCGAGATGGGCGCGGTGCCGCTGGCCGGGGCGCTGGCGCAGATCTCCTGGATCAAGGGCCATCCCATCGCGGCCTTCTTCGTGCGCAAGAAGCCGAAGGAGCATGGCGCGAAGCTCGCGATCGAGGGGCTGCCCAGGGGCGAGACGCTGGAAGGCAAGCGCGTCGTGATCGTCGAGGATGTCACCACCACCGGCGGCTCGGCGATGAAGGCGGTGGAGGCGGTGCGCGAGACCGGCGCGGAAGTGGTGCTGGTGCTGACCATGGTCGACCGCGAGGAAGGCGCCGACGACACCTTTGGCGCGGCCGGCCTGCCATTCCGCTCGCTGTACAAGGCGTCGGAATTTTTGAAGGCTTGAGCGCTTTCTTCCCCCTCGCCCCGTTCTTACGGGGAGAGGGTTGGGGTGAGGGCCTCTCTCCACAGATGAGATAGCCGTGAGGCCTGTACCCCCTCACCCGAATTGCATCTTCGATGCAATCCGACCTCTCCCCGCAAGCGGGGCGAGGTAAAAGGCCCTCAACCGCTCATTTACCATCCCGCCTTATGGTGAATCATGTGCTGAGACCTGAGGGTCCCGGCCGGTTGGTAGCGTCGGGTGGAGTAAGCGTTTGCGTACAGTCATGTCCCATGCGCGCCTGAATCGCGCGATGCTCGTCGCCGCCACACTGGCAGCACCGCTGCTTGCGGCTCCGGCCCCGGTTTCGGCCGAAGGCCTGTTCGATTTCTTCTTCGGCGGAATGCAGCCGCAGCAGCAGCGGCCGCAGCGTGAGGTGCCGCAGCAGGCGAGCTCCTACGCGGACCCCTTCACCGGCCAGCAGAATGCCGCATCCCCGCAATATGTGCCGCCGGCACGTTCGGCCGCGGCCGGCGGCTCGGGACCGGCGTTCTGCGTGCGCAGCTGCGACGGCAAATATTTTCCGCTGATGCGCGGTCTCACCTCGCCCGCGCAGATGTGTCAGGCCTTCTGTCCTGCGAGCGCCACCAAGATCTATTTCGGCTCCTCGATCGACGGCGCCGCGTCGCAGACCGGCGAGCGCTACGCCGATAGCGAGAACGCGTTCGCCTATCGCAAGGCGCTGCGCGCCGACTGCACCTGCAACGGCCGCGAGCCGGTCGGCCTCGCGCCGGTCGATCTGGCGCTGGACTCGTCGCTAAAACCCGGCGACGTGATCGCCACCAGCGACGGCCTCGTTGCCTATACCGGCATCCGCGTCGGCAACGACCAGGCCGCGGACTTCACCCCGGTCGCCTCCTACCCCGGTCTCACCGCGCAGGTCCGTGCACGGCTCGGCGAGATGAAGGTGGCGCCGGTGCGCGCCGACACGGTGGCGGCGGATAGCCCCGCCGCGGAGATCGTGCGCGAGACGCTGCCCGACGTGACGGTGCCGAAAACGCAGAAGCCGGCGAAGCGGGCTGGGCTGGAGTAAAGCCCAACTCTCACCAAGTCGTCATTGCGAGCGAAGCGAAGCAATCCAGAATCTTTCCGGAGAGACGCTCTGGATTGCTTCGTCGCTACGCTCCTCGCAATGACGAGATTGCTGCACTACCGTCCGATGATCACGCCGATCACATTCGGCGCCGCCAGATATTTCTCCTCGATCGCCGCGCGCGCGGCGGCGCGGTTGTCTGCCGTGAGCAGGCCGCGCTTCTCGGCCAGGATCATCCAGCAAAAACCCCACCAGTCGGTGAGCATGCCCTGATCGTCGACGAGGTCATACCCCTGCTCGGCGGCGAAGATGCGCGCATGCGCTTCGTCCAGCGTGTCGAGGAACAGATGGTCCTCGGACGAAAACAGGTCGTCGCTGACATCGTCGATGGTGTAGCCCCAGATCGACTGGCAGACCGCGTTGAACTCGCGGTCGAACTGGTCGTCGTCGACCGCGTAGCGCCGCGCCGCCTGATGCAGCCGCGACAGCGAGCGCGCGAAATCGGCGATCCTGGTGAGGGCAAACTGGTCGAAGGCAATGGTGGACATGTAGTCCTCGCGAAGTCTGGCAGACGCTAGATATTGTGTCGGCAATGCGCCGAATCACAATGATATATCAAAGACTTGCTAAAGTGTTCTTAATTTGTTCCGAGGCGTTGCCGTTGTGCCCATTCATCAGGATAGGGCTCGCGATCACCGACAAATTCAGAAGTGTACTGCCCCCAGCCATAGTGGCGGTAATAGAGCTGCATCGCCTCATCGTGACTTTGTGCTTCGAAGCAAAGGACGCATCGCGGAGCTGTTTGATCGACCTTCGCCGCTTCATCGTACAGATGCTTCCGAATATCGTCGCCGTCAGGACCGGCAAGTACAAGCGAGGGCAGCACCTGACCGCTTTCGTTGATTACTTCCCAGATTTCGTGGAGCAGCGATGCCAACCCAGCCTCACATCGCCGACATCAACTTATCCCCGCACGCGCTCGCATAAAACTTGCCGCCGCATTGGCGCTTGATGGCGGCGCAGCGGGCGGCGGGCGTGGCGTTTTGCGGGAGCGTGACGGCGCAGCTCAGGCCGTCGGCGCTGCGGCCGATCTTGCCGGCGGCGAAGGCGGCGCTGGACGCGGTGATGCAGACGACGAGGAAGGTGGCGGCGGCGATTTCGATCAGCCGTCGCATCACAGGTCTCATCAGAGAGTTCATGGGGCGCTCCTCCACACTGATGGCTGAATTGGCCGCCATTCTAGCACCAAATCCACGTTTCCCCGTATGCGTCCGGGTTCCCAAATCGGCCCGTTCCTTGCATAATTTTACGCCAGCGCAGTGCACGGTCGCGCCAGCAATGGTTCCGGTACAGAGGCAAGATGCGTAGGGTCAGTAGTGTTCTCGCGACCAGGAAGTGACGACTTTGCAAGATTCATCGTTCCAGCCCAATTTCTCCGCCCCCAACCAGCCCATCGACGAACTCGCGCTGGCTGAGATCAAGGGCGCTATCCTGGCGAAGCTGCGCCTTGCCATCGGCAAGGATGCGGGCATGGCGACCAAGCACGACTGGTACCAGGCCGCCGCGCTGGCGCTGCGCGACCGCATCGTGCATCGTTGGCTCACGGCCGAGAAGCACAGCTACGATGCGGGGCGCAAGCGCGTCTATTATCTCTCGCTCGAATTCCTGATCGGCCGCCTCTTCAGCGACGCGCTGAACAATATGGGGCTGTTGAAGATCTTCGAGGTCGCGCTCGGCGATCTCGGCGTCTCCTTGCCGGAGCTGCGCAAATGCGAGCCGGACGCTGCGCTCGGCAATGGCGGCCTGGGCCGTCTCGCCGCCTGCTTCATGGAAAGCATGGCGACGCTGTCGATCCCCGCGATCGGCTACGGCATCCGTTATGATTACGGCCTGTTCCGCCAGATCATCAATCAGGGCTGGCAGCAGGAATATCCGGACGAATGGCTCGGCTTCGGCAACCCCTGGGAATTGCAGCGACCCGAAGTGATCTATGACATTCGCTTCGGCGGCGGTGTCGAGCATGTCGAAGACAAGGGCCGCGATCGCGCGATCTGGCATCCGTCCGAGACCGTGCAGGCGATGGCCTATGACACGCCGATCGTCGGCTGGCGCGGCCAGCACGTCAACGCGCTGCGGCTGTGGTCGGCGCGCTCGCCCGATCCGCTGAAGCTCGACGCCTTCAACACCGGCGACTATGTCAGCGCCAGCGCCGAGCAGTCGCGCGCGGAAGCGATCTGCAAATTCCTCTATCCGAACGACGAGAGCCCGGCGGGCCGCGAGTTGCGCCTGCGCCAGGAATATTTCTTCGTCTCGGCTTCGCTGCAGGATCTGATCAAGCGGCATCTTGCGTCGGATGGCCAGCTCCGCAGCCTGTCGAGCAAGGTCGCGGTGCAGCTCAACGACACCCATCCGAGCCTGGCCGTCACCGAGCTGATGCGGATCCTGATCGACGACCACAATTTCCGCTGGGACGAGGCCTGGAAGATCACGGTCGCCACGCTGTCCTACACCAACCACACCCTGCTGCCCGAGGCGCTGGAGACCTGGCCGGTCGAGCTGTTCGAACGGTTGTTGCCGCGGCACCTCGAGATCATCTACCGGATCAACGTGCAGCACCTCGCGCTCGCGGAGGCGCGCGCCCCCGGCGACATCGACTTCCGCGCCTCGGTCTCGCTGATCGACGAGCGGAGTGGCCGGCGCGTGCGCATGGGCCAGCTCGCCTTTGTCGGCTCGCACCGCATCAACGGCGTCTCCGCGATGCATTCGGACCTGATGCGCGAGACCGTGTTCCACGACCTCAACCATCTCTATCCCGGCCGCATCACCAACAAGACCAACGGCATCACCTTCCGCCGCTGGCTGATGCTGGCCAACCCGAAGCTGACAGATCTGTTGCGCGAGACCTGCGGCGATGCCGTGCTCGATGATCCGACGCAGCTCAGCCTGATCGAAGCCCGCGCCAGCGACGTCGAATTCCAGAAGAGGTTCCGCGCGGTCAAGCTTCACAACAAGACGGCGCTGGCCCGCCTGATCGGCGAGCGACTCGGCATCAAGGTCGATCCGAGCGCGCTGTTCGACGTGCAGATCAAGCGCATCCACGAATACAAGCGCCAGCTTCTCAACGTCATCGAGACCGTCGCGCTGTACCAGGCGATCAAGGACGATCCCAACGGCAACTGGGTGCCGCGGGTGAAGATCTTTGCGGGCAAGGCGGCGGCGAGCTACCGCTACGCCAAGCTGATCATCAAGCTGATCAACGACGTCGCGGAAGTCGTCAACAACGATCCCGCGATCGGCGGCAAGCTCAAGGTCGTCTTCCTGCCCGACTACAATGTCAGCCTCGCCGAAGTCATCATTCCCGCGGCCGACCTGTCCGAGCAGATCTCGACGGCCGGCATGGAAGCCTCCGGCACCGGCAACATGAAGCTGTCGCTGAACGGCGCCCTCACCATCGGCACGCTCGACGGCGCCAACATCGAGATCCGCGATCATGTCGGCGCGGAGAACATCGCGATCTTCGGCATGGAAGCCGGCGACGTGATGATCCGGCGCAAGCAGGGGCTGGACGCTTCCGACGTGATCCGCAATTCGCCAAAGCTCCAGCGCGCCATCAATGCGATCGGCGTCGGCGAGTTCTCGCCCGGCGATCCCGGCCGCTTCGAATCGATCGCACACGCGCTGCGCTATCTCGACCATTACATGGTCAGCGCCGACTTCGATTCCTATTACGAGGCGCAGCGCAGCGTCGATGCGCGCTGGCAGGTGGCGCCGGCCTGGACCCGCGCCTCGATCCTCAACGTCGCGCGCATGGCGTGGTTCTCCTCCGACCGCACCATCCGCGAATACGCCGAGGAGATCTGGAACGTGCCGGTCAACCCGACCACGCCGCTGCTGCCGACCTTGCGCGACGTCGCTGGCTGAATTTCCGCGAGGTGAAATCGGTTACCCACGAGGTAATTGCACAAGCCGGCGGCGGACGTGATATGACGTCCGTCATTGAACGCCGGATCGAACAATGCACGCCAAGCTCCCGCACCCTTTCGACGACGCCACCCGCGTCAGCGCCGGCGACTCCAGCTGGCAGGGGCACACCAGCGACGATTACTGGGCCTTTGTCGGCCCGTTCGGCGGCGTCACGGCCGCGACTATCCTGCGTGCGCTGATCGAGCATCCGGAACGTGCCGGCGATCCGCTGGCGCTCACCGTCAATTACTGCGCGCCGATCGCGAAGGGGCCGTTCGATCTGGACGTGCGACTGGTGAAGGCTAACCGCTCCAGCCAGCACTGGAGCGTCGAACTGTCGCAAGGCGGCGGCGAGGTCGCAACGCTCGCCACCGCCGTATTCGCCGAACGCCGGCCGTCCTGGGAGCACAGGGTGGCGCAATATCCGGATGCAAAGCCGTTCGAGGAGACGATGCCGTTCCCGAAGATCGCGGCGTCCTGGGCCAACCAGTACGAATTCCGCTTCGTCGAGGGCGAGATGCGGATCGGCCCGCCCAAGCCCGAGCTCGCCAACACCTACTCAAAGCTCTGGATCAGCGATCGCGAGCCGCGCAAGCTCGATATGCCGTCGCTGATGTCGATGTCGGACGCTTTCTTCGGCCGCATCTTCCACGCGCGGCGCGAGCTCGTGCCGTTCGGCACGGTGTCGCTGACGACGTATTTCCACACCGACAGCGAAGAGCTCGCGGCCGAGGACATCACCCGCGTGCTGGCGACCGCAGATTCAAAGATCATGCACAAGAGCTACGCCGACCAGAACGCCGAGCTGTGGTCGCCGAACGGAAGACTGCTCGCGACCACGACGCAGATCGCCTATTTCAAGGCTTAGCTGCTCCCACAAGTTCGTTATTGCGAGCGCAGCGAAGCAATCCAGACTGTTTCCGCGGAGGGATTCTGGATTGCTTCGCTGCGCTCGCAATGACGGTGGAGAGACATCTCGAAAAGCAAAAGGGCGGCCTCGAGGCCGCCCTTTCGAATTTCAAACGACGCAAGCTTACTCCGCCGCGAGCTTCACATCCGGTGCAGCGGCGCGGACCTCGGCGTCGACCTGGGCTTCGAACTTGGCAAAGTTCTTCTGGAACATGCCGACCAGCGCGCGGGCGGTCTTGTCGAACTCGTCCTTGTCCTTCCAGGTGTTGACCGGATTGAGGATCTCGCTCGGCACGCCCGGCAGCGCGGTCGGGACCGCGAAGCCGAAATATTTGTCGGTGCGGAATTCGACGTTGCGAAGCGAGCCGTCGAGCGCCGCGGTCAGCAGCGCGCGCGTCACCTTGATCGGCATGCGCGAGCCGGTGCCGTACTTGCCGCCGGTCCAACCGGTGTTGACCAGCCAGCAGTCGACATTGTGCTGGGCGATCAGGTCGCGCAGCATGTTGCCGTAGACGGACGGATCGAGCGGCAGGAAGGGCGAACCGAAGCAGGTCGAGAATTCCGGCTGCGGCTCATTGCCGAGACCACGCTCGGTGCCCGCGACCTTGGCGGTGTAGCCCGACAGGAAGTGATACATCGCCTGCGCCGGCGAGAGCTTGGCGATCGGCGGCAGCACGCCGAAGGCGTCGGCGGCGAGCATCACCACGTTCTTGGGCTGCGGCGCGCGGCCGGTGCGCGAGGCGTTCGGGATGAATTCGAGCGGATAGGCCGAGCGCGTGTTCTCGGTCTTGGAGCCGTCGTCGAAATCGACCACGCGGGTGTCTTCGTCCAGCACGCAATTCTCGAGCACCGCGCCGAAGCGGGTCGAGGCGGCGTAGATCTCGGGCTCGGCTTCCTGCGACAGCTTGATGCACTTGGCGTAGCAGCCGCCTTCGAAATTGAAGACGCCGTTCGGGCCCCAGCCGTGCTCGTCGTCGCCGATCAGCGTGCGGTTCGGATCGGCTGACAGCGTGGTCTTGCCGGTGCCGGACAGGCCGAAGAAGATCGCGGCATCGCCCTTGGCGCCGACATTGGCCGAGCAATGCATCGGCATCACGCCGCGCTCGGGCAGATAGTAGTTCAGCGTGGTGAAGACCGACTTCTTCATCTCGCCGGCATAGTAGGAGCCGGCGATCAGCACGATCTTGCGGGCGAAATCGATCGCGACGACGTTCTCCGACTTGCAGCCATGGCGCTTCGGATCGGCGCGGAAGCTCGGCATGTCGATGATGGTGAGCTCGGGCACGAACGCCGAGAGCTCGATCGCCTCGGGACGGATCAGCAGCGTGCGGATGAACAGAGAGTGCCACGCGAGCTCGGTGAAGACGCGGGTCTTGATGCGATAAGCCGGATCGGCGCCGCCATAGAGGTCCTGCGCGAACAGCGACTTGCCTTCGGCGTGCTTGAGGAAGTCCTGGTAGAGCGTCTCGAACTGCTCTGCGGTGATCGACTGGTTGCCGGCCCACCACATCTTCTTGTCGGTGGTGGCGTCACGCACCGTGAATTTGTCCTTGGGGCTGCGGCCGGTAAACTCGCCGGTGTCGGCGCAGAGCGCGCCATCGGCCGACAGCACCGCCTCGCCCGCGGAGAGCGAGTATTGATAGAGTTGCGGCGCACCGAGGTTCCAGTGAACCTGCTTGAGATTCTTTAAGCCGAATTTGTCGGCGCCGAAGGCACCGTTGCGCACGCCCGTCTCTTGCACGAAAAATCCTCCTAGAACCCACTCAGCGCGATCATGCTTGGCGCCGCCGCGGTCACCGTGATTGCAGGCCGTCCGGCCTCGGTTGGAACGACCTAATACTGATGAACGCTGGCGTTGCCAAGCTGATCCCTTAGGATTTGGTTTATTCAAGGACCGCGCCAAACGTCGCGCATGTCAGCTCTGAGCAGGCGCATCAAAAAATCAACAATGATCGCGCAACCAAATAGGCGTTTCGGCGTTTCCCAAGGTTATTGCGACGCACAACGCCGAATACAGTCTCGATGAATTTCCAAGCCCACCCTATCTTACCGCGCCTTCGCCGATGAGCGCGAACGGCCCCCACATTGCAGGATAGGCGTTGCGCGGAGACGAGGTGTCGTCAACATAGGTTAACATTGCGCGGCGCAAGGCTTCGGCACGCCCCATTTTTGGTTCGTTTTTGAGCAGCTCGAAAGTCATCGTGGTCAGGCGTGTGGCAGCTTCCGAATCCACGGCCCAATGCGAGACCAACAGTGCGCGCGCGCCGGCATAGAAGAACGAGCGTGCCAGTCCGGACAGGGCCTCGGCGCCCGGCTTGTCGCCCGCGATGGTGTTGCAGGCCGACAGCACAACCCAATCCGCATTGAGCTTGAGCTGAGCGACTTCACTCGCGGTGAGCAGACCGTCGTCGAACTCAGTCGGCTGATCGGGAATGGAGAGCGCGAGCGAGGGCTCACCCAGTCCCTTGATGTCGCCGGCAACGAGGCCGTGGGTGGCAAAGTAGATGATGCCGTATTGAGCAAGCGCTGCACGCTTGAGCGTCGTCTCGCTGGCGTCGCGGCCGAGATGAATATCGGCCTCGGCAGCCCCGACATCCCGGGCCACCGCGTTCAACTCATCGGCGGTGTCGGGCAGTTGCGGCAGCGCCTGAGCAAGCCGCGCGCGATCGACGCCGGCACCGCGCCAGAAATCACTATAGGCAACGGTCGCGATGCTGCGCGCGGCGATCTTGCCGCTCGCGGCGCGCCGTTCGGCGGGCGCTTCCAGTGCGGGATTGAACACGGGATCGCCAAAGCCGGTCATCGGCTTCACGCTTTGGTCCCGGCGCGCGAAGGCGCGCAGCGATTTCAGACTGACCACCGAGGGCAGCACCGAGACGGCCTGACGCCGCAGCAGCCAGGCAGCGCCGCGATAGCCTTCGAGCGTGTCCGGGATCGCAGCCTGCGGCTTCTCGGTGACGAGCAGATGAAACGGCAATGCGGTCAGCGCAGCCGACGGTACCACCAGCAGGCTGCGCTTGTCCTTTGTCAACGCCTCGACCGGACCGAGCAGCGCGACATGGAGTTCGTTGGCGAGCGCGAGATCGAACAATCCGGATTTGCCGGAGGCATCGCGCGCTTTGCCGACCTCGAGTCCCTTGCGGAATGCGGTCACCTTCTGCGTCAGCGCATCTGCGCCGAGTGGAATAGCCTTCCAGTCGACGCCCTCGCGCGTGATCGCGATGACATAGCTCTGCCTGTCGACAACGGAGTAGAGCACCATCGCCTCATCGGCCGACAGCAGCAACTGGATGTCCTTTGCCGTCAACGGCAGGGGATTGGAGAGCGACGCGTAGTCGGGAAACTCGACCGCGAGCGTCTTCTGCAAGCCCGCACGCTCGTTGGCAATCGTTGCAATCCGCGCGCGGCTGCGCTGCTCGGTTGCGAGATCGCGCTGCGCGGACTGCTTCGACACCGCGGTGACGATCGCCTTGTCGAGCGCCTCGGACTCAGCCGCGAGATCCTGGTCCCGGCGCACCAGCTCGGCGAGGCGGTCGCTGCCGGCGGCAAGCCGAACCGCGAGCTTGTTCACGGCGGATGCGGCGGAGGATTGTGTGCCGCGCTGGATCGCGGCGAGAGCCTCGTCCAGCGCCTTGTCGCCGGACAGCAGATCTTGTTGGCGCGCGGCGAACAGGACCGGCAACACGACGCGCAGCTGGGCGCGATCGCCCCGAAGCGTCTTTTCCGCGAACGGCAATGCGTCCGCGGTGCGCCCGGCCACGTAGAGGAAATAAGCGAGATTGCTGGTCGAGGTCATGACGTCAGGATGATCGGGCCCAAGCGCATTTTCGCGGATGACCAGCGCGCGGCGATAGAGCGGCTCGGCGTCGCCGTAGCGCTGCTGGTGCTCGTAGAGGCCGGCGAGATTGTTCAGCGAGCGGGCGACGTCGGGATGATTCGGTCCCAGCACCTTCTCGCGGATCGCGAGCGAGCGCTTGATCGGAGCTTCCGCGTCCGCATCGCGGTTGAGATCGCGATAGACCTGGCCGAGATTGTTCAGGACGGTGGCCACCGCCGGATGCTCGGGTCCGCCGGCCTTCTGGTAGATCGCGAGCGCCCGCTGAAACAGCGGCTCGGCGTCGGCATAGTGCTGCTGTTTCACGTAGAGCGTGGCGAGATTATTGAGCGACTGCCCGACATCGGGATGCTCGCGCGACAGTCCCTTCTCGCGAACGGCGAGCGCGCGCCTGAACAACGGCTCGGCCTCGGCGTAGCGGCTCTGCCGCTGGTAAAGCGCGGCGAGGTTGCTCAGTTCGGCGCCAAGCAGCGGGGTTTCGAGACCGAGCGACTTTTCCATCAGCATGATGGCGCGCTTGTAGAGCGGCTCCGCCAGATCGTCGTGGCCCTGACCGGCATGAACCTGGCCGAGGTTGTTCAGCGCGGCGGCGAGTTCGCGACCTGTGTCGCTCTTCTCCAGGCTCGCGACCATGCCTTGCGCCAAAGGCAGTGCTTCCGAATATCTGCCGGCGCTCATGAGGGTGTTGATCCGCGCGCTCTCCGCGGCGAGACCTTTCTGGGCAGGGCTTGTCTGAGCAAGGCTGGGCGTGACAAGCGATGCGGTGATCGCGAGCGTCAAACCCGCAACCAGCGTCAGTCTATTCCATTCTGCCATGACGCTCTCGCCGCCGCCTTCTGACCGGTAACGAACTTGGGTCGCGGCGATGGGCAGCAGCGTTCAATCTGTTGCGCTCTGGTCCATCCTGGTGCGCGCTTCGCCGGCGAGGCGAACCAGCATCTTGCGCAGCGCCGTGCCATCAGCGACCCGCTCCGGAAAATCCAGCCGCAAGGCGGTCTGGCCGTCCTGCATGTCCAGGCCCTCCGGATCGCAGCCGGTGCAGTGCCAGTCGCCCGCGGCAGCACCGAGCAGCTTTGTGGCATAGAGCCCCATGGCCTCGCGGTGGTCGGCATTCATGTGCTCGACCGCGCCCTCCTCCGCCGCCAGCAAGTCCTCGGCCCCCGTGAGGTCCGTCAGGAATTGCTCCGGCTTGAGATCGACGATCCGGCCGAAGCCGGCGACCAGATGGGTTCCCGTGGGCCGAATCCGGAAGAAGGAGAAATCCTTAAAGGAAACAAAGGCCTCCGCTGAGGGATGGGCATTGAGATACCGTCGCCGGAGCAGGTCCTTGTCCGCGTCGGCCGGCTCGGCACGGCCGGACAGCATGATTCGGGCACCTTCCAGCGGATCGCCCGCCGCCCGCTCGTCCAGCATCAGAGACACCCGGCTGTCGGCCAGGATGTTCCTGGTGTGCACGGCCAATGCCGAGATCAGCAGGATCGGAGAGCCGTCCGGATGGCTGGCCAGATTGACCAGGGAGCAATAGGGATCGCCGCTGCCGGCCATCAACGTCGCCAGAGCCCCCTGCCGTGACCGCCGCAGCAGCGATTTGGCGAGCTTTCCGGGGTCGAAATCGGGGGTCGGTTGCATCGGCTTTCTCGGGTCAGGTGGTTGCATGGAGGGCCTTTTTTCGGGTAAACCGGGGCCCGGTTATGGGTCGAGATGCGGCGAATCTGCCGTGTTTCGTGGAACTTGGTCACACTTCAGCCTAGCTTGCATTGCTCGGTGACAAGGTTCGAATGCCAACATCGGCACCCATGTATGCGGCGCATCAGTGGATTGCTCGCCGTTTTCAAGCCACGACCCAAACGGAAAGCAGAAAGCAGAGGCTCATGCCCACAATCGCTTTGGTCGACGACGACCGCAACATTCTCACATCCGTCTCGATCGCGCTGGAGGCCGAAGGCTATCGCATCATGACCTATACCGACGGCGCCTCCGCGCTCGACGGTTTCCGCACCACCCAGCCCGATCTTGCCATCCTCGACATCAAGATGCCGCGCATGGACGGCATGGAGACGTTGCGCCGGCTGCGGCAGAAATCCGACCTGCCGGTGATCTTCCTGACCTCCAAGGACGAAGAGATCGACGAGCTGTTCGGCCTCAAGATGGGCGCCGACGACTTCATCCGCAAACCGTTCTCGCAGCGCCTGCTGGTCGAGCGCGTCAAGGCGGTACTGCGCCGTTCGGCGCCGAAGGACCCGACCGTCACGCCGAAGGAGAACGACGCCAAGGCGCTCGACCGCGGCCTGCTGCGTATGGATCCTGAACGGCACACCTGCACCTGGAAGAACGAGCCGGTGACCCTGACCGTCACCGAATTCCTGATCCTGCAGGCGCTCGCGACCCGGCCCGGCGTGGTGAAGAGCCGCAACGCGCTGATGGACGCCGCCTATGACGACCAGGTCTATGTCGACGACCGCACCATCGACAGCCACATCAAGCGGCTGCGCAAGAAGTTCAAGGTGGTCGACAACGAGTTCGAGATGATCGAGACGCTCTACGGCGTCGGCTACCGCTTCAAGGAAGCCTGAGGCGCACGCGCCTCCACGAAAGACCGAGAGCATCGCCGGTTCTGATTCCATCGGCACCGGGATGGCTCTAGGATGCGGGGACCTTCGCACGAGCTGTCCTAACGCGGGCGTGAGCATTGCTTGACCGAACGCAGCCTGACGAGAACCAGAACGCCGAGGACCTCACCGCCCACGGCGCTCCGGATCAATTGGCCGAGGACAAGCTGGCCGTGCGGGGCTGGCGTCCGCTGAACTGGCTCAAGCGCGCCGGCCAGTTCTTCTTCGCGCTGTCCTTCTCGAGCCTGACCCGCCGCATCGTCTCGCTCAACCTCGCCGGCCTGGTCGCGCTGGTGGCGAGCATCCTCTATCTGTCGCAATTTCGCGCCGGTCTGATCGACGCACGCGCGCAGAGCCTGCTGGTGCAGGCGGAGATCATCGCCGGCGCGATCGCGGCCTCCGCGACGGTGCAGACCAACGCCATCACCATCGATCCCGACCGGTTGCTCGACCTCAAGCCGGGCGAGACCTATGGCGGCTCGGACGAGTATTCCCCGCTGGATTTTCCGATCAATCCGGAGCGCGTAGCCCCGGTGCTGCGCACGCTGATCTCGCCGACCAAGACGCGCGCCCGCATCTACGACCCGAACGGCAGCCTGCTGGTCGACAGCCGCAGCCTCGATACCGTGGTGCGCTTCCCCCTGCCGTCGGTCGCCGCCGAGAAGCCGGGCATGGTCGAACGCGGTATGGTCGCGGTCCGTACCTGGCTCAATCGCGGCGACCTGCCGCTCTATCGCGAGCTCGGCCCCGAGAACGGCAATGGCTATGCGGAGGTCGGCGACGCGCTCCAGGGCCAGAAGCGCTCGATGGTGCGGGTCAATGCGCGCGGCGAGGTGATCGTCTCGGTCGCGGTCCCCGTGCTGCGCTCGCGCGCCATCCACGGCGCGCTGATGCTGTCGACGCAGGGCGACGACATCGACCAGATGGTCACCGCCGAGCGCCTCGCCATCCTCAAGGTGGGCGGCGTCGCCGCCGCGGTCATGATCATGCTGTCGCTGCTGCTCGCCAGCACGATCGCAGGTCCGGTCCGCCGGCTCGCCGACAGCGCCGAACTGATCCGCCGCCGCATCAGGACCCGGGTCGAAATTCCCGACTTCACCCGTCGTCGCGACGAGATCGGCCATCTCTCCGGTGCGTTGCGCGACATGACCAGTGCACTCTACAGCCGCATCGAAGCGATCGAGATGTTCGCCGCCGACGTCGCCCACGAATTGAAGAACCCGTTGACCTCTTTGCGCTCCGCGGTCGAGACGTTGCCGCTGGCGCGCAACGAGAACAGCCGCGCGCGCCTGCTCGAGGTGATCGAGCATGACGTCAAGCGGCTCGACCGGCTGATCTCGGACATCTCCGACGCCAGCCGTCTCGATGCCGAACTGCAGCGCCAGGATGCGATCCCGGTCGATCTGCGCCGCCTGCTGACCACGCTCGTGTCCGTCGCCAATGAAACCAAACTCGGCCATGACGTCGCGGTCGAAATGCGTTTCGAGGGCCGCGGCCCGACCGACAATTTCGCCGTAACGGGTCACGATTCGCGGCTCGGACAAATCGTCTCCAACCTGCTCTCGAACGCACAGTCCTTCTCCGAACCCGGCAACAAGGTGCGCCTCACCTGCCGCCGCGTGCGCGGCGAGATCGAGATCGTGGTCGACGACGACGGGCCCGGAATCCGCGACGACGCGCTGGAGCGCATCTTCGAGCGCTTCTACACCGACCGCCCTCATCAGGGCTTTGGCCAGAACTCCGGCCTCGGTCTGTCGATCTCCAAGCAGATCGTCGAGGCGCATGGCGGACGCATCTGGGCGGAGAACCGTCCCGGCCCGGCGGACGAGGACGGAGCGCCTGTTGTTGTCGGCGCGCGCTTCGTGGTGAGGCTGCCGGCGCTATGAGCCAAGGCAGCTTGGACGAAGGCGGCCCCAGCGTTCACGCCTCGGCGGTCAAGGTTGGAGATCTGGCGGTGCTGATCCGCGGGCCCTCGGGCTCCGGCAAGTCGCGCCTTGCCTTCGATTTGATCATGGCGGGACGTAGCGGCGTGCTCGAAAGGGCCGTTCTGGTCGGTGATGACCGTGTCCATCTGGCGACACTCGGCCGCGAAATTGAGGTCCGCCCCGCCCCGGTCCTGGCCGGCCTGATCGAGATCCGGGGGCTCGGAATCCGCCGCTGCGACTTTGTGGAGCATGCGACCGTCGGCCTCGTGGTCGATCTGGACGCCGCGGATGCGGAGCGGCTGCCGCCGGCCGAATCCCTGAAAACAGCCATTTTAGGTGTCGAAATACCGCGAATCCCTGTAGGCCGCGACTATTCGCCCCTCCCTCTGGTTGTTGCGGCCTTGACCACTACCAAGAGTTCATCTTCCGTTAACCCTTCAGGCGATTGTTTGAAGGGAAATGGTAACCATATGAACCCCACACTCGCGACCGAATAGACCGGCGCAGCTCCCCTTATCCATCCGTCTAGATTCAGGGAGATACGCAACATCCCCTCTTGCGCGGGGGCTCTGGATGGTCAAAGTGGCGCGTTCGTGCGGTGCACCAAAAGCGCCCGCGAGGAGTTTTCCGATGATTGGTCTAGTACTTGTGACCCACGGGCGCCTTGCCGACGAATTCAAGGCAGCGCTTGAACATGTCATGGGCCCACAAAAGCAAATCGAAGCGATCACGATCGGCGCCGAAGATGATTCCGATCTCTGTCGAAGCGACATCATCGAGGCGGTTAACCGCGTCGATTCCGGCGACGGCGTCGCGATCCTCACCGACATGTTCGGCGGCACGCCATCCAATTTGGCAATATCCTGCATGAGCCGGCCGAAGGTCGAGGTGCTCGCGGGGATCAACCTTCCCATGCTGGTGAAGCTCGCCAAGGTGCGCGAGGAGCGTCCGCTCCCCGACGCGATCGCGATGGCCCAGGAAGCCGGCCGCAAATACGTCACCATCGCCAGCCGCGTCCTCGCCGGCAAATGAGCGACGAGGCGCCGCAAGCCGGGACGGGCGTGCCCGCGGGCGCGATCTCCAAGGACCTCCTGATCATCAACAAGCGCGGCCTGCACGCGCGGGCCTCCGCCAAGTTCGTCCAGGCCGTCGAGCGCTTCAGCGCGCAGGTCTGGGTGACGCGCGGCGGCGAAACCGTCGGCGGCACCTCGATCATGGGCCTGATGATGCTCGCCGCCGGTCCCGGCACCACCATCACGGTCGCCGCGTCCGGCGACGATGCCGAAGCCGCGCTCGCGGCGATCACCGAACTCGTTGAAAGCAAATTCAACGAGGAAGGGATTTAGGCGGCGTCGCCTCGATCACTTCCCCGGCGGCGCGATATAAATGTTCCAGCTCATCGATGGACCGGCCTTGCCGTGGGTGAAGCGGCGCGTCGTCATCACGACGCGCTCGGCGTTCGGCGCAACCTCGGACACCCATTTCTCGAACGCCGGCAGGCGACCGTCGGCCGGGTCGAACACGCCGATGAAGCCGTATCGCCTGACGTCATCGGGCGAAATCAATCCGGACCCCCAGGCTTCAAGCGGCGTGAATGCGGCCGGATGATCCGGGCTGTAGAACACCATCGGCTGGATCGACTCCATGGTGCCGGCGACGACCGCCCAGCGCGAGGCGAAGCGCGCGTGCCAGGCTTGCGTCAGCTCGCGCGCGAGATCCGAGCGCGCGCCGTAGGTCGCCGTGTTGCCGGCATTGGCCGCCATCTCGCGCGCGGCGATCCAGGGCGAGGCAGCGAGCGTGGCGACGCTGAGCACGAGCCAGATCGCGACAATGTTGAACAGCGCAGCACTCTGCACCCGCAATGTCGGGATCGCGACCAGCGAGAGCGGCACCAGAAAGAATAGCGAGATGCCCCAATCGGTCTTCATGTAGATGCTGAACGCCAGCGCGCCGAGCGCGGGCCCGACCGCGACGATGATCTGGATAATCCAGACGTTGCGCGCCTGCGAAGGGTTCACGCTCGCATTCGCGCCGCGCGCCCAGGCCCGCGTGACGATGCGCGTGGGCGAACGCAGCAGCAGCCTGAACCAAGGCGGCACCAGCGCCATCGCCAGCGCGGCCAGCGCCACCGGCAGTGCCAGCAACGCGGCATTATGCAGGGCATAGCCGGCCACGAGCTGATGCACCTGGCCGCTGTCCTCGAGGCTGTAGGTGTCGCCGGCATAGGTCAGCGGCACGAAATGCGCGTCCGCCAGCCAGACGATGTGCGGGATCATCGCCGCCGCCATCGTCGCGATCGCAACCCACGGCGCCGGCGACGCCAGGAACCTCATTCGCTCCGGATGGATCAGCGCGGCAAGCCCGATGGCGCCGATCATGGTCAGCACCCAATATTTGGTCATCAGCGCCAGCGCGCCGGCGAGGCCGAGCAGGACTCCGGATTGCCAACTCCGCTTCTCGAACGCATTGAGATAAGCGAGCACGAGGAGCGGCAAGGTGACGAGCTGGAGCAGGTCGGGATTGTACTTGAAGCCCTTGAAATTGAAGATCGGGTAGAGCGCGACCATCACCACGACCAGGAACGCGCGCCGCGCATCCACGACGCGTAGCGCGATGAGCCAGCAGATCACCATACCGGTGCTGACGGTCGCCATCGCGAGCGCATAGGTCGCCCAATCCGTCGCCGGGAACATCGTGAACCAGAGGCCGGCGACCCAGCCCGACAGCGGCGGGTGCTTGCCATAGCCCCAGAGGAATTTCTGGCCCCAGCCCCAGGCTTCCGCGACGTCCATGTGAACGTCCTGCGCGGCCTTCAAATTGATCAGGATGAAGGTCCAGAGCACCGCATGCAGGATCGCGAGCTGAATCACCAGCCACAGGCGCGCCTCGGGGCGGGTCGCGCTGGCAACCAGCCAGGCCCGAAAGCGGGCATAGCTCACCCGGGTCTTCGCGCGGGCTCGGGCAGACGGGATCGAGGTCGTGGACATGGGCCTGGACATCAGGCGTTGCGTAGCGCGTTTCGGGCCTTCGTGGAATCAGCTTGGCGTGAACAAAGGCCCTGAAAATACAGCAATATGGTTGCCGCACGGGGGTGTGAGTGGTATCCCGCGCCCATGACGACCGTCCCCATTTCCAACATCCGCAATTTCTCCATCGTCGCCCATATCGACCATGGCAAATCGACGCTGGCCGACCGCCTGATCCAGATGACCGGCGGCCTCACCGACCGGGAAATGGCGGGCAAGGAGCAGGTGCTCGATTCCATGGACATCGAGCGCGAGCGCGGCATCACCATCAAGGCGCAGACGGTGCGCCTCGCCTACCGCGCCAAGGACGGCAAGGATTACATCTTCAACCTGATGGACACGCCCGGCCATGTCGACTTCGCCTACGAAGTCTCGCGGTCGCTGGCGGCCTGCGAGGGTTCCCTGCTGGTGGTCGACGCCAGCCAGGGCGTCGAAGCGCAGACGCTCGCCAACGTCTACCACGCGCTCGATGCGGGGCATGAGATCGTTCCGGTCCTGAACAAGGTCGACCTTCCCGCCGCAGAGCCGGAGAAGGTCAAGCAGCAGATCGAGGACGTCATCGGCATCGACGCCTCCGAGTCCGTGATGATCTCTGCCAAGACCGGCCTCGGCGTGCCCGATGTGCTGGAGGCGATCGTCACCCGCCTGCCGCCGCCGAAGGGCGACCGCGACGCGACGCTGAAGGCGTTGCTGGTCGACAGCTGGTACGACGTCTATCTCGGCGTCGTGGTGCTGATCCGCGTCGTCGACGGCGTCATGAAGAAGGGCAGCCGGGTCCGCATGATGGGCACGGGCGCGGCCTATGACATCGAGCGCGTCGGCTTCTTCACCCCGAAGATGACGCAAGTCGACGAGCTCGGCCCCGGCGAGATCGGCTTCATCACCGCCGCGATCAAGGAAGTGGCCGACACCCGCGTCGGCGACACCATCACCGACGACAAGAAGCCTGTCACCGAGATGCTGGCGGGCTTCAAGCCGGCCATTCCCGTGGTGTTCTGCGGCCTGTTCCCCGCCGACGCCGACGACTTCGAGACCTTGCGCGCGGCGATGGGCAAGCTGCGCCTCAACGATGCCAGCTTCTCCTACGAGATGGAGACCTCGGCCGCACTCGGCTTCGGCTTCCGCTGCGGCTTCCTCGGGCTGTTGCATCTGGAGATCATCCAGGAGCGTCTGTCGCGCGAATTCGATCTCAACCTGATCGCGACCGCGCCGAGCGTGATCTACAAGATGAGCCTGACCGACGGGCAGGAAATCTCGATTCACAATCCTGTCGACATGCCTGATGTGGTCAAGATCGCGGAGATCCAGGAGCCCTGGATCGAGGCCACGATCCTCACCCCCGACGAATATCTCGGCAGCGTGCTGAAGCTGTGCCAGGATCGCCGCGGCGTGCAGAAGGAGCTGACCTATGTCGGCTCCCGCGCCATGGTGAAATACGATCTGCCGCTCAACGAGGTCGTGTTCGACTTCTACGACCGCCTGAAGTCGGTCTCCAAGGGCTACGCCTCGTTCGACTATCATCTTACCGACTACAAGCCGGCCGACCTGGTCAAGATGCAGATCCTCGTCAACAACGAGCCGGTCGACGCGCTCTCGATGCTGGTGCATCGCACCCGCGCGGAGGGGCGCGGCCGCGCCATGGTTGAGAAGATGAAGGACTTGATCCCGCCGCACATGTTCCAGATCCCGATCCAGGCGGCGATCGGCGGCAAGGTGATCGCGCGCGAGACGGTGCGCGCACTGCGCAAGGACGTCACCGCAAAGTGCTACGGCGGCGACATCACGCGTAAGCGCAAACTTCTGGAGAAGCAGAAGGAAGGCAAGAAGAAGATGCGGCAGTTCGGCAAGGTCGACATCCCGCAGGAAGCTTTTATTGCCGCGCTGAAGGTGGACAGCTAAGGCGACGGCTTCACCGATCATCAGCCACCGTCATGCCTGGGCTCGTCCCGCCTGCGCGGCCGAAGCCGCTTCGGCGAGGCGGAGGCCCGGGCATCCACGTTCTTGGTCAGCGGAAAAGCCGTGGATGGCCGGGTCAAGCCCGGCCATGACGACGAAGGCGAGACCAAAATCTGGTGGTGAGACAGGTCCGGTCCGAGCCTTTCGCGGCTGGATAATAAAAACGCGAAAACAACCCCATGCACAGTAGCCGGCACGTTGTTGCCATTGTGTTTTTCGATTTTTACGAATCCTGTTTGACTCGTCGGGCAAAACAGGGGCATGATGGCATCATGGCAGCGATGCGATCGACAGGCCGCGATGTCCCATCAAACCAGCCCAATCACGCTCGTACTCATGGCCCGAATACCGGCAGAAGGTGTCGCGGACTTTCGAGCCTACGAGGATGCGGTTCTGCCGCTCTTGCCCGAGTTCAATGGACGTCTGGACCGTCGGCTTCGAAATCCTGATGGCACCACCGAGATGCACATCGTCAGCTTCGCATCCGATCAGGACTTTCAAAACTATCGGAATGACCCTCGGCGGACAGGTCAAGCCTCGTTGCTGGAAAAATCAGCAGCCAAGCTGGAAGTGTTTCCGATGGCGGACGTCTGACGGACCTCACGCGAGGTCTTCGGTGCGATTGGAGGAAACACCGGCTCGACAAGGCATCGATGCACATTCCGGTCATTTGGACCAACGCACGATCAGCTCGTAGCTCGTAGCCTTCGGACGAATTGCTTCTACGCCGGAGGCAGCGTCACCCCGGTCAACTCACCCAGTCTGTCCAGAAGCCGCTCCTGAAAATCGGGATCGGTCGCTTCGTGGGCCGGCTCTTGTTGCCGGAGGTCATGCCAGTAGCGACCGCTGACCAGGGCGGCGGGATCATCGCTCGCGGCCAGCCAGGTCTGCGTCCGTTGTCCGGTGGCCACGCCGACCGGCGCGCCGGCACCGCCCATTTTGGTGCGCGCCCAGCCGGGATCGACGGCGTTGCTCAGCACCTGCGGCCAACGCCGCGCCAAGGCAAAGGCCAGTGCAACCACGTGCAGCTTGCTCTCCGCATACGCCTTGGCTGGATCCCAGGTTCGCCTGGTCCAGTCGAGATCGTTCAACGATCCCTCTCCGCCACGATGTAGTCCGCTGCTGAGATACACCAGCCGATCGGGGCGCTTCATCAGGGCGGTGAGCAAATAGGGCGCGAGCGTGTTGACCGCCAGGGTGGTGGCGTGGCCTTCGGGCGTCGGGCCGCGGCTGCGCTCGGTATAGACCCCGGCGTTGTGGATGACCGCGTCCATGCGTCCGATTGCGTTGACCTGGTCTGCCACGTGCCTCGTCTGGGCGGCGCTCTTGAGATCGCCGATGACGACCCGTGCGGAATGCGATTCGAGCCCGGCGATTGCCGCCGCACGTTCCGCCGATCGCGCGTGCAGGACGATTTGGTGGCCCTGTTCGAGGAGAGACTGGGCTGCTGCGCGGCCCAGACCGTCCGTGCTGCCCGTGATGAAGACGATTGCCATGGCCACTCCTGTCCGATCCCCGCTTCGGCGCCTGCGTCGAAACCTCAAGGAGAATGCAACATGTTCGACTGATCATGCCGTGCGCAGGTCGCTGCAAACGAAGACATCACAACCGAACAATCTTCCAGGATGCGCATTAACATTCGATAAGTTGGGAATGACCGCATGTCGAATTACGTCATGCTGCTGGTCGAGGACGACTCGCTCCAGCGCGAAGTTCTATCCGACCTTCTCAAGGACGAAGGGTTCGAAGTCGTCGAATGTGCCACCGCGGAAGCGGCGGAGCTTATCGTGGCGTCGACGGGCACGGAGCTTCGGGCGCTCATCACGGATCACAATCTCGCGGGAAGAATGACCGGGCTCGAGCTCGCAGAGTATGCGCGCAGTGCTCATCCGGGGCTCAACATCGTGCTGATGTCGGGGACGGTGATGGCGCCGCTGCCGCCCAACACGACCTTTCTGCGCAAGCCGTTTGCGCCCGCCCATTTGCTGGCGGCCGTGTAGAATCAGAATGCCCTCGAGGGTCATCCGCCCGAATTTTCTGCGCCGACGGCGTTCTCGCTCTCCGGCACCGTCAACCGGACGGAGTGACCCTGCCGCATGGCGAGCGATGCCGCGGCCACAGCCGCCTCGAAAGCGGCTTCCTTGGTCTGGTAAGTGTTCCGGATTTCGCCATCGTGGTCGACGTGCCAGGCACCATCCCTGCCGACAATATCATAGGCTGCGAGGCCCATGGTCTATCCCTCCTTCATGCGTCCGGTGTTGCCTTGGAGGCCTGGGTGCTGCTCACCGGGTCCGACGCCGGGAAACTGTCCTTCAAGCCCTTGTCCAACTCGTCGTCCCTGGCCTTGTCGCGCCGGATGCCGCGCTTGAGATCTTCCGCGTTCTTGTCCGGCGGTGCCGGATTGAATTTCTCGGTCATGCAAGTGTCCTTTCGCTACCTCAAACGCCTGGAGCTCCTGACCGTTCCTTTTCATGGAACCAATGCTGTCGCGGTTTGGTGTAGAATGGATAATTCAGAAAGCGCGCGCAGCTGGAGCGACCCATGGAATGCGCAATCCGACCCGCACTTCGAGATGACGCCGCCCATATCAGTGCTGTCATCGCGCGTGCACTGCGGGAAACGAACGCGAAGGATTATACGAACGAGATCATCGAAAGGATCGTGCGCAGCTTCAGCCCGGAGGCCGTGCGGCAGTTAATCGGACAACGCACCGTGTTCGTCGCCACCATCCGCGGCCGCGTCGTTGGAACTGCGAGCCTCGACGGGTGCGTAGTCCGCACGGTGTTCGTCGCTCCACACGTTCAAGCACGCGGCATCGGCAAGCTGCTGATGGCCGAGATCGAGCGCACGGCGCGCGCACGAAACATTGCTTCGTTGACCGTCCCTTCTTCCGTCACCGCCGAGACTTTCTACGCGCGGCTCGGGTTCAAAGCGGTGCACGACAGCTATCATGGCGACGAACGCACGACCATCATGGAGCGCCTGCTAAAGGACCCGGCCTAGATCCGGCTGGGGCTGTTCTCTGGGATTCAGCAGCCTGAGGGCTTATCGTATCGCCTAGCGCCGCGCGGCGAGCACGTTCAACGGAGCCGGCTGCAACGCCGCGCGCCTCTCGACGACGGCATGATTAAACAGTTCGAGCACCAGGCCGAAGGCTGCCAGCTCCTCCTCCTCGATGGCGCCGTCATCGTAGCAGCCAAGCGTTTCCTCGATGATAGCATCGACCTCCTGCTGCATGGCCAATAGTTCGTGGTCGAACTCCGCAGTGCGCACCTTGGAAACCAGCGCCAGAATCCTGTTGCGATGGCTGGTGTTCTCGTCCCTTTCATCCCGATTTAGGTATTGACGCAGCCAGGCGCCGGCCGAACCAATGCCGGAGAGAAGCAGGAGCGCAAACCAGAAATAGTCGCCGTATCTGTCGAGGAAGGTGCGCTCAGTGCCGTCGATCACGGCCGCCGCTCCCCGGTGTACCGGCAGCTCGGCTTCTTTCTCGGTGTCCGGCTTGGTGATTTGCGCAGCGCCAGGCACTTGCCTCGCAATCGCCTGGCGGAGGGCGAATTGCTGGCGGTAAAACGCCGCCACTGTCGTTTCGGACAAGGCATTCCGTGCGACAATCAAATGGCTGACGCTGACGGTCTCCACCTTGTCATCGGGCCAGGCTGGATTCGCATTGAAAATGCTTGGCGGAATTTCCTCCGATTCATAACGCGGGTGCTTCAAGGCGATGGCTTCCGATGCGTCGATCGCGAGAAATTTGGGCGCGCCACGCGTCCGGGCGGTCGCGGCGACCGCGTCGGCGGTTATCTTGCTGTCGAGCGGACCGACCGCCATGAAGGCGTCGAGGCTCGGGTCACGCGCCAGCTCCTCGAGCTGGCCCGTGCCGAATTGAGCGACCGTGACCTTGTCCGGCGCCACACCGGCGGCGCTCAGGATGACTCTCAGCAACGCGGCGTTCGCCGCCGTCGCGCCGATCACCCCCACCTTGTGCCCTGCGAGATCGGCGACCTCCTTGATTTTCGGCGCCGGCTTTCGCTTGGAGCCCTTGCCCGCAACTCCCGAAGAAGACCACAGCACGACGAAATTCTTGCGCAAGATGACGACCGTTTGCGCGTCGGCCGGCATTTCCAGATCGCCGCGACCGACCGCAAGGTCGGCCTTGCCGGCACCGAGCAGAGCCAGAGCTTCGGCCGCTCCGGCAGTCGCGATCGGAGACAGCCTCACGGTCCTGCTCTCGCCAGCAAAGGCATCGGTCATCGCCTCGATCACCTTGTGATCGTTGCTTCCCGGCGGTCCGACGGCAATCCGAAGTGTTATCGGCCGTAGCGCGTAATACAACGTGCCCGCAGCGGCACCGAAAACAAGAAATCCGATGGCTAAAATCAGCAGCAGGGTCTTCGTCTGTCTCCGCCCTCGGCGAGCCGCGTCACTGCGTTTCATGGGAGCATCAGACGAGGACATTTGCCGCTGCCGGTTGGAGGTCAAAATCGCTGCCTGTTTCGGAAGAGTATCATGCTGTTCTGGAAAACGATAATGTCCGAGCAGCACCAATAGTTTCTTGGGGCCAGCGTGAGCTCTTCGAGCTTGCGCCATCATCTCTGACTCCGCACTTCACGTAGCGATTGCCGGATTGACGCCACACCACCTTGATCGTCTTCGCCAAATAGATCACCATCGCGCGATTGACCGCTCACGGCAGAATGGGCGAGGAAACGCGAAATGAACGAGCTTCCTGGAGCTGGCCTGACTGAGCCGCCGGCGTCGACCATGCAGACGCTCGCGCACGCGCCGATGAGCGACGTCATCGATGCCTTGGCCGGCGGACGGATCACCGCGAGGGCGCTGGCCGAATTCTATCTTGCCCGCATCGCGGTCTATGACCGCGACGGGCCTAAACTCAACTCGGTCCGCGCACTCAATCCCGATGCGCTCGCGGGCACGCTCGACGGCACGAGGCCGTCGGCCCAGCGGCCGCTGGCGGGCGTGCCGATCCTGCTGAAGGACAATATCGCGACCGGCGACGAACAGCCGACCACGGCGGGCTCGCTGGCGCTGGAGGGCGCGCGCGCCAGGGATAACGCCACCATTGTCAAGCTGCTGCGGGGCGCCGGCGCGGTGATCCTGGGCAAGGCGAACCTGATGGAGTTCGCCAACATGCTCGCGATCGACATGCCCGCGGGCTATTCATCGCTGGGCGGCCAAGTGAAGAACCCCTATGCGCCGGCGCTGATGGACGATCGCGGGATTCCGGTGGTGTCTCCAGGGGGATCGAGCTCGGGTTCGGCGGTCGCCGTGACAGCCGGCCTCTGCGCAGCCTCAATTGGCACCGAGACCTCAGGCTCGCTGCTGCACCCCGCCAGCCTGAACGGCCTCGTCACCGTGAAACCGACCGTCGGGCTGATCAGCCGCGCCGGCATCCTGCCGATTGCGCACAGCCAGGACACCGCCGGTCCGATGACGCGCACGGTGCGCGATGCCGCGATGCTGCTGAATGTGCTGGCTGCCAAGGACCCGCTCGACCCAGCGACGCGAGAGCAGCGGCGGCCGACCGACTACACCGCCGGCCTCGTCACCGACGCGATGAAGGGCGCGCGCATCGGCGTGCCGAGCGACCCCGCTGACCCGCTGAACGATTGCTATTACGGCAAGCTGCCGCCGAAGTCGGCCAAGCTGATGGCCGAGGTGATCAAGGTGCTGGAGGATCTCGGCGCCGTCATCGTGCGCGCCAGCATGCCGACACTTGGCTGGATCGGTGGGCCGGGCACGACCATGGCCGTGCTCAACCGCAATCCGCTGAGCGCCCACAAAGGTACGGTCGCAAGACCGCCGGTCGTCTTTCTGTATGAGATGAAGCACGGTCTCAATCTCTACCTGAGGGATTGGGCGACCAACACTGACATCAAGACCATGGCCGACATCGTGGCCTTCAACGCAGCGAACCCCGACAAAGCGCTCCGTTTCGGACAGGACCACTTTCTCGCCGCTGACTTGACCAGGGGCGATCTGAGCGAGTCCGAGTACAAGTCCGCACGTGCCATGGACCTGCTCTCCGCCAGGACGCACGGAATGGACGCCTATATGAACCAGCACGAGCTCGATGCGGTGCTATTCCCCGGCGCCTATGGCGCCGCAATTGCCGCCAAAGCAGGTTACCCCGGCGTCATGGTGCCTGGCGGCTTCGTCTCGGGCACAGACGACGGCAAAGACACGCCCGACTATCCGCTCGGCGTCACTTTCGCAGGGCGCCCTTGGAGCGAGCACAAGCTGCTGCGTCTGGCGTATGCCTTCGAGCAAGCAACCAACGCACGCAAGCCGCCGCCGGGTTTGTCCGAGCTGTGATATCGCCCGCGTCAGCGCGAGCTCGAGAGATCGAACCGTCATTCCACGGCGCGCCAAATGGCGCGGGCGCGGAATGACGGTGGGACCAGCTTGATCCTCCCCGCCAGATAGACCACCATTGCCTCCTTACCGCTCACAGCAAGAATGGGCGAGGAAACGCGCATGAACGCAACTCCCGGATTTGGCCTCGTCGAGCGGGCACTGGCGATCGCACCGCTGATCGCGCGCGAAGCCGACGAGATCGAGCGGACGCGGCGGCTGACGCCGGCCGTCGTTTCCGCGCTGATCGAGAACGGGCTCTATCGCGCGCTGCTGCCGGAGAGCCTTGGCGGCGTCGAAGCGCCGCCGGAAGCTTTCATGCAGATGCTGGAGGAGATCGCGAAAGCGGACGCCTCCACCGCCTGGTGCCTCGGCCAATGCAGCGTCTGCGCGATGATCGCGGCCTCGCTCGACCACGACACCGCGCAGGAGATCTTCAACACGGCGCCGGGCATCCTCGCCTGGGGTGCGATCGGGCATGAGGCGCGCATCGTCGAGGGCGGCTATCGCGTCACCGCCCGCTGGGATTTTGCCTCGGGCTCGCGGCAGGCGAGCTGGCTCGGGGCGCATGTCCGCATCGTCGGGGCCGACGGCGCGCCGCGCAAGAATGCCGACGGCTCGGCGGAGGTGCGCACCATCCTGTTTCCGGTCGCGAGCGCCGTGCTGCACGACGTCTGGCAGGCGATCGGGCTCGCGGGCACCGGCACCGATTCCTACGAGGTCGCCGACCTCTTCGTCCCCGAGCGCTTCACCGCGTTTCGTGACGTGCCGTCCGCGCTCCGCGAGCAGGGTCCGCTTTACAGGATCGGCACTGGCTCCACATTCAGCCTCGGCTTTGCCGCGGTGTCGCTCGGCGTGGCGCGCGCGACGCTGGATGCCGCAATCGCGCTGGCGCGCGGCAAGCATCAGTCGCTGGCGGCCAGCGCCATGCACGACAACCCGGCGGTCCAGGGCCTGATCGGCCGCACCGAGGGCGATCTTCGGGCTGCGCGCGCTTATCTCTATGCGACGGCAAGCGCGATGTGGCGCGATCTCTGCGCGACCGGCGAATTCAGCGCGGCGCATCGGAGCTCGGTTCGCCTCGCCGCGACCTGGACCATCCACCAGTCGGCCAGGGTGGTCGACACCGCCTATCACATGGCCGGCGCCACGGCCGTATTCCGCAGCAATCCGTTCGAACGACGGTTTCGCGACATGCACGCCATCGCCCAGCAAATCCAGGCGCGCGACACGCATTACGAGGATGTCGGTAAGATGATCCTTTCCGGAGACCGCTGACGTCGACCAGTTGCGACAGTGCACGCACGCTGACCTATATTGAGTTCGCCAACCGGCGTCTTTGTCGCTGAACCTTTGTAGATTTTGCCGGACCAATTTCTATAGCAACAAAAAGAACAACAGCATTTCCGCTGTAACCGCGCCGAGCATGTGGACGTGATAATTCCGAATTGTTTCTAGCGCGCTGCCTTTGCGCAAGAGAGGTCCGTTATGGGCCGAACAGCTGGCAGGAAAGTCAGTCGCCATGCCATTCAGGGGCGTTCACCGGGATGGCGCCATGGTGGCATTCTCATCGTTGCCATCCTCTGCGTCGCATGCACTGTCCTGTACGCGAGCGAAGCCGTGGCTCAATGCTCGGCCCGAGACGTGCTGCGGAATCACCTCAAGCTGAAGCAAGCGCGCTCTGATGGGCCGCAGATCCCGATCACATCCGCCGTCGATCACCCCGTGTGGAAGACGATCAGGATCGGGACGTTTGCAAATGTCTTCGCCCTCAGCAACGCATTGGATGCGGCAGGTTGCGGCATCGGAAACTCGGCCGGCGAAATTCTCGCACGACCGACGTTTGCCGTCAGCGCCACGACAAGGAGCGTAGAGCTTTTCACGGTGTCGGCAGCCGAACTTGGCTTTCGGACCGACACCGCGTTGCTGACGGACATCTATGCGCGCGCCAAACAATTGGGTTTCGGCCTCGCGGCTGCAGAAGTCGGACCACAATTGAGGCTTCAATATTTCGGCCAGCCGATCGGTGAGTTTCTCATCATCGGAATGGAGCCGATCAGGACCTGGCAGGGTGCCCCCGTCATCTTGAATGTAGCCAATGGCGGCGCGGGACTCATTCTCATCGGCCAGGATGGCAGCGCCGATGCTCAGATCCCCACGGCATCCCGCTTCGTATTCGTGCGGTCCCATGAAACCGCTCCTGCCGAGGCCGTAACACTTGTCGGCCACTGAATTTCAACTGTGCCCAACTCAAGACGCAAGCCGGCATCCCGCAGCCTAGGCCACCAGCGCGGCATCCTCGCCTGCACCGTCGATGCCGCGCTGTGCCGCCAGCAGGCTAACGATCTCTGCATTCGGCCGGGCCTTGCTGAACAGAAAGCCCTGGCCTTCGTCGCAGCCCTCAGTGCGCAGACAGCTCAACTCGGCTTCGGTCTCGACGCCTTCAGCGGTGATGGTGACGCCGAGGCCTTTGCCGAGGCTGACGATGGAGCGAATGATCGCCTGGGCCTCGCGATTGGCGCCGAGATCGCGCACGAAAGACTGGTCGATCTTGATCTTGTCGAACGGGAAGCTGCGCAGATAGCTCAGGCTGGAATAGCCGGTGCCGAAATCGTCCATCGAGATACGCACGCCGAGCGCGCGCAGCGCATGCAGCGTCGCCAGCACCTGGGCGCTCTTTTCCAGCAGCAGCGTCTCCGTGATCTCGAGCTCTAGCCGTCGCGGCGGCAGGCCGGAATGCTTCAGCGCATCCGTCACCACCGAAAGCAGATTGCCGCTGCGGAACTGCAGCGGCGACAGGTTGACGGCGACGCGGACGTCGTCCGGCCAGGTCGCGGCATCGTGACAGGCCCGGCGCAGCATCAGGCCGCCGAGCGGATTGATCAGCCCGGTTTCTTCCGCGACCGGAATGAACTCGGCCGGCGAGACCATGCCGCGCTCGGCATGCGGCCAGCGCACCAGCGCCTCGAAGCCGGTGATGCGGCCGCTCTGGAGGTCGATCAGCGGCTGGTAGTACGGCCGCAGCACGTCGTTCTGGATGGCGTCGCGCAGCTCGACCTCGATCTTGCGGCGGGTCTGCGCTTTCGCATCGAGCGCCGCCTCGAAGAACGCGAACGAGCCGCGCGCATCCAGCTTGGCGCGCGACAGCGCCATGTCGGCGCTCTTGAGCAGCTTTTCGGAATCGTCGCCGTCGCCCGGCGCCATCGCGATGCCGATGGAGGCGCCGATCACCACGGAATGGCCGTCGAGTAGATAGGGATCGGCGATGGCTTCCAGCAGGCGCTTGGCCAGCAGCACCGCATCCTCGGGACGCGTGAGGCCGCTCTGCACGATTGCGAACTCGTCCGAGTTCAGCCGCGCCAGCGCGTCGTCCTCGCGCAAGGTCGAACGCAGCCGCTTGGCGACGCCGCGCAGCAGCTTGTCGCCGACCGCGTGCCCCAGCGTGTCGTTGACCGCCTTGAAATTGTCGAGCCCCAGCATCAGCAGGGCGACCTTGTCGGTGCTGCGCCTCGTATGCAGCAGCATCTCGTCGACCTGCTGGCGCAGCAGATTGCGGTTTGGCAGACCGGTCAGCCCGTCATGCTGGGCCATGAAGGCGAGCCGCGCCTCGGCGCGCTTGCGCTCGGTGATGTCCATCAGCGCGAGCAGCACCGCGGGCCGCTCGGCATAGGTCAGTTCGCGGGAATAGATCGCAAGGTCGATCAGGGCGCCGTCGGCCTTGACGTGCTTCCAGGTGCGTCCGGCCTGCTCCTCGCCGGTCGAATCGGCGGTCCAGGGCGGCTCGCTGTCGAAAGCCTGAAGGGAACGGATCGTCAGCCGTTCGAAGTCGGCGCGGCTGTAGCCGTAGTGGGCGACCGCGGCATCGTTGACGCCGAGGATGCGCTCGTCGTCCAGTGCGCAAACGATCATGGGGACGGGATTGCCGTCGAATAGCAGGCGGAACGAGGCCTCGCGCTGCTTCAACTCGGTGATGTCGACGCGCAGGCCGACGACGCCGCCGTCCTCGGTCAGCCGCTCGTCGATCAGGATGACGCGGCCGTCCGCCAGTTTCTGCTCGTGGCGCGCGCCGGGCTGATAGAGCCTTTGCAGCCGCTCGGCGATCCATTCTTCCTCGTGGCCGGCAGCCTCTGGATAGTCGCCGCGGGCGACGCCGATGCGCAGCGTGTCCTCGAGGCGCGCGCCTTCCTCGAACAGATCGGCGGTCTTGCTGTAGATCTCCGCGTATTGCTTGTTCCAGAGCACGTAGCGGCCCTCGGCATCGAGAAACACGATGCCTTGCGGCAGGATCTCGATGGCCTGGCGCAGGCGCTCATGGGATTTGCGCGCTTCCGCGATGGCGGCCTCAGCCTCGGCACGGCTGCGCAGAACTTCGTCGCGTTCGGACGGAGGATGAGGGGCGCGCGCAAAGCGCGGCTTGCGCGGGTGCAGGCCGGACCTGCCAAGCACGCTGCCCTTTCGCTTTTTCGGCTTTCGAAACCCCAAACTCAACTTCACTCGTCCCAGTCGCACCCAGCGACCGCAACTCTTGGGGCAAGTGTCTGAAAAAAAGGTAATCTTGGGTGGCATGGCGATGGGACGCACGGTCTGGCAGTCTCGAAAAAAAAGCCCTCATTGCCCGTTTGCAAGGCGCGGCAGTGCCGATGGGCGCTCCAGGCGCATCGCATTGTCGTCATCGGAGAACGAGATGACGCAAAATTGCGCGCCGCCTTGAATCATTTCCGGGATCGCACGCGATTGCATGCAGAAGGGCGTGAGCACGCGTCCCGCGCACGAATTTTGGTCAATGCATGAGAGGGTTATCGCGCCGTTAAAAATCGGCGGGCCGACGCCGCGGAACCGCGAGTTGAGACGATCTTTCATCCGCTGGACTGTTCCTTAACCCTGACGCGGTGTTGGGTTATAAGGATGTCAACATGAGTCCCCGCCGCCTCGCCCCTCTCCTGCTCGTCATGACGCTCCTGGCCGCCAGCGACGCGCTGGCCCAGGACAAGGGCAGCGTCAACCCAAAGCCGCTGCCGCCGCTCGCCAATCCGAACGATCCCAATATTGGCGCCAAGGAGCTGTTCGCGCGCAAGCTGCTGCCGTCGACCGGACCGGCGCACGTCATCGGCTCCTATGTGAAGGGCTGCATCGGCGGCGCCGAGCAGATGCCGCTCAACGGCGACAATTGGCAGGTGATGCGGTTGTCGCGCAACCGCAGCTATGGTCACCCCGCGATGATCGCGCTGATCAAGCGGCTTGCCGCCAGGGCGCACAAGGACGCGGGATGGCCCGGCATCCTGGTCGGCGACATCGCCCAGCCGCGCGGCGGGCCGGCACTGTCCGGCCATGCCAGCCACCAGATCGGCCTCGATGCCGACATCTGGCTGACGCCGATGCCTGACCATCGCTTATCGCGCGAGGAGCGCGAGGACATGTCGGCGGTGATGATGGTGCGCCCGGACCGGCTCGACATCGATCCGAAGGTGTTCACGCCGGGCCATGTGCTGGTGCTGCGCGACGCGGCGCAGGAGCCGGCGGTGCAGCGCATCTTCGTCAATGCCGCGATCAAGAAGGCGCTGTGCCGCGAGGCCAAGGGCGACCGTTCCTGGCTGTCGAAGATCCGGCCGTGGTGGGGCCACGACTATCATTTCCACATCCGCATGCACTGCCCCGCGGGCGCGAGCGACTGCGAGGGCCAGCCGTCGCAATCCGACGACGAAGGCTGCAAGCCCTCCGATCTCGCCTATTGGTTCAGCGACGGCGTGCTGCACCCCAAACCCCCGCCGGAGCCCCCGAAGCCGAAACCGCCGATGACGCTGGCGCAGATGCCGGCGGCGTGCAAGGCCGTGCTGCACGCGGGCAATGCGAAGCCGTAGGCACCACTGCTGTCGTCCTGGCGAAAGCCAGGACCCATTACCCCAAGGAGGAGTCGTGGGGCGAAGTGATAACCACGAGTCTTCGCCAAACTACTCGCTGTGGCTATGGATCCCGGATCTGCGCTCCGCTTCGCTGCGCTTGTCCCGGATGACGCATGGAGTTTGAGCCGACGGCTAGTTCGTACGGCCCAAATGCGCTACGATCGCCTTGCCGCCGTGCCGTAAGCCCGCGGCCCTCCCGGGATGCGCATCCCTTTCAACAAGCCTGACCGCCAGCCCGCGTCTTCGCGTGGCCAATGACGAGATACGACATGCGCATCCTCGCCCTCCTCACCGCGCTTTCGCTCGGCGCGAGCTCGGCCCTCGCTGCCGAAGAGCCCAGCGGCTGCGACAAGTTCAAATGGCCCATCCACAACGAACGCGCCGCACTGACTGCGCCGGACCTTGCCAAGCTGGCATCGGGAAGTGAGCAGGCCGCGGTCCCGTCATCGGCCATTAAACTTGGGCTGGTCACGCCTCAGGAGGCAAAACTGCCGACGCCTCCGGAGCGCGCGCCAAAGGACGGCACATTTGCCGGCTTCACCAGCATCAAGGCTCCGAAGGCCGGGCTCTACACGGTCAGCCTGTCCTCGGGCGCGTGGATCGACGTGGTCCAGGACGGGCATGCCCTCAAGCCCGTGGCCTTCAGCGGCGCGACCGATTGCGACGGCATCCGCAAGACCATGAAATACGAGCTGTCGGCGCAGCCCGTCGTGCTCCAGGTCAGCGGCGCGAAGGACAATTCGCTGTCGATCGCCATCCTGCCGACGGAATGAGCCAAACGGTCGCCTTTGACCTGAGGCCCTGGCCTGCTATCTTCGAGACCAGCGATATCCCTGCCGGCCGTAAGCCGCCGCCGGGACCCGTGGAACAGCGCTTCCGCCCGTCGCCCAGACCCACCAACGCCGGATCTGCGCGTGCTTCTTGCGCGCGCGATCTCGCACGGAGCGCATCCATGATTCGTATTGCCGGACTCTTCACCGCTTTCGTGATCCTCGCGGGTGCGGGCCTTTCGCCTGTCGCCGCCGAGGACAAGACCATCACCGTGTTCGCGGCAGCCTCGATGAAGAACGCGCTCGACGAGGTCGACGCGGCCTACACCGCCAGGACCGGCGTCAAGTTCAGCGTCAGCTATGCCGCAAGCTCCGTGCTCGCCAGGCAGATCGAGCAGGGCGCGCCGGCCGATGTGTTCGTCTCCGCCGACACCGACTGGATGGACTACGCGATCTCCAAGAAGACCATCAACGAGGCGACCCGGGTCAATCTGCTCGGCAACAGCATCGTGCTGATCGCGCCGAAGGAGTCCAAGCTCGACAACGTCGCGATCGCGCAAGGCTTTGACCTCGCAAAACTCGTCGGCGACGGCAGGATCGCGACCGGCGACGTCAAGTCCGTGCCGGTTGGGAAGTATGCCAAGGCGGCGATGGAGAACCTCGGCGCCTGGCAGGCCGCGGAGCCGAAATTCGCCATGGCCGATAGCGTGCGTGCCGCGCTGACGCTGGTCGCGCGTGGCGAGGCCAATCTCGGCATCGTCTATTCCACCGATGCCAAGGTTGAGCCCGGCGTGAAGATCATCGGCACCTTCCCGGCGGATTCGCATCCCGCGATCATCTATCCCGTCGCTGCAACCACGACAGCAAAGGGCGAGACCAGCGACTATCTCACCTTCCTGCGCTCGACCGCCGCCAAGACCATTCTGGAAAAATACGGTTTCAAGTTCCTGATCAGCCCCTCCACTTGATTTTGCGATTTGATGCTCGACATCTCTCCCGCCGAATGGACGGCGATCCTGCTCTCGCTCAGGGTTGCCGTGATCGCGACGCTGGTGGCAACGCCGTTCGGCATTGCGCTGGCTTGGCTGCTCGCGCGGCGTGATTTCTGGGGCAAGTCGGTGCTCGATGCGCTGGTGCATCTGCCGCTGGTGCTGCCGCCGGTCGTCACCGGCTATCTGCTGCTGCTGACCTTCGGCCGCCGCGGCCTCGTCGGCGGTTTCCTGGCGGACCATCTCGGCATCGTCTTCGCCTTCCGCTGGACCGGTGCCGCGCTTGCCTGCGGCTTGATGGCGTTTCCGCTGCTGGTGCGCCCGATGCGGTTGTCGATCGAGGCGATCGACCGCCGGCTCGAGCAGGCCGCCGAGACGCTGGGCGCCACTCCTTTCAAAGTGTTTTTCACGGTGACGCTGCCCTTGGCGCTGCCCGGCGTGCTCGCCGGCATGGTGCTGGGTTTTGCCAAAGCGATCGGCGAGTTCGGTGCCACCATCACCTTCGTCTCCAACATTCCCGGCGAGACCCAGACGATTTCGTCCGCGATCTATTCGCTGATCCAGACCCCGGACGGCGACGCCGCCGCGGGACGGCTCGTGATCGTCTCGCTCGTACTGGCGCTCGGCGCGCTGATTGCCGCCGAATGGTTCGCCCGCCGCGCCACCGCGCGCCTGCACGGGAATTGACCATGCTGCGTGTCGACATCGAAAAGCAGCTCGGCGAGTTCTCGCTGTCCGCGTCCTTCGCGAGCGAAGGCCGCGTCATCGGACTGTTCGGAGCGTCGGGCGCCGGCAAGACCTCACTGGTCAACATGATCGCGGGGCTGCTGCGGCCCGACCGCGGCACCATCGTGATCGACGGCGAGACCGTCGACGACAGCGCGGCCGGCATTCATGTGCCGACCTGGCGGCGCCGCATCGGCTATGTGTTCCAGGATGCGCGGCTGTTTCCGCATCTCAACGTCGCGCAAAATCTCGACTATGGCAGGCGAATGAACGGCCTCGCGCCCGACCCGGCGCAGCACAAGCGCGTCATCGAGCTGCTCGACATCGGCGCGCTGCAGGGTCGCCGCCCCGGAAAGCTCTCCGGCGGCGAGCGCCAGCGCGTCGCGCTCGGTCGCGCGCTGCTGTCGAGGCCGCGCCTGCTGCTGCTCGACGAGCCGCTCGGCGCACTCGACGAGGGCCGCAAGCTGGAGATCCTACCCTATCTGGTGCGGCTGCGCGATGAGGCCAATGTCCCCATGGTCTATGTCAGTCACGACGTCGCCGAGCTGCGCCAGCTCGCGACGCAGATCGTGATGCTGAAGCAGGGCCGCGTGACGTCGTTCGGCGGGGTGAAGGTGCTGACGTAGCCATACTGGCCGTCACACCCACCGCCGTCGTCCCGGCGAAGGCCGGGACCCATACCGCGTGATCTATCAGCGGCAGGTGGTGTGCGTACCAGCGAAGAAACGTAACTGCCGGTGTTCGCAAAACTACTCCCCGGGTAATGGGTCCTGGCTTTCGCCAGGACGACGTTGGGGCGGGCTCGTAGACCGAGACCATCACCGAGGATCGGCTGAGCAGATCGGCGAGGAAGTGCGTCAGCTCAGAATTGCCGAGCGCCTCGACGAGATGAACGTGGAGCGCGCCCGACAGCCGAACCGAGGCGGCGCGGTCCCCGTGCGTTGCGGCGGCGCGCTCTGCTACCGAGACCCGCCACTACCAGCCGCGATCGACGTTGCGCACCTCACCCGATCGCGCGTCCACATCGACCTCCATCCAGCGGCCGGCGCGATCACGGCCTTCGATCTGCCATTCGTCGCCGAGGAACTCGGTGTGCGAGACGGTCATGACGCCGATGTCGGTGGCGACGTCGAGCGCGACCTGCATCGAGATCTGATCGCCGGTGTCATAGGCCATCGCGGGCGCGGCCGATCCGAGCCCGATCGCGACGATGGCCGGCAAGATGAGCTTTCGCATGGATTACTCCTGTCGGATGCGTTTACGCCGCTAAGAACGAGCGGCATCGCGGAGCGTTCCGGGAGCAGCGGTCACGAAGACGCGCAAATCTTCGGCGGTTGCGGCGATTTGGTGGCGATTCCAGCGTTGTCGCCATCGCTCTCCGCCGTCGTCCGGCGAAAGCCAGGACCCATTACCCCAGGGAGGAGAGTGGGTGGGGGCAGATCGTCACCACCAGCATTCGCAAAACAGCTGACGGTGGTTATGGGTCCTGGCTTTCGCCAGGACGACATCGGGGAGGCATATCGCTTCAACGATTCTCACGGCCACGACGCGCGAAACGCCGCTAGACCCCGGCCACCGAGGTCCATAAATCCGCGAGCTTGCGCCGCAGCGCCTGCATACGCGTCAGCGGCGCGGGCGTTTCCTCGTCTTCCGGCAGGCGCAGGCCGACGACGTTGACTCTGCCACCGGAGATCGAGCGCGCAACAAGCACGATCGGATCCAGCACGAGCTCCGCGCCCTCTTTCGGTGCGCGGTCGAGATGGACGTCGAAATAATCAGCGAGCGTGTGCCCGCGCTCGTCCTCGCCGACCTCCACGCCGTAGATCTCCGCCAGCTCGGCGAGCGTGTGCTCGCCGGAGACCATGAAGTCCCCCAGCAGATGCGGGTCCGGCGCCGAGCTCGGCTGCATGTCGACGAAGAAGCGGTCGAGCGATTCGGCCTTTTCCGGCGGCGCCAGCAGGTAGATGTAATCGCCGGGCGCGATCGGCTCGGCTTCCGCCGGCGTCAAGATGCTCTCCTTGCGGATCACCAGCGTCGGCTTCGACCAGGACGGGATCAGGCCGCGGCGAAAATACAGGCTCTTGGACCGCACCGGATAGCCGACGAGCTGCTGCTCAAGCTGCCCAGGCAAGTCCAGTTCGACACGGCGCGGGCCGCGCTCGGCGCGCGGGAGCGCCACATGCAGCTTGCGCGCGGCCGGCCCCAGGGTCCAGCCCTGCAGCAGGAGCGAGATGATGACGACGACGAAGGCGACGTCGAAATAGAGATAGGCCTTGGACAGCCCGACCAGCATCGGGATCGAGGCCAGGAAGATCGCGACCGCGCCGCGCAGGCCGGTCCAGGCGATGAAGATCTTTTCGCGCCAGTTGAAGCGGAACGGCGCCAGGCAGACGAACACCGCGATCGGCCGCGCCACCAGCATCAGGACGAATGCGATCCCCACCGCCGGCAGCACGCTGCCGCCGAGCCGGCTCGGCGAGACCAGCAGGCCGAGCAGCACGAACATCACGATCTGCGCCAGCCAGGTCGCGGCGTCCAGGAAGGCCACCACCGAATTATGCGCGCGCGTCGGGCGGTTACCGATGATGATGCCGGCGAGATAGACCGCGAGGAAGCCCGAGGCGTGCATGATCTGCGAGCCGCCGAAGATGACGAGCGCGGCGGTGGTGACGAACGGCGCATGGAGGCCCTGCGGCAGCGCGACCTTGTTGAGCGCGATGACGACCAGACGCCCGCCGATCACCCCGACGACGGCGCCCAGCACGGCCTCCTGGGCGAACTCCATCACCACGTGCGCGGCCGTGCCCGTTCCCAGCGAGATGTATTCGACCAGCATCAGGGTGAGGAAGATCGCGAAGGGATCGTTGGTGCCGGATTCCACCTCCAGCGTCGCGCCGACGCGCGGGCGCAGGCGCAGGCCCTGGGTATGCACCAGCAGGAACACTGCGGCCGCGTCAGTCGAGGCTACCACGGCGCCGACCAGCAGCGACTCCGTCCAGTTGAGGTCGAGCGCATATTTTGCGAACGGTGCCGTGATCAGCGCGGTCAGCAGCACGCCGACGGTCGCGAGCACCATGGAAGGCGCAAGCACGGTGCGGATGCTGGCAAAGCGGGTCCGCAAGCCGCCGTCGAACAGGATCAGTGCGAGCGCGACCGAGCCGACCAGATAGGTGGTTCGGACGTCGTCGAACTGCAGCTGTCCGGGACCGGAATCGCCCGCGAGCATGCCAATCGCGAGGAAGACGAGCAGAAGGGGCGCGCCGAAGCGCAGCGCAAGCAGGCTTGACAGGATCCCGGCCAACACCAGGACGGCGCCGAGCAATATGGCGAGGCTGACAGTGTCGAGGGAAGCCATGCGGTGCTGCGGTTACTCCGGGAGATCGACGATTTCAGTCAGGGGGCCACCGGCCGGGTACTCCCTCGCCCCGCTTGCGGGGAGAGGGTGGGGTGAGGGGGAGCCTCCGCGGGGCTGGTGACAGTGGGACTCGCGGAGAGTCCCCCTCACCCGAAATTCAAGCTGCGCTTGAATTTCGACCTCTCCCCGCAAGCGGGGCGAGGTGAAGTGTGCCGCGACCAACAGATTTGCCCGTCTCGAAAACATGCGCTTCAGCATCCTTATCGTCGCCGCCCCTGCACGCCAACCCATTTTCTCCCGCTCGCGGCAATCTGCCCGCATTTTGCGGCCTTAACGCACTTCACTTAGCGGTGTATCGGTGGTCCGGCCGCGCCCTTTGTGGGATTCTCCGGCGCGCTCGAATCAATGCCTCCCGCCCGCTCCCCGACGAGACCGATAGACATGGACCTCAAAGACTTCATGGAGTTCGTGCAGACCACCGCGCGCAGCGTCGGGGCGGAAATCTCCTCGCCCTGGTTCTACCTGCAATTCGGGCTCATTCTGGCCGCGGCGGGCATCGCCTATGCCGCGGAAGCCGCCGTTCGCAGCCGCGTCGACATGACCTCGCTGGCGATGCGCTGGCCGCTGCCGCTCCGGCACTTCGCCCGAGTGATGGTCTCCAGCGCCTCGACGGCCGTGTTCACCCTGCTCGTGATCGTCTCCCGCGTGGTGATGTACCACGCGACCTGGCCGAGCCGCAGCTATCTCCTGATGGTCGCCGCCAAGCTGGGCCTGGCCTGGCTCGCGGTCCGGCTCTTGACCTCGGTGCTGCGCAACGCCTTCATCGTCAAGCTGGTGTCGATCACGGCCTGGTTCGTCGCGGCGCTCTCGATCGTGGGCCAGCTCGATGCGACGGTCGACCTGCTCGACTCCTTCGCCATCGTGCTCGGCGGCCTGCGGCTGACGCCGCTGCTGGTGATCAAGGCCGGCGCGCTGCTGCTCATCGCGCTCTGGCTCACCAACATCGCCAGCAATTTCGCCGAGAGCCGGATCAACTCGACCACCGATCTGACGCCATCGGTGCAGGTGTTGCTGGTCAAGATCATCCGCATCGGCCTGCTTGCGGTCGCGATCGTGATCGCGCTCGGCACGGTCGGCATCGATCTCTCGGCGCTCGCGGTGTTCTCCGGCGCGGTCGGCGTCGGCATCGGTATCGGCCTGCAGAAGATCGTCGCCAATTTCATCTCTGGGATCATCCTGCTCGCCGACAAATCGGTGAAGCCCGGCGATCTCGTCACCATCGGCGACAACACCGGGCGGATCAGCGCGATGAAGACGCGCTATATTTCCGTCGCCGCCGGCGATGGCCGCGAATTCCTGGTGCCGAACGAGGATCTGGTGACGCAAAAGGTCGTCAACTGGACCTACACCGACAAGAACACGCTGGTGAAGATCGCCTTCGGCACCAATTACGACGCCGACCCGCGGCTGGTCTGCAAGCTCGCCGCCGAGACCGCGGCCGCGCATCCGCGCGCACAGAAGGGCAAGCCGCCGAATTGCATCCTGACCGAATTCGCCGAAGCCGGGATGAAATTCTCGCTGACCTTCTGGATCGCCGACCCCGACGGCATGGACAACGTCAAGAGCGACGTGATGCTGGCGCTGTGGGAGGCCTTCAAGCGCGAGGGCATCCGGGTTCCCTACCCCGTCCGCGAAATCCGCATTCGCGGCGGCGCCCTGCCGGTGGAAACCACCGTAGAAGTCCCGAATTAGGCCCGCTTTCAGGCGCAAGGCAGGCAGGCCCGGCTTGCATGCAGGCCCGCAATCATTAAATTAGGGCCTTAAATCAGACCCTTGCGCCCACCTCGATACCGGCCCCGTGCCGAGAAGACCGCATCCGCATGAGCTACGTCGAAGCTACCGATACCTCGCTGCGCAAGACCGGGCAGATCAAGCTGCATGGACCAAGCGCCTTTGCCGGCATGCGCAAGGCGGGCGCGCTGGTGGCGAAGTGCCTCGACGAGCTCACCGACATCGTCGGGCCCGGCGTTCCGACCGACCGCATCGACCAATTCGTCCGCGACTTCGCCTTCAGCAACAATGCCTATCCGGCGACGCTGATGTATCGCGGCTACCGCTATTCGACCTGCACCTCGCTCAACCACGTGGTCTGCCACGGCATGCCCGGCGACCGTCCGCTGAAAGAGGGCGACATCGTCAACATCGACGTCACCTTCATCGTCGACGGCTGGTACGGTGATTCCAGCCGCATGTATGCAGTCGGCCCGATCGCGCGCAAGGCGGAGCGGCTGATCGAGGTGACCTATGAGGCGATGATGCGCGGCATCGCCGCGGTGAAGCCCGGCGCCACCACCGGCGACATCGGCCACGCCATCCAGAGTTTCGTCGAGCCGCAGGCCATGAGCGTGGTGCGCGATTTCTGCGGCCATGGCCTCGGGCGCATGTTCCACGACGAACCGAACATCATCCATATCGGCCGGCCCGGCGAGGGCGTGCAGCTCAAGCCCGGCATGTTCTTCACCATCGAGCCGATGATCAATCTCGGCAAGCCGCATGTGAAGATCCTCTCCGACGGCTGGACCGCCGTGACCCGCGACCGCTCGTTGTCGGCGCAGTTCGAGCACTCCGTCGGCGTCACCGCCACCGGCGTCGAGATCTTCACGCTGTCGGAGCGGCACGGCGAGAAGCAGATCGGGTGAGGGCGCGGCCGACGGCTGACCTGCGCGGTCGCCGGCTGGCGTGAACCGGGTCTGCTGCCGCAATTGACGGTTGCAAAAGCGATTATCCGCGGCAATGCTGGCGGCCGATGCCCGCCAAGCCCGACCACGACAAGAGCAAGCCGGAAGAAGCGCCGCACTATCTCGGCCATCGCGAACGGCTGCGCGAGCGCTTCTACAGCGCCGGAGCGGACGCGCTCAGCGACTACGAGCTTTTGGAGATGGCGCTGTTTCCGGCGCTGCCGCGGCGTGACACCAAGCCGCTGGCGAAGTCGCTGATCAAGATTTTCGGCTCGTTTGCCGAGGTCGTGCATGCGCCGGTGGCGCGCCTGCGCGAGGTGGACGGCATAGGCGAATCCGCGATCCACCAGCTCAAGCTGCTCGCGGCGGCGGCGCATCGCGTCGCCAAGGGCGGGGTCAACAGCCGCAACGCGCTGTCGTCCTGGAACGAGGTGATCGACTATTGCCGCACCAGCATGGCGTTCGCCGACAAGGAGCAGTTTCGCCTGCTGTTCCTCGACAAGCGCAACCAGCTCATCGCCGACGAGGTGCAGCAGACCGGCACCATCGATCACACCCCGGTCTATCCGCGCGAGGTGATCAAGCGCGCGCTGGAATTGTCCGCGACCGCGCTGATCCTGGTGCACAACCACCCCTCTGGCGATCCCTCGCCCTCGCAGGCCGACATCCAGATGACCAAGGCGATCATCGACATCGCAAAGCCGCTCGGGATTGCGGTGCACGACCACATCATCGTCGGCAAGAGCGGCCATGCGAGTTTGCGCGGGATGCGGCTGATCTAGCGATGTCGAAAGACCGGCGGCCCGGCGGTCAGCGCACCGCAGAATAACCGTTACTTGTCGGCGGCGGTCAAGAAGCTGTCCACGACGCGCCATACCTTGCGCGTAACGGTCGGCTCGCCGAGCCGGAACGCGGTGTTCGCCGAACGGAGGACGGCTTCGATCTGGAACGCGGAGAGCTCGGGATCCGAGTTGACGATGTCCTTTTGCTTGACCGCATGTTTCAACTCGGCGGAAAGTCGAGCGACCCATGCCCTTTGAGCGCCCGCCACCAGGTCGCGCAGCGGCCCTGGGTGGGAGTCAAGTTGAGTGAGGTTGGCCGCGAAGAAACAGCCGCCGGCGAAAAGCGGCCGTTCGGCATAGTGCAGCCATCGGTCAATCAACTCCCGAAATCTGTGGACGCCTTGCGGTTTTGCTTCGGCGGGACGAACGACGAAGTCGCGAAACATATCGAGGGCATAAGCGAAGGTATCCTTCTGAAGGGTCTGCTTGGTTTCGAACAAGGCTTGAATGCCGGCCTTGCTCATTCCGGTTTCGGTCGCAAGCCGCCCGAAACTCAGGCCCTCCAGGCTTTCCAGGGACGCGATATCGACGGCCCGGGCCAACACCAATTTTCGCGAGCGCAGGCCGCGAAGCAGTCGCTTGTCCGTGGTCTCGTCGACAGGCAGTCGGTCCGGCGAGGCCAGTCTCGAAGTCAATGGGCTGCGCGCGGGCTTGACTTTTGGTGACCTTGGCGCCCGCATTTGTACAATCCTAACACTATCCTCAGAGACTTAGCACATCCGGCAGTCGATGTGGCCACCTGCTGCTTCGCCGCAAGGCTCAGAGGATGATAAACATCCGATGATCGATGCGGCCCGGACCGTACTCACCGTAGCCAACGGTCACGATTCCACAAAGCCACGCATAGCGCTCGTCTGACGTCTCGAACCTGGGCGTCGGCCGCACATAGCTCTCGTCGAAGGACAACCGTTCGCCTTTCGCCAGACGCTGACGGCCATCTGGCGGGTACCTGAGGACGCCATGCGACTCATAATGGATGAGAACACCATCACGGGTGCGCATGGTTGCGCGAACGTCCATGCGACTGGTGCCGTCGGCGCCGAGGGAGACCCAGTCGCCGCCGCCCGGCAGCATTTCACCCCGGAAGCGTGGACCTTCGAAGCGACCGCCCTTGACCACAAAGGTCAACCGAGTGCCGAGGGGAGTCGAGATCACCTGGCCCAATTCCAGATCGATGCTGAGATCGCACAGATGCTCGACCGGCAACGCGTCGATCAACGCCCGGTCGAACAGCGGTTTCCTCTGGTTTGCGGCGAGAGTTGCGTTGGTCATGCTCGCCTCCGTCATGCGACTTCGAACGCTGCCTTGACCTGCGCAAAATCGAAGAACGTGTCCTTCCGTGTGACAAGTCCGTCGTCGTCCACCTCAACAACGTCCAGCGCACGAAATCCACGGCGCGTCTTGCCGGCTGGCTCGAATGTCAGTGTCCAGTCGAGCGTCCAGTGCCGCTCGCCGAACAAGAGGCGATGCGTCTCGGCGGCAAAACCGGGATAGCGCTCGAAGACCTGGGTGAACTCTGTGCGCAATGCGTCGATCCCACGAATCACGTTGGTCCGGCCGTGCGCCTGAAACGTTGATTGCGGCGCATGCATAGCAAGGATGGCAGCCGGATCGTGGGCTATCCAGGCGGCCAAATAGCGCTCCGCGACCGCCGCGATGTCAAACTTGGTGGCTGCGGTTTTGAACACAGTCGTTGCCGTCATGGTCGACCCTCCAAAGGATTGTTGAACTCGTACACGAGCCTATGATCTACAAAACATCATGTCAATACGGTCGACCGTATTGTTTTATTCGAGGCCTCAGGTAAGTTACCGTTACCGGCGTTCGTCTGAAGACACAGACGCGAGATAGTCCGGCCTGGAAACCGATTTGGTCCTTTCCCTGAACATTCGTGGAAGCCTGCTGATGGCTTCGGCCATGGCCGCTTTCACCATCAACGACGCGATCACCAAGGCGGTGTCCGCCGAGATGAACTTCGGTCAGATCATGCTGGTGCGCGGCTTGTTCGCGGTGGTGCTGATCGCAGCCCTCGCAAAGCATCAGCGGGCGCTGCGGCCGCTACGCGTGCTGATCATGAAGGCGGTCATGCTACGGGTGGCCGGCGAAATCGGTGGAACGATATTGTTGCTGGCGGCGATCGCGAACTTGCCTCTGGCGAATGCCACGGCGATCCTTCAGGTGCTGCCACTCGCCATCACGCTTGGTGCGGCCCTGACGTTCGACGAACCCGTCGGCTGGCGGCGTTGGCTGGCGATCACGGCCGGCTTTATCGGCGTTCTCATCATCGTTCGCCCGGGGGGCGAGGGATTCAACCAATTTTCCCTGCTCGTGCTGATCTCGGTCGTTTTCTGCGCGATCCGCGACCTCGCGACCAAGCGAATACCCGCGCCAATTCCATCGCTGTTCGTCACCCTGTTGACCGCGGTTAGCGTTACCATCGCCGGAGCCGGCATCGTCGTTCCGCTCGGCGGCTGGACGCCGCCATCCGGCCATGCGCTCGCACTGTTGGCGTTCGCCGCGGTTCTGATCCTGATCGGCTATCAGTGCATCATCCTGGCGCTGCGAACAGGCGATATCTCGGCGGTGGCACCGTTCCGCTACTCCGCGCTGATATGGGCCATGCTGTTCGGCTATCTGGTGTTCGGCGACAGGCCCGACACCATGATGGGGACGGGGGCGACGATCATCGTGCTGTCCGGTCTCTACGCGTTCTATCGCGAGCGCGCGCAGGCGCGACCGGTGGCGCCAAGCACGACCGGCCTGCCGCCCGATGGATTGTGATCGCCAACGTCAAACGCGATCGGGCCGATCGCTCAGTAGCAATAGCGCGGATCGACCGGAACGTAGGAGCCGTCCCGGCGCTGCATGTAGCAGCCGCGCTGATAGGCGTAATAGCCGGAGCGGCGGCGTTCGCCCTCGGAGGCGATTGCAGCGCCCGTGCCGGCACCGACGACGGCGCCGATGGCGGCGCCACGGCCTCCGCCGATGGCGCCCCCCACGATCGCTCCACCGACGCCGCCGAGGATGGCACCGCCAATGGCGTCCTGCGCTGCCGCCTCATGAGGCATCGCCATCACGACTGCCAGACATGCCGCGACAGCGAAACTTCCAATGCGAAGACCTCGAAGCATGCTCGCCCTCCCCTGTGGTCAGACAAGTCATAGCGCCGCAGCCGGATTCGGACCAGAAGAATCACCACGCCGGGACCCGGCACTTCTCGCGGTGGCGTCGGAGGCTCGGCTGGAAGGCGGCTCAGGCCATGCCGCGCGCGCCGCGGGCCAGCCGATTCATCTCAAGCATCGATCCAGCGCTGCACCGCCTCGGCGGTGTCGGCCGGCGTGGTGTTGAAGCAGATCGCGGCGTCGGGCGCCAGGCGGTGGACGAGGTTGAGCACCTTCTCGAACAGCAGCAGGCGCTCCCTGGGCTCGCGCAGGCCCGCGCCGATCACGATGCAGTCGAAATTCTCCTCGCGCAACGTCGCCGTGACGGCGGCTTCCGCCGCGGCATCGAGATCGATCAGGCAACTCGTGACCTCGTAACCGAGATCACGCAGGCGCAGCAGCTGCGCATCGATATAGTTGCGCACGAGTTCCGGCGTGAGCTGCGGGAATGCGCTGTAGTCCGCGTTGCCGGGCTCGATGCCGATCGCGAGGACGCGCGTGGTCATGCAGGACTCCTTGGCCGGACTGCCTCGTCTCGCTAACGGAGCAGCGGCCCTGCCGGTTCCCTCGCGGGCGGCCGCCCTGATCCCAATCGTGCCGCTCATTTTCCCAGCGAGGCTGTAACCCACTTCACACGCACCGCGCCGGCGGCCTGCCAGACTTGCGGGAGATCACGCTGGGCTCACGCCCTGTCACGGCACTTGGTTCACCTCATCTGACGCGGAGTTGCGATAATTCATTGCGGGAGCGGAAAATGATTTCATTCGAGAGTCTGAAAAGCGAATACGAGCAGAATTGGGCCAATCTCGAGATCCGGCCGTCACGCCTCTCCGACGCGAATGCGGTCGCGCGCAAGGCCATCAACGGCAAGGCGACCTATCAGCAGATCGAGCGATTGACCGGCGTCCCCTGGTATTTCGCTGCGCTCTGCCACTACCGCGAGTCCAATTTCGATTTCGACACTTATCTCGGCAACGGCGAAACGCTTCATCGCGTGACGACGCTCGTTCCGAAAGGGCGCGGCCCGTTTGCCACCTTCGTGGACGGCGCCGTGGACGCCTTCAGGATCGAGAATTTCGTCGGCGCTCACGATTGGGGGATCGCGCGGATTCTGTTTCGGCTCGAAGCGTTCAACGGCTTCGGCTATCACGCCAAGGGCTGCAATTCGCCCTATCTCTATGGCGGTTCGACGCTGTATGGCCCGCCCGAGGCAAGGGCCGGCAAATTCGTGCGCGATCATGAGTTTGATTCGAACCATGTCGATTCCCAGCTCGGCGCGGCTGTAATCCTGCATGCGATGATGTCGCTGGATCCTTCGATCGCCCTCGACGGCAGCCCGCAATTTGCGAGCCGCGCCGAACCAGAGGACGACGCCGCGTCGACGATCGTTCTCATGCAGCAGGCGCTCAACAAGCTCGGCGCCAATCCGCCGCTCGCCGAGGACGGCATCAGCGGACCGAAGACCAGAACCGCGGTCTCGCGGTTTCAGCAGCAGAACGGCCTGAGGGATACCGGACTTCTCGACGGCGCCACGGTCGCCGCCCTCACCCGCGCTGTGCAGTCGCGCCCCACCGGATCGAGCGGCGATGTGTCCAGGATCATGAAGCGGCTGGAGGATCTCGCGCAATTGCTGCGGCCACCGGTCGGCGCCGTGATCCCGGCAACGACGACATCGGGCAATACGCTGCCCGCCACCAATGATCCGATCAGCCTGTTCGAACGGCTCTTCTCCCTCGTCAACAAGACAGCTCCCATGCCAGGACCCCTCACCCCGACCAGCCCCGCCCCCGTCGATCAGTTGAAGCAGGTCGTCGACCTGCTCGGCACCTTGCTCAACCGAGACGACAAGCCCGTCCTCGGCCAGGTCAATGGTGCGCTCGGCGACACCATCGGCAAGATGCTCGACGGCAAGAAAACTGCGCTCGGCATCGGCGGCTCGCTGATCACGGCGCTGCTCTCCTCGGTGACGGCGAGCCCCAACGCGGGCGGTCTTGCCGGGTTGCTCGGGACGCTGGTGTCGGCGGTGCCGGGCCTCGGGCAGTTCGCGATGCCGATCTCGCTGGCGCTCACGGCCTGGGGCGTGCTCGGCAAGATGGAGAAGTGGGCCCAAGGCACCGCGCCGCCGCCCAAGCCGACGACGTAGTCTGCGGCCATCCTTCGAGACGCCCGCCTATGGCGGGCCCTCAGGATGAGGTCGCGTTTCGCGGCGCCTACTGACGCAGCATGATCAGGGGATCGGCGGTGTCGGGGACGCGCCGCCATTGCGCGTTGTCGTCGGCCTCGAACTGCCAGACCTCGCCGGCCTTCGACAGCAGGATGATCTGGCCGCGCTCGAGCCGCCATTGCGTCGGGTTGAACTGCGCAATGGCCGCGTCGCATTTCGGCTTGAGGAAGACCTGGAAATTGTCCGGCCCGGCCTCCGTGTTGGTCAGCGTCAGCCCGCAGACCGGCTGGCCGTTGCCGCGCACGATCGACCAGTCGCCGATCATCTGGTCCATCGACTTCGCCATCGAGCGGGCGGCGGCGAGGTCCTGCAGGATGTAGACGCCCTCGCCCTGCCGCAGACCTTCGAAGATGCCGGCCTCGACCTCGGTGAAGTCGATCACCGCTTCACCGCTCGCATCCTGCAAGCGGACGATGTCGAGACCCCTGACGCTCCAGGCGACGATGTCCTTGGTGAAGGGCAGCGCGGCCTTGCAGGCCGGCTCCAGCTCGAGCTTGAAGCCTTGAGCAGCAGTGTCGGCCTTGAGCGTGACGACGCAGGTCTTGCTGCGCTCGGTGGTCGAGAGCTCCCACTGCCCGGGCATCTCCTTCTTCAGGGTCGTCGTATCCTGCGCCTGCGCGATGCCGATCGCGGCCAAGGAGGCCGCGACGGCGAATGCAACGACCCGAAGAACTCTCATCAGCGCCCCTTGAAAGGCGTTTCCGCAACCGGCGTCAACGGCGCCTTGCCTGAGAACCAGGACTTGAGATTGTCGACCACGAGCTGGTCCATCGCGTTCCGCGTCACCACCGACGCCGAGCCGATATGCGGCAGCAGCACCACGTTCTGCATGGTCTTGAGCTCGTCCGGCACGTTCGGCTCGGCCGCGAACACGTCGAGACCGGCGGCGAGGATGGTGCCGGACTTGAGCGCCTGGACCAGAGCCGGCTCGTCGATCACCGAGCCGCGCGCGACGTTGACCAGCACACCGCGCGGGCCGAGCGCCTTCAGCACCTCGGCATTGATCATCTTGTTGGTCGAAGCGCCACCGGGCACGATCACCATCAGCGTGTCCACCGCCTTCGCCATCTCGATCAGGTCGGGATAGTGCTTGTAGGAGACGTCCTTGGACGGATTGCGGGTGTGATAGACCACCGGCACCAGCGAGGCGTCGAGCCGGCGCGCGATCGCCTGTCCGATCCGGCCCATGCCGACGATGCCGACCTTGCGGTCGCGGAGCGAGCCGACGCTGAGCGGATAGTTCTGGGTCTGCCAGAGACCGGAGCGCACATAACGATCGGCCTTGATGAACTCACGCACCGTGGAGATCAGAAGGCCCATCGCGACGTCGGCGACCTCCTCGGTCAGCACGTCTGGCGTGTTGGTGACGATGATGTTGTGCTCGGCGGCGTATTTGGCGTCAACGTGGTCGTAGCCGACGCCGAAGCTCGCCACCATCTCGATCTTGGGCAATTGCGACAGCGAATCCCGGTCGGCGCGCACGGTGTGATAGGTCACCGCCACGCCGCGGATCTTTTCGCGGATGGCCGGCGTCAGCCGCTCGAGATCGCCCCGCGTCTCCGCCTTGTGCACGACAAAATGATCGGAAAACCCGTTCTCGAGGATCGGCCGGACCGGCCCATAAATCAGAAGGTCGATCTTTTCGGACGAAATCGAACCGGTGGTCATCAGTTGTCCTTTCCAAGCGCGCTCTCGTGCCAGCGCCGTAAAACGAGGTGGGAAACTAGCGCCAGCACCCCATAGATGACAATCCCGGCCAGCGACAACAGCAGCAGCGCTGCGAACATGCGGGGTATGTTCAATCGGTAGCCGGATTCCGCGATCCTGTAGGCGAGCCCGGACCCGGCCCCGGCCGTTCCCGCCGCGATCTCGGCCACGACCGCGCCGATCAGCGACAGGCCACCGGCGATGCGCAGGCCGCCGAGAATGTAAGGCAGCGCCGCTGGCAGCTTGAGAAAGCGCAGGGTTTGCTGCGGCGAGGCGCCATAGAGCTGGAACAGGCCGGCGAGGTTGCGATCGACCGAATTGAGCCCGAGCGTGGTGTTGGACAGCACCGGGAAAAAGGCGACGATGAAGGCGCAGACCACGACGGCGGTCTGCTGCTCCAGATAGATCAGTAGCAGCGGCGCGATCGCGATAACCGGCGTAACCTGAAGCACCACGGCATAGGGGAACAGCGATGCTTCCACCCATTTGGACTGGTTGAACAGCAGTGCCAACGCGATGCCGCCGACGCTGGCGGCGACAAAACCTTCAAGCGTGGTCAGCAGCGTCGCGGCGAGCGATTGTGACAGCACCGCCCAATCCTTGATCAGCGTCAGCAAAATGACGGAGGGCGCCGGCAGCACGTAAGGCGGGATGTCCTTGATGCGGACCACGAGCTCCCAGGCGAGCAGTCCCGCCGCGAACACGATGACGGGCAGCACGAAGCGCACCGCGCGTCTTGCGCCGGACGGCTTCGCAGTGACGGAAGCTTGCGCGTTCATAGCGTGGACTGCCCTGCATAGGACGGCGCCAGCGCCGCCGACACTTTCCGGCAATAATCGGAATAGGCGACTGAAGTGCGAAACTCCTCGCCGCGCGGCTCGACCGTCTCGATGCGGAAGTCGGCCTGGATGCGGCCCGGCCGCGCCGTCATGACCACCACGCGCTGCGACAGATAGACGGATTCGAACACCGAATGCGTGACGAAGATGACGGTCTTGCCGAGCCTGCGCCACAGCGCAAGCAAATCATCATTGAGGCGGAAGCGCGTGATTTCGTCGAGCGCCGCGAACGGCTCATCCATCAGGAGGATATCAGGATCGGTGACGAGCGCGCGCGCCAGCGACACCCGCATCTTCATGCCGCCAGAGAGCTCGCGCGGAAAGGCGTCGGCGAAATCGCCAAGCCCGACGCTCGCCAGCGCCTCATCGGCACGCGTGCGCGCTTCCGCCTTCGGAACGCCTGCGAGCTTCAGCGGCAGCCGCACGTTCTCGCGCACGCTGGTCCAGGGCATCAGGGTCGGCTCCTGAAACACGAAGCCGATGCCATGACCTGGTTGAACAAGACCTGGCTGGGGTCCGCCCTCGCGACGCGCCAGCCTCACGATTCCTGACGATGGCGCGCTGAGCTCGGCGATCAGCCGCAGCGCGGTGGATTTGCCGCAACCTGACGGTCCCAGCAGCGAAATGAACTCGCCCTTGCGCACCGCAAGATCGAGCGGGCCGAGCGCCAGCACGCCGTTGTCATACGTCTTCGTCACGCCGCGCAGGCTGACGGCAAGGGCCGTCAGGCCGGTCTCGACCGCCGCCGACGTTTGGACTGATGACATCGGCCTTGCGCTACGGCTTGCTCGGGCGCAGCTCGGCGCCGACGCCCTTGTTGACGAAACGCAGCGTATAGGATTTGCGGAAATCGAGGTCTGCCTTCACGACGCCCGCCTTCACCATCTTGTTGAAGAAGGAGGTGTAGCGCTCGTCGCTCATCGCGCCGATACCGTTCTTCAGCGAATCGCCGGAATCAACGATGCCGTACTCCTTCATCTTGGCGACGGAATAGGCGAGCAGCTCGTCGGTCATTTCCGGATTGAGCTTCTTGATCATGGCGTTGCCCGCGGAATTGTCGCGGTAGATGTAATTGTACCAACCGACCATGGAGGCATCGACGAAGCGCTGCACCAGGTCGGGCTTCTTCTCGACCACGTCGCGGCGGCTCTCGATCAGGGTCGAATAGGTGTTGAAGCCGTAATCGGCGAGCAGCAGCACGTTGGGCTTGAAGCCGGCGGCCTTCTCGACCGCGAAGGGCTCGGAGGTGACGTAACCCTGCATCGCGCTCTTGGGATTGGCGATGAAGGGCTGCGGATTGAAATTATAGGGGCGAACGTTCTTCTCGCTGAAACCGTATTCGGATTTGAGCCACTGGAAATAGCTGGTCATGCCCTCCTTGGAGACGAACAGCGTCAGCGGCTTGAGGTCCTCGATCTTGGCGACCTTGGCATCGGGCTGCGTCAGCATCACCTGCGGATCCTTCTGGAAGACCGCGGCGATCGTGACGACCGGGACGTTATTGGCGACCGCGTCGAACGACATCAGCGTGTTCGCGGCCATGAAGAAATCGATCTTGCCGGCGATCAGCAGCATCCGGTTGTTCTCGTTGGGCCCGCCGGGGACGATGGTGACGTCCAGCCCATATTTCTTGTAGGTGCCGTCGGCGACCGCCTGGAAGAAGCCGCCATGCTCGGCCTCGGCCACCCAATTGGTGCCGAACATGACCTTGTCCAGGGTTTCGGCGCGCGCCGGGACGACCGAGACGAAAGCGGCCATCAAGCCCGCCGTTAAGGCTCGCCGCAGATGAGAAGGGCTCATGATGGGACTCCGTCGATCGCTTCTAGCCGATGTCCAAGCAACGCGATAAAACCGCAAGACATTCAGGGACGCGAGCCGGCCTGGCCCGCGTCCCCTGATAACCCAAATTACGTGACAAATTCGGGCAAAGAAACCTTGATGACGCCTTCCCGCGACTGGACCGAGATCCGCTGGGCCGATGCCAGCCCCGCCGAGGTGTCGCGCTGGATCGCAGTGCTGCCGCTGGCGGCGACCGAGCAGCACGGCCCGCATCTGCCGCTCGAGACTGACGTGCTGATCGCCGACGCCTATCTGGCGCGGGTGCGCGAGCTCCTGCCCGAGAGCGCTCCGGCCAGTTTCCTGCCCGTTGAACCGATCGGGATTTCCACCGAGCATATCGACTATCCGGGCACGCAGACGCTGCCGACCGACATCGCGTTGAAAAAATGGACCGCGATCGGCGAAGACATCGCGCGCCGCGGATTGAAGAAGCTCGTCATCATCACCAGCCATGGCGGCAACAGCGCGGCCATGATGCTGATCGCGCAAGATCTTCGCGCTCATCAGAAGCTGTTCGTGGTGACCACGTCGTGGTCGCGGCTGTCGGGCGCGGACCAGCTGTTCCCGGCCGACGAAGTACGGCACGGCATCCACGGCGGTGCAGTCGAGACCTCGATCATGCTGGCCCGCTATCCCGATCAGGTGCGCGTTGATGCGATCGCGGATTTTCCCGCGAGCAGCATTGCGATGGAGCAACAATATCGCTGGCTGTCGACGCAGCGACCCGCACCGTTCGCCTGGCAGGCGCAGGATCTCAACCCAAGTGGCGCTATCGGCAATGCGACGCTAGCCGTCGCCGCGAAAGGCGAGCGGCTGATCGACCAGGGCGCCCGCGCTTTTTGCGAGCTGCTTGCCGAGGTTGATAACTTCGACGTGAACAGGCTCGCCAAAGGCCCTCTCGGTTAGCGCCTATCCTCCTGGAAACATTCGGGAAAGAGCCAGACTCGACCTCCGCTTTTGCCGGTTTCGAACCGGACGCGCGGAGCCTCCGTCCAACTCGGTACGCGGGCCACAACGGACCGCCTCAACCCGGATGGAGTTTCACATGTCGATCAAGACCAAGATTTTTGCAGTTGCCCTCACCGCGCTCACCCTGACCGGCAGCGTCGTCGCCACCACCTCGCAGGCGCAAGCCAAGCCGCTCGGCTGGGGCGTCGGCGTCGGCCTGGGCATCGCCACCGCCGCTGTCGTCGGCTCCGCGATCGCCGCCAGCAACGACCCCTATTACAACGGCTATCACCGCTGCGGCTGGGCCGCCCAGTACAACGCCTTTGGCCAGTACGTCGGCCGCGTTCGTACCTGCTTCTGATTTGAGGCCCTGAGGCCGATCTCACGTGGATCCTGCGTCCGACACGGGCGCCTCATCCACCCCGTGTCGTGCCCCCGACCCCGCCCGGATGTCCCCCCGGGCGGGGTCAACTGTTTTAGCGCCTCGGGAATTTGTTGCAGTCCCGTCACACAGCGGTGCGAACCATCCCCTGCGGCAATCTGCACTAGTTGCTATTGCGAATTAATCGCAATAACGTTGGCAACAGGTTCAGGGGCTTGGGAAGAAGTCGCGCCGGATCGAGATCATCTCGACCGACCGCAGAGCACCTAATCCTGATGACAGGGTCGCCGCGAATCGGCAGGGATAGTGCGGCGAGTGGACACACTCGCTTTGGGGGCGTGCGTTTTGACGTTGAGGGGTCACCGTTACAGGTATTTGCGGACGGCCGCGGCGATTGCCTCGGGCGTCTTGGCTTTGCCCGCCACCAGCCGCGCGGCCGATCTGCCGCTGAAGGCACCTGCGCTGAAAGCGATCTACGACTGGACCGGGCTCTATATCGGCGCGCACGCCGGCTACAGCCTCGGCTCGTCGCGCTTCGCGCTGAACGACGGCACCGGGATCAACGACAGCGGCGTCTTCAGCGGCATGATCGGCGGCGTGCAGGCCGGCTACAATTACCGGCTCAATTCCGGTTGGCTTGTTGGCGTTGAAGGCGATTTCTCGTTTCCGAACTACATCACCTCCAACTCGATCGTGTCCTTTCTGGCGACACCCGCCAACACCGTCACGCAGCAATGGGACTACACCGCGAGCCTGCGCGGCCGCGTCGGCTACACCAGCGGCCCATGGCTGGTCTACGCCACCGGCGGCTTTGCATGGATGGGCGAGCGCTATTTCGACACGCCGGCCGGAGGCGAAGCAGTCCCGAAAATCCTGAACACGCGGCCCGGCTGGATCGCCGGTGGCGGCCTCGAATACGGCTTCGCGCCGCATTGGAGCGCGCGGGTCGAATATCTCTACAGCCGCTTCGACGGCGCCAATGTCGTCTTCTCCACCGGCGCCCAGTACAATTCGTCGTCGCTCGACTTCCAGTCGGTCCGGCTCGGCCTCAACCGCAAGGTCGATTGGCCGGGCATGCCGAGCTACGATCCCAAAGGTTCGGGGATCGGCTCGCTAATCGACACGGAATCGGATCGCTGGGAGATCCACGGCCAGAGCACGTATCTGCCGCAAGGCTATCCGTCATTCCCCGCGCTCTACACCGGGCCGAATTCGCTCTCGCCATCAAGGCAGGCCAAGGCGACCTGGAGCAACAGCCTGTTCCTGAATGCAAAGCTGTGGGACGGCGGCGAGGTCTATTATAATCCCGAACTGCTGCAGGGATTTGGACTGAACGACACCGTCGGCGCGGCCGGTTTCCCCAACGGCGAAGCGCAGAAGTCGAACTTTCCCTATCCGCACTACAACACATCGCGATTGTTCGTGCGCCAGACGTTCGGCTTTGGCGGCGAGCAGGAAGAGCTCGCGAGCGGCCAGTTGCAGCTCGGACAGAAGGTCGATGTTTCCAGGCTCACGGTGCAGGCCGGCAAATTCCCGGTGATCGACGTGTTCGATGGCAACGCCTACGCCAAGGACACCCGCAAGGACTTCATGAACTGGTCGCTGTGGGCGCCAGGCGCCTTCGACTATTCCGCCGACAAGGTTGGCCTCACCTACGGCGTCACCGCCGAGCTGAACCAGAAGCAGTGGGCGTTGCGCGGCGGCTACTTCCTGATGGTCTCCGAGTCCAATTCGAATCATTTCGACACCAGGGTCGGCGAGCGCGGCCAGTACGTGCTCGAGCTCGAAACGCGCTTCTCGCTGTTCGGCCAGCCCGGCAAGCTCAGGACCATAGGCTGGCTCGACAGCGCCAATATGGGCAGCTTCCGCGAGACGCTGAACAATCCCGCGCTTAACCTCGACATCGCGCAGACCCGGCGCGGCCGTCTGAAGTATGGCTATGTGCTCAACCTCGAGCAGGCGATCACCGACGATGTCGGGCTGTTCGGCCGCTGGAGCTGGAATGACGGCAAGACCGAGACGCTGGCCTTCACCGACATTCACCGCAGCCTGTCCGGTGGTCTTTCGATCAAGGGCACGAAATGGGGCCGGCCCGATGACGTGATCGGCGTCGGTGGCGCCATCAATGCCATCTCGCAGGATTATCGCGACTTCCTGGCCGCCGGCGGCCTCGGTGTTCTCATCGGCGATGGCGCGCTCAACTACCGCCGCGAGCGCATCCTCGAAACCTATTACGCCTACGCGCTGAACAAGAGTCTCACCCTCACCGCCGACTACCAGCTGATCGTCAACCCTGCCTACAACGCTGATCGCGGCCCGGTGTCGGTATTCTCGGGACGGCTGCACGGCGAGTTCTGAGCGCGGCTCAGAACAGCAGCGCGACGCCCGAGACCAACAGCAGCGCAAGCACGATCTTGCGGAACGTGGCCTCATCGATGCGGCCGAACAGTTTCAGCCCGAGCCACGTTCCCGCGAAGAGAAACGGCAGGCCGAGCGCGAACAGCTTTGCGGTCTCGAACGTCAGCGCTCCCTTGGCGCCCAGGAAGAGTGCCGCCGTGGCGAACACCACGACTGCGACGGGCTGGAACGTGGCGCGCTGGACCTCCTTGGGCAGGCCGCGCAGATTGCACCAGATGGTGACGATGATGCCGGCAAGGCCAGTCAGCCCGCCGAGCAGGCCGTTGACGAAACCAATGGTCATGTCGGCGGCCGGCGGCACGATGGTCGCGACCTTGAGCTTTGGCCTGAAGAACGCATAGAGGCTGTAGACGATCAGGATCGCTCCAACTGCGATGCGGACGCTCTTGGGATCGGCCGAAGTCAGGAGTGACACGCCGACCGGCACGCCCACGACGGCACCGATCATGAAGGGCCATAGCCGGCGCCAGTCGAGCGCGCTGCGCAGCTTCCAGACCGAGTAGCCCTGCACCAGGAGGCCGAAGCCGACGATCAGGCTGGCGCTCTGAAGCGGCGTCAGCACATAAAGCCACAGCGATGCCGCGACGAGGCCGAAGGCAAAGCCGGATAGGCCGGCGACGAATGCACCGGCAAAGGTGGCCAACAGGAAAAGCGGTAGTTCGATTGTGATCCCATCCATTGCTCGCTCCAAACGTCAGCGAGCAGCGCTTGCGTGGGATCACCACTTCACGGGGAGGCTGCAACATCCCCGGTGGTGCGAGTCTAGGTGAAGCCGCTTCCCTTCACAATGACCTTCTTAGGCGGCCCGGATCGCATCCAGGAACTTCCCGACCTCGACCTTGAGGCGGCTGCTCTCGCCGGACAGCGACTTCGCTGACGCGAGCACGGTGGAGGAGGCCGATCCGGTCTGGCTCGCGCCGCGCTGCACGTCGACGATGCTGGCGGAGACCTGTTGGGTGCCGCGTGCCGCCTGCTGCACGTTGCGGGAAATCTCCCGCGTCGCCGCGCCCTGCTCCTCGACCGCGGAGGCGATCGCCGATGCGATCTCGGACATGCGGGTGATGGTGTCGCTGATCGACTTGATGGCGCCGACGGAATCCTCTGTCGCGCTCTGGATTCCCGTGATCTGCTGGCTGATCTCGCCGGTGGCCTTGGCGGTCTGCTCGGCCAGCGCCTTGACCTCTGAGGCGACCACGGCGAAGCCGCGCCCGGCCTCGCCGGCGCGCGCCGCCTCGATCGTGGCATTGAGCGCCAGAAGATTGGTCTGGCCCGCGATCTGACTGATGAGCTCGACCACGTCGCCGATCCGGCCCGCAGCCTTGGCGAGCTCGCCGACATAGTCGTTGGTCCGCGCTGCCTGCTGCACCGCTTCGCTGGCCACGCGCGCGGAGTCCTGGACCTGCCGGCCGATCTCGTCGACCGAGGACGCCATTTCCTCCGCAGCCGCGGCAACGGTCTGCACGTTGCTGGAGGCCTGCTCGGAGGCGGCCGCGACCGTCGCGGTGACCTTTTCCGATTGATCGGCGGTGCTCGTCAGCGTTCCCGCCGACACTTCCAGCTCCGACGACGCCGACGACACCGTGTTGATGACGTCGCCGATCAACGCTTCGAAATCGCGCGCGATCTGGTCCATGCGCTGACTGCGCCGGAGTTTCGCCTCGGCTTCGACCGCGGCGGCCTCGTCGGCGGCCTTCTTGGCGGAGAGCGAGTCCTTGAAGTGCTGGAGCGAGCCCGCCACCTGGCTGATCTCGTCATTGCGGCCGGTCACGGGAATCTCGACCTCGTGCTGTCCGGCGGCAAGCGTTGCGATCACGTCCGCGAGCCGGCTCAGCGGCGTCACCACGCGCCGGCGCAGCATCATGGTCACGCCACCGAGCGTCCCCAGCAATGCCAGCACCGCCACGCCCGCGAGCGCGAACATCGCCAACGCGCCGTCGCGCGCGGCCGAGGCGCGCTCGGCCGCTTCGGCCAGCGCGGCATCGCGCACGCCGTAGAACATCTGGATGGCGGGCACAATGACTGTGGCCAGCTCTTCGGCATTGATGCCGTACTTGCCGTCGCCACGTGCCGCGGGCATCTCCTTGTCCACGGCAGCGGCTGCTTTCCCAAAATAGGAATCCGTCGCCGCCCTCAGCGCCGTGGCGATGCGGGGCGGGCTTCCGAGTTCGTCGATGCCGGCCTCGATGCGCTCGCGGTCGGCCTCGACACGCCCCTGCATACGATCCATCAGCGAGAATTCGGGAGCCGTGAGCGGTCGGCGTGCGCTCAGCGCAGGGGACAGCGTGGCGGCGCGGCTGCCGGCCGAGACGCGCAGATCCTGCGCCGTTCGCGCCAGGCTCAGCAGCGCCGCAAGCGAGGAATCAGCATTGATGACCTTCGCTTCGAGCCGGTTCATGATCGGCTCGATATTGCCGATGACCTCGGCAACGCCCGGAAGGAAGCCCTTGACCACAGCGCTGTCGCGTGCCGCCAGGGGAAGGCTCATCGCGCGGTCTGCCGCCGTGGTGATGTCCTTGAGCCGCCGCGCGGTACGGTCCAGGTTTTCGATCATCGGTCCGGAATCATCCAGCAACATGATGGCACGCCTGGCCCCCTCGAATGCGGCATCGACCGCTTTCGCGGCCTTCGCGGCGGCTTCGATCTGGACCTGCGTCGCAGAATTCTCCTGGAAGATCGGGGAAATGTAGGGAGCACGAAGGCCGGCAACGTGCTGACTGACCATCAGGGTCGCGCCAAAGGCGTCGACCGTCTTGATCGCGTCGGAGCGGTTCGTGAAGATGCGCGCCTGGGGTATGAGCACCTCGGCGCCAAGGATGACTGCAAACACCGTCACCGTCAGCATCGACAGCGCAAAGAGCTTCCCGATCCGCATCTGATCCCCCGAATACATTCCTGCAAATGCCGAAAACTTAGCCGGTTGCCGCTAAGAGCCCGTTAAGCAACGGCATGCCCGTAGTTCCGCGGGGTCTTGGGCTTCGAGTGCCTTCCGGACGGTGTCGCCGAAGTTCCTTCGCGATGCCGGATGTGACAGAATCGTCGGCATTTCTCCCCCGAATACCTATATCAAGGCCGGTGCCGCCATCCGCGCCACACTCCCTTACCTCGGAACATCAATGCTCTCCGCCGAACTCGCCATCGTCGTCGTCCTGATCGTCATCAACGGCTTGCTGTCCATGTCCGAGCTGGCCGTGGTCTCGTCACGCCCGGCCCGGCTGTCGATGCTCGCCGCAAAGGGCGTCGGCGGCGCCGAGCGGGCGCTGACGCTCGCGGCCGATCCGGGCAAATTCCTCTCGACGGTGCAGATCGGGATCACGCTGGTCGGCGTCCTCTCCGGCGCGTTCTCGGGCGCGACGCTCGGACAGCGGCTGACGCAATGGCTGCTCGAGCTCGGCCTGTCCGCAGGAATTGCCGACATCGTCGGAGTGGGCCTGGTTGTCACGCTCATCACCTACGCCACCCTGATCGTCGGCGAGCTGGTGCCGAAGCAGGTGGCGCTGCGCGACCCCGAGAGCATCGCGGTCAGGGTTGCACCCGCGATGCACGTGCTTGCGAAGGTCTCGCTGCCGCTGGTCTTCCTGCTCGATCTCTCCGGCAAGCTGATCCTCACGCTGCTCGGCCAGGGCGGCAAGTCGGAGGAGAAGGTGTCGGAAGACGAGATCCATCATCTGGTCAGCGAGGCCGAAACCGCGGGCGTGCTCGAGTCGGGCGAAAAGGAGATGATCGCGGGCGTGATGCGGCTCGGCGACCGGCCGGTCGGCGCGATCATGACGCCGCGCACGGAGGTCAACGAGATCGACCTGAACGATACGCCGGAGAGCATTCAGGCAATCATCGCCAAGAGTCCGCATTCACGCTTTCCCGTGTCCGACGGCGACCGCGACAAGCCGATTGGCGTGCTCCAGGCCAAGGACCTGCTGGTCGCCTTCATGAACGAGCGCACGCCGGATTTGCGCGTGCTGGTTCGCGAGGCGCCCGGCATTCCCGCGTCGGCCGATGCGCGCGACGTGCTGGCGATCCTGAAGGCTGCGCCGGTGCATGTCGGCCTCGTCTACGACGAATACGGCGCCTTCGAAGGCATCGTGACGACGGCCGACATTCTGGAATCGATCGTCGGCGCCTTCCATTCCGAGGAAGGCCCGCCGGAACCGGCCTACGTCAAGCGCGCGGACGATTCGCTGCTGGTCTCAGGCTGGATGCCGGTCGACGAATTCGGCGAGCTGCTCGGCATCGAACTGCCGCCGCACCGCTACAACACGGTCGCCGGTCTCGTGCTGCAACAATTCAACGTGCTGCCTGATGTCGGCGACGCCTTCGACTTCGGCGACTGGCACATCGAGGTGGTCGATCTCGACGGACGGAGGATCGACAAGATTCTCGCGAGCCGACGGGGCGAAGTAGAGACGGGGTGAGCGAGCGGCGACGTGTTGGAATGCAGATGGCCGCACCAATCTCCACTCGTCGTCCCGGCGAAGGCCGGGACCCATAGCCACAAGACTGAATTTTGCGAAGACTGGTAGTTACGTGCTACTCCTACCTGCGCATTGTCGATAAATCACGCGGTATGGGTCCCGGCCTTCGCCGGGACGACAGTTGAGATTGCCGACCCAGCCCTCACCCGAACCTCACCCCGATCCGCTTTTCCTTGCGCCAGATCACGGTGCAGGCGAGATGTGTTCCGTCGGCCTGGACGAACAGGCTGAAATTGTCGGGGATGCCGACGGGACTGCTGACGTCGAGCGCGGCGCCGGTATCGGACAGGTTGCGGATAGTGCAGTCGATCGCGCCGCCGCTGCCGAACTCGATCGTTCCGGCCTTCAGCACGCGATGCCTTGCCTTGTCGCGCCGCTCGTCCATGGGGACAATCTACACCCAAAGTTGAACCAAACGTTAAACGCAGCCCATGTTGTTGTGCCTTTGCGCGCGGGACCTGCGGCCTTGCAAGTGGACCGGCGCCTACAGCGCCGGCTGGAACGTCTCGGTCCGCGCCATCCGCCAGGCGTCGCGGAAGCGCGGATCTTCGGTGCCTTCGAGCAGTTCGCCCGGACGCAGCGACGGATAAAGCTGCGCGAAGGATCTCACGTCCGTCGTCGAGGTGCGCTGGGAGAAGTGGATCGGGCGCAGCTGCTGCGGATGTTCGAGACCGGCCGCGGCGATCAGCTCGGTCAGCGAGTGCAGCGTCGCCAGGTGATAATTGTGCACGCGGTCGATCTTGAGCGGCACATAGAGCGCGCGCGCCCGCGTCGGGTCCTGGGTCGCGACGCCGGTCGGGCAGCGGTCGGTGTGGCAGCTCAGCGACTGGATGCAGCCGAGCGAGAACATGAAGCCGCGCGCCGAATTGCAGTAATCCGCGCCGATCGCCATGGCACGTGCCATGTCGAAGGCGGTGGCGATCTTGCCGGAGGCGCCGATCTTGATGCGGTCGCGCGCGTTGATGCCGATCAGAGCGTTGTGAACGAAACTGACGCCCTCCCGCATCGGCATGCCCAGATGGTCCATGAACTCCAGCGGCGCGGCGCCGGTGCCGCCCTCGTTGCCGTCGACGACGATGAAGTCGGGATAGATGCCGGTCTCGATCATCGCCTTGCAGATCGCCAAAAATTCCCAGGGGTGGCCGATGCACAGCTTGAAGCCGGTCGGCTTGCCGCCGGAGAGCTTTCGCATCTCACCGATGAACTGCATCATGCCAACAGGCGTCGAGAAGGCGCGATGCGAGGCCGGCGAGATGCAATCCTCGCCCATCGCGACCCCGCGGATCTTTGAGATCTCTTCCGAGACTTTCGCCGCCGGCAGCACGCCGCCATGACCGGGCTTGGCGCCCTGGCTGATCTTGAGCTCGACCATCTTGATCTGGTCCTGCCTCGCGACGCGCGCGAAGGCTTCGGGATCGAAGGCGCCGTCGAGATGACGGCAGCCGAAATAGCCCGAACCGATCTCCCAGATGATGTCGCCGCCCATCTCCGCGTGATAGGGGCTGAAGCCGCCCTCGCCGGTGTCGTGCGCGAAGCCGCCCTTCCTGGCGCCGGCATTCAGCGCGCGCACGGCGTTCGGGCTGAGCGCGCCAAAACTCATCGCGGAAATGTTGAACACCGAAGCCGAATACGGCTTGGCGCAATCCGGGCCCCCGATGGTGACGCGGAATTTCTCCTCAGCATGCGTCTTCGGCGAGACCGAGTGATGCATCCACTCATAACCCTCGCGGTAGACGTCCTCTTGCGTGCCGAACGGACGCTTGTCGAGCTGCATCTTGGCGCGCTGATAGACGACCGCACGGATGTCGCGCGAGAACGGCATGCCGTCCTTCTCGCTCTCGAAGAAGTACTGCCGCATCTCCGGGCGTATCTCTTCGAGCAAAAAACGGATATGCGCCGAGATCGGGTAGTTGCGCAGAACGGCGTGGCCCTTCTGCATGAGGTCGCGGACGCCAAGAGCCGTCAAGGCGCCGAAGATCAGGATCGGGATCAGCAGAATGTCGAAGATCTTGCGGTCGGCGATGCCGATGCCGATCAGCAGCGCGGTGACCACCGCGCAGATCGTCAGGACGATGAAGCGTGGGGAGAATGGCAGCAGCAGGGTCTCCATGATCCCCTCTTCCGCCAGCGGCAGCCGTTTGGGCGATAAGTTGGGCGATTCCTGCGTCTTATTCTCGTCGGCCACGATTCCCATCCTCTCGCCAGCATGAGGCGGTACGATACGCCCGCGCCTGTCATACGGATATGACGCGGCGGTTGTTTCAGGCTAGCGAATTCGGCGGGGACAAATCAATCAGCCCGATGGGCGGGCTGCTGCGGTGCAGCAGGGCTCGGGAGGGACGGACATTAACCGGTCAAGGCGCTTTACCCAGGCAAGCGTCCTGGCTTTTGCCAGGACGACACCGAGAGGGCCTACCGCTCGACGAACGCCTTTTCGATCACGAAATGACCGGGCTTGTTGCCGGAGCCCTCGACGAAGTCGCGGCCCTCGAACATCAGTTTCAGCTCTTCGAGCATCGCCGGGCTGCCGCACATCATGATGCGGTCGGTCGCGATGTCGAGCGGGCCCTGGCCGATGTCGTTGAAGATCTGCTCGGAGCTGATGAGGTCGGTGATGCGGCCGCGGTTCTTGAACGGCTCGCGGGTCACGGTCGGGTAGTAGATGAGCTTGTCCGCAAGCAACTCCCCGAAGAGTTCGTCCTCGCGAAGGCCGGCGACGAGCTTCTCGCCGTAGGCGAGCTCGGAGACCTGACGGCAGCCATGCACCAGCACGATGCTGTCGAATTGGTCGTAAACCTCGGGGTCCTTGATCAGGCTGGCGAAGGGCGCTAGGCCCGTGCCGGTCGAGAGCAGCATCAGCCGCTTGCCGGGGATGAGATTGTCGGTGATCAGCGTGCCGGTCGCCTTGCGGCCGACCAGGATGGTGTCGCCTTCCTTGATCTTCTGGAGGCGCGACGTCAGCGGGCCGTCCTGAACCTTGATCGAGAAGAACTCGAGCTCTTCCTCGTGATTGGCGCTCGCCATGCTGTAGGCGCGGAGCAGCGGGCGGCCCTCAACCTCGAGGCCGATCATCGCGAACTGGCCGTTCTGGAAGCGGAAGCCGGAATCGCGGGTTGCGCGAAAGCTGAACAGGGTGTCGGTCCAGTGCTGGACGGAAAGAACCTTCTCTCGGTAAAACGCGCTCATGATTTTCGATATTCCGAATAATTGCGGTTTTAGGGCAAAAGCGCTGCCCGGCCCCTGAAAGCGGAGCGGACACCATTGCCATGGCGGAGGATTTCGCGTGTGTGATCTACGCCATTGAGACCAATAATCAACCTCGTTCCGGATGCAATTGATGCCGGTCAAACCGGCATTTGCGGCGGAAATGGTCACATCATTACTGGAACTGCTGTCCGGCGCAGGCGAAGGGCAATTTCTTTTCCCTCCGAGGCTCGAATACAGCACTTAATTTCCGTGGCACTCGCGAGAATTTCATTAAGAATAGCTCTGATTTCACCCCGGTTTGGCGCCGTTTCCCGCATTTTTGCGGCTTTTGGCGCCAACAGCGACTGGAACTGACGACCGCAACAGGCGACTGAGGCACATGGCGAACGGCGAGCGGATTTTCGTCCAGGCGATCAAGCGCTATTGCGCAACCCATGGCATCGCGCTCCAGGTCCGCGCCGATGGCTGGCTGCTGGCGATGCGCCGGGGCGAGCAGCGCCGCTTCGCGTTCGGCTACGACATCGGCCTCAACAGCGCCATCGCGCACCGGCTGGCCAACGACAAATCGGCCACCGCCGAGGTGCTCACGCTCGAGGGCGTGCCTTGCATTCCCCATCGCCTGTTCCTCAATCCGAAGTTGGGCGAGGAGGTTGTCGGCGTCGCCTGGCGAGAGGCAATGCTGGCGCTGCTTCACGACAATCCGCAAGGTGTGGTGGTGAAGCCGAACGAGGGGACGTCGGGACGATCCGTCTTCAGGGTCACGACGGAAACAGAGCTCGATCATGCGGTTGGCGAAGCCTTTTCGATGAGCGCCGGACTCGTGATCTCACCCTATGTCGTGATCGAGGACGAAGTTCGCGTGGTGCTGCTCGATGACGCACCACTCGTCGTCTACAGCAAGCAGCGCGGCTCGGATTGGCGGCACAATCTCGATGCGGGCGCAAAGCCCGTACTGATGCAGGACGGCGATCTTCGCGCAGCCTGCGCAAAGCTCGCCATCGACGCCGCCAATGCCATCGGCATCACCTTCGCCTCGATCGACCTCGTCCGCGTCGACGGCGTCTGGCGCGTGCTCGAGATCAATTCCGGCGTGATGATGGAGACGCTGGCGAAGCTGCATCCGGAGCTGGTGCAGAGGACGTACGATGCGGCGCTGGATCGGGTGTTTGGGGACGAACGCTGAGCAACACGCGCGCTGGCGACTTCAACTCACCGCCAACCGATACGCGGCCTTGGCATTCACGCCGAACGCCTTCTCCCGCACCTGCGGTCCGAGCTTCATCAGGCAGGACTCCAGCGCGCCCTTGATCTCACCATAGCTTCCCGCGAGCAAGCATACCGGCCAGTCCGAGCCGAAGATCAGGCGATCTTCGCCAAAGCATGTCGCGGCGTGCGCGACGAACGGAAACAGCCGCTCCGCATTCCAGTCGCTCCACACCGCCTCCGTCGCCAGCCCCGAGACCTTGCACCAGACATTGCCGCAGGCCGCGAGTGACGCGATGCCATTGGACCATTCAGTGCTTCCGCCATCGGCGATCGGCGGCTTGGCGGCGTGGTCGAGCACGAAGCGCGCCTGCGGGAACGCTTGCGCGGTTGCGATCGCGGCCGGCAGCTCGCGGGTGCGGACCAGGAAATCGTAAGCGAGATCGTGCGCAAACACGGCCGTGAGGCCGCGCTGGACGTCCTCGCGCAACAACCAATCCGGGTCGGCCTCGTCATGGACCTGGTGGCGGATGCCGACCAGCTTGTCGCCGCCGGGCAAAGCGCGCAGCCGGTCCAGCGTCTCGCCAAGTGCAGCGTCGGTCAGATCAGCCCAGCCGACGACGCCGATCACCGAGGGCGTCGCATGCGCGATCCGCAGGAATTCCTCGGTCTCCGCCAGCGCGGAGCGGCACTGCACCAGGATGCTCGCGTCGATGCCGTTGGCTTTCAAGAGCGGCGCGAGATCGGCCGGACCGAAGGCACGCCGGATCGGCGTGAGCTCCGGCGCGTCCATCCAGGGATAGTCGGCGCGCGCGGGATCCCAGAAATGCTGGTGGCCGTCGATGATCATGCCTTACGCTCCGCCCGGCAATGGCGCGCGGGCGTCAACGAATTTTCGCGCACGCAGCTCCTGCCAGAACGCCGCCGGCACCGCCATCTCCGACATCGCGATGTTGTCGGCAATCTCCGCGGCGTTGCGCGCGCCCATCACGGCGACCGTGACCGCCGGATGGGCCATGCAGAACTGCAGCGCGGCGGCTTTCAGTTCGGTGCCATGCTTTCGGCAGAGCTCGTCGAGCGCGAGCGCGCGGGCGACGAGTGCCGCATCGGCATCCTGATAATTGAACTTCGCGCCCGGGTGCGGATTGGCCAGGATGCCGCTGTTGTAGATGCCGCCGAGCAGGACGCCGATGTGCTTCGCGGCGCAGACCGGGAACAGCGCATCCAGCGCGCCCTGGTCGAGCAGCGTGTAGCGGCCGGCGAGCAGGAAGCAGTCGACCGGAACGGCCTCTGCAAACCGGACCAGCATGTCCGACTGGTTCATGCCCGCACCAATCGCCTTGACGGTACCGTCCGCGCGCAGGCGCTGGAGCGCGCGGAAGGCGCCGGCGACGGCGTCGTCGTAGTGGTCGTCGGGATCATGCACGAGCAGGACATCGACGCGGTCGAGCCCAAGCCGCGCGAGGCTTTCCTCCACCGACCGCATCACGCCGTCATGACTGAAATCGAACACCGGCCGCTCGCGCGGCGTGCCCTTGTAATGCTCGTCCTCGGCGGCGGCGCCATCGGGCGCACGCAGCAGACGACCGACCTTGGTCGAGATGGCATAGGAATCCCGGGGCTGTTGCCGCAGGAATGCGCCCAGGCGTCGCTCCGCGAGGCCAAAGCCGTAGAGCGGCGCGGTGTCGAAGAAGCGGATTCCGAGCGACCAGGCGCGGGCGATGGTCGCCTCCGCATCGGCATCGCTGACGGGGGTGAACAATCCGCCGAGCGGGGCGGAACCGAGGCCGAGTGAGGTAACATCGAGAGAGCCGAGCCGCGACCTTTTCATTCCCATAGCCTCAACAGTCTTCTCCAAGCCAAAATCATCTCTCCCGCTTGCGAAAACCGCAAGCGGGAGAGGCACGCAGGAGCGCGGGGCTGGCGACGCTCCTACTTCAACATCTGCGCAACGTTGTCCTTGGTCACGAGATCGAGGCCGGTATAGACGATCTCCGGCACCTTCTCGCCTTTCTTGATGGCGAGCAGCGTGTCCATCGCCTTCTCGCCCATCTCAAACGGACGCTGACCAACCAGCGCATTGGCATAGCCATCGCGCAACAGCTCGAGCTGCATCTTCAGCGTATCGGCCACGACAAGCGTGAACTTGCCGGAATCGATATCTTTCTTGTACCTGGACGCGAAGGCCTTGAAGCCTTCGGGGGCGAACATCGGCCAGCCGCCGATGGGAACGATCGCGGCGAGGTCGGGCGTCGCGGTACGCATGTCAGTCATCTGCTGAACCGCCAGCGCGGGATCGTCGTTGCAGAACGTCGGAGAGCCCGCGACCTCGGTCCATTTCGAGCCCTTCAGCGCCTCGCGGACGCCATCGACGCGTTCGGCGAGGTTCTTGGCGCCGGGGCCACCCGAGACCATGGCGTATTTGCCGCCGTCGGGCCGCAGCTTCAGGAGCTGCTTGCCGAGGGCCACGCCGAACTCCTTGTTGTTGGTGCCGATATAGGCGATGCGCTTGGCGCCGGGCGCATCGGCGTCGAAGGTGATGACGGGGATGCCGGCCGCGGTCGCCGCGTCGATCGACTTGGTCATCGCCGCGACATCGGCAACCGAGATGGCGAGGCCGTCGACCTTCTGGGTGACGAAGTCCTGGATGATCTGGGCCTGCGTCGCCGGCTCGTGCTCGACCGGCCCCTTGTAGATGCACTCGATATTGCCGAGCTCCTTGGCACGCTTCAGGCAGCCGTCGCGCGCGAAGTCGAAGAACGGATTGTTCATCGCCTTGGGCACGATCACGAACCGGTAGTTTGCGGCAAACGCCGGCGTAGCCATTATCGCGACAGCGATGCCGGCAAGTAGAAATTTCCTCATCGTCTCCTCCACCCTTCTTTGGCGCCTGTCCTCTTGAGATCGTCCGGGAAGCGGACAGGCGGCATTTTCGTTGCCGTCCCGGAACGATTTCGTTTCAGATCATCCGCGAGCGGATGCGGTCGACCAATACGGCCAGGATGATGATCACGCCCACCAGGGTCTGCTGCCAGTAGGAGCTGACCTGGGCGAGCACGAGGCCGTTGCGGATCACCTCGAGCAGCACGCAGCCGACGATGGCGCCGAGCGGACCGCCGATGCCGCCGGCGAGATTGGCACCACCGATGACGGCCGCAGCGATCACGTTGAGCTCGTAGGACGTCGCCATGTTGGCCGGCGCCGACCCAAGCCAGCCGGAGATGATGATGCCCTGGAGGCCTGCGGCGAGCGCGCAGATCACATAGACCTCGATCTTCACCCGCACGACCGGGATGCCGGTGAGTTCAGCCGCCTTCTCGTTGCCGCCGAGCGCGAACACGTGGCGGCCGAACGCGCTGTGGTGCAGCACCACGGCCATCGCCAGCGCGAGGACGATCAGATAAATGAACGGCACGGGCACGCCGAGCACGTCGCCCGAGGTGAGCGCGTAGAAATGATCGGCATCCGGCCCACCTGGAAAGCTGCCGCGTCCGTTGGAGACGACATAGCCGAGCCCACGCACGATCGAGAGCATGCCGAGCGTGGTGACGAACGGCGACAGGCCGAGCACCGCGATACAGAAGCCGTTGACGAGGCCGGCGAGCAGCGCGACGCCGAGGCCGGCGAGGAGCGAGACCACCAGGATGAGGCCGGGGACATTGGCGAGCACGGTCTTGCCGTCGGCCGCCATGTGCACGAACAGGGAGCCCGCCGGCGAGGCGGGCGCCGACAGCTCGGTCATCACCATCGAGGTGACCATGGCGGAGAAGCACATCATCGAGCCGACCGACAGATCGATGCCGCCGGTGATGATCACGAAGGTGACGCCGAGCGTGGCAATGGCGATGAAGGAGAAATTCTTCGCCACGTTCTGCATGTTGCCTTCAGTGAAGAAGTACGGGCTAGCGAAATGCATGACCACCAGCAGCACTGCCAGCGCGAGCAGGACATAGCCGGTCTGGGACGCGAAGATGCCGCGCTGCCACCATCTGATCTTGCCGACATTCGAGAAGGTGATCGGGGATTCCATGGGCATGGCCATCACGCCGCCTCCTTCGCGCCGGTGATCAGGGCGGTGACTTCCTCGGGGGAGGTCTGGTGGATGGGCTTGTCGGCCCGCTTTTCGCCGCGGCGCATGACGATGACGCGATCGCACACCGCGAACACGTCGGGCATGCGGTGCGAGATCAGCATCACGGCAACGCCCTGCTCTTTCAGCCGGTGGATCAGGCCGAGCACCTGCTCGACTTGGCGGACCGAGATCGCGGCGGTGGGCTCGTCCATCATGACCAGCTTCGCATTGGAGAGCCGCGTCCGCGCGATCGCAACCGCCTGGCGCTGGCCGCCCGACATCTGCTTGACGAGATCGTCGGGGCGCGTCTCCGAGCGCAGCTCGCCGAACAGCTCCAGCGCACGCGCCGCCATCGCCTTGTGGTCGAGCAACGCGAACGGCCCGATCCTGCGCTTCAGCTCGCGGCCGAGAAAGACGTTGGCCGCTGCGGTGAGATTGTCGGCCAGCGCGAGATCCTGATAGACCACCTCGATGCCGACGCCGCGGGCGTCGATGGGCCGGTTGAAATGAACCGCGCTGCCGGCGAAGCGGATTTCGCCATGGCTGGGGCGGAAATTGCCGGCGATGATCTTGACCAGCGTCGACTTGCCCGCGCCGTTGTCGCCCATCAGGCCGACGACCTCGCCGGGGAGGACGTGCATGTCGACATCATGCAACGCGCGGATCGCGCCGAACTCCTTGCCGATGCCGGTCAGCTCGAGGACCGGTGTCGCTTGTGCATTTGTCATCAGCGGCCTTCCTCAGACGTAGCGGTTGACGAGGGATTCCAGATATTCCTGCCGACCCGAGCGCGGCTGCGGGTCAAAGCCCGGGCCGTGCGCGCGGTCGGCAAGGTCGGCGAGCGAGCGCTGGCCGTCGAGAATGGCGCGGCCCTCGGGCCCGGCCCATCCCTCGTAGCGTTTCGCGAGCGGCGCAGTGAGCACGCCGGCGTCGAGCATGTCCGCGGCGGCGAGCAACGCACGCGCGCAGGCATCCATCGAACCGACATGAGCATGGATCAGATCGTCGGGATCGATCGACTGGCGGCGGATCTTGGCGTCGAAATTCAGCCCGCCGGAGCTGAAGCCGCCGCGGCCCAGGAGCTCGTGGAACACCAGGGCGAGCTCGGGCACGTTCATCGCGAACTGATCGGTGTCCCAGCCGAGCAGATCGTCGCCGCGGTTGATGTCGAGCGAGCCGAACACACCCAGCGCCTCGGCGAGCGCAACCTCGTGATGGAAGGAGTGGCCGGCGAGGATGGCGTGGTTCTGCTCGATGTTGAGCTTGACGTCCTTCAGCAGGTCGTAACGCGCGAGGAAGCCGTAGCAGGTGGCGACGTCGAAATCATATTGATGCTTGGTCGGCTCCTTCGGCTTCGGCTCGATCAGGATCGGCCCCTTGAAGCCGATCTTGTGCTTGTGCTCGACGACCAGCGAGACGAAGCGGCCGAGCTGGTCGAGCTCGCGCTTGAGATCGGTGTTGAGCAGCGTCTCGTAGCCCTCGCGCCCGCCCCACAGCACGTAGTTCTGGCCGCCGAGACGGTGCGTCACCTCCAGCGCGGCGCGGACCTGGCCGGCCGCATAGGTGAATATCTCGGGATCTGGATTGGTGGCCGCGCCCGCCATGTAGCGGCGATGCGTGAACAGATTGGCGGTGCCCCAGAGCAGGCGCACCTTGCTTGCGGCCATCTTCGCTTCGAACAGATCGGCGATGGCATTGAGGTTGGCGACGGATTCCGCGAGTGAGTTCCCTTCCGGGGCCGCATCGACGTCGTGGAAGGTGAAGAAGGGCACGTCGAGCAAGCGAAACAGCTCGAAGGCGACGTCGGCCTTGGCGCGCGCCTGCGCCATCGCATCGGTGCCGTGGTGCCAGGGCCGCAGGAACGTCTCGCCGCCAAAGGGATCGCCGCCGGGCCAGCACAACGAGTGCCAATAGCAGACCGCAAAGCGCAGATGGTCTTCCATCCTGCGACCATGGACGAGGCGGTCCTTGTCGTACCAGCGGAAGGCGGGCGTGTTTCCCGTATCCCCGCCAGCGAAAGCGACAGGTACGCTTGTATCAAAGAATTTCACAGACGCGTTCACTCAGGCATACTCCTTCAACGCAGGATAAAGCTCGCGCCAGCGGCAATAGGCCTCGTCATAGGCCGCAGCCACGGATGCGCGCGGCGTAAAGCTCGCGAGCCGGCGCGGACGGGTGCAAACCGCAGCCGCGTCTTCGCCGGTGGCGGCGAGCCGTCCGAGCTTGGCGGCACCGAGCGCCGCCCCGACCTCGCCCTCCTCGACCCGGTGGACGGGAATGCCGAGCACATCGGCGCAGATCTGCGCCCACAGCGGCGAGCGCGAGCCGCCGCCGACGAGATCGACCTCGGCAAGCGGCCCGCCCGCCGCGCTCAGTGCCGCGAGATTGTCGCGCGCGGCGAAAGCGACGCCTTCGAGCACGGCCTGAACGATTTGGGAGCGCCCGGTCGCACCGCGCAGGCCGACAAAGGCGCCGCTGGCGGCGGCATCGTTGTGCGGCGTGCGCTCGCCGTCGAGATAAGGCAGGAATTTGACCGGGCTCGGTCCATCGACGCGCTCGCCGAGCGACGCCAGCAGCGCTGCGGCCGGAACCTCCATCACGCCCGCGAGCCAGGCCGGCGAAGCCGCTGCCGACAGCATCACGCCCATCTGATGCCAGCGGCCGGGCAGTGCGTGACAGAACGCATGGACCGCCGAGGCCGGAGCCGGTGCAAACCGATCAGTGACGCGGAACACCACACCGGATGTGCCAAGCGACAGGAAGGCATCGCCCGGCGCGATAGCCCCGAGCCCGATCGCGCTCGCGGCGTTATCGCCAGCGCCGCCGGCGACCACGACATTCCTAGCCATGCCCCAGCGTTGCGCGTAGTCCGGCGCGAGCGTCGCGCTGACCTCGCTGCCCTCGACAAGGCGCGGCATGTGATGGAGATCGAGCCCGGTGGCATGCAGCAGCAGGGGCGACCAGCGGCGCAGACCGACGTCGAGCCACAGCGTGCCGGCCGCGTCCGACATGTCCTCGACCATCTCGCCGGTCAGGCGATAGCGGACATAGGCCTTCGGCAGCAGCACCTTTGCGATGCGCGCGAAGATTTTTGGCTCGTGCCTGGCGACCCAGAGCAGCTTTGGCGCGGTGAAGCCGGGCATGGCCAGATTGCCGGCGATCGTGTGCAGCGACGGGCAGCGCCGCTCCAGCGCGACGCATTCGGCGTGCGAGCGGCCGTCGTTCCAGAGGATCGCGGGACGCAGCGGCGCTCCGTCCTCGTCCAGCAGCGTCGCGCCATGCATCTGGCCCGACAGCCCGATGCCGCGCACCCGCGCGACCTCGCGCGGATGGCGAGCGGCAAGATCGTCGACCGCGCCGACCGCCGCATCGGCCCAGCCATCGGGATCCTGCTCGGACCACAGCGGCGCGGGATGCGACAGCGCAAGCTCGCGCGCCGCCGTCGCGACAACCGCGCCGGCTTCGCTGACGAGCACCGCTTTCACACCCGATGTGCCGATGTCGATTCCGAGATACACGCCGTCCTCCCTTTCGCCTGTTGCGGTGCGCGAACTCAAAGCCGCCTTATCCGCAACGGGTCGTTTTGAATTCCACCTGCCGCTAGGGCAGATTGTCCCGCATCACGATGTCGATCCTGATCTTCTCCTGTTCGCGCAAGATCGGCTCGCCACGGGCGAGCGCGAGCAGCACGCGCACGGCGGCGCGCGCTTCATGTCCGGGGTTCTGCGAGATCGCGGCATGCATCACGCCCTGCAGCAGCAGCCGGCGCGTCAGCGCGGTGAGGTCGTGTCCGACGAACACCACCTGCTTGTCGCGGCCGGCATCGCTCAAGGCCTTTTCATTCAAAGCGTTGGCGACACCTTGGGTGCCGGCGCCGACATTATAAAGACCCACGATGTCGGCATGCCGGCTCAACAGCCGCGCCAACAATTGTTCCGAACGCGCGTCCTCGTCGCGTCCTTCGAGCACCGGCAGCACGCTGAGGCCGGGGAATTCAGAGGCCATCACCTGGTTGAAGCCAAAAATGCGCTCGGCATGGTCGCGCAGGCCCTGCGAACCCGCGACGATCGCGACCTTGCCGGACTTTTGTCCGACCAGCCGCCCGACCAGCGCGCCGGCGGTGCGTCCCGCGGCAATGTTGTCGATGCCGACATAATGGTGCCGGCGCGACGACGGCACGTCCGAGACCAGCGTCACGACCTTGGCGCCGGCATCGACAAGATCGTCGATGGCGGCGCGGACGCCGGGATGATCCAGCGCCACCACGGCGATGCCGTCGTAATCGTCGGAGAGCCCTTCCAGGGAAGCCGCGAGCACGGACGGATCGAACACGTCGGTTGCGACCGTCTCGACGCCGAGGCGGCGGGACGACAGCCAGCCCGACATCTCGCCGAGATAGTCCTGGATCTGCTGCATGAACGGATTCGGCCCCGACGGCATCACGAAGGCAAAACGGCGGGCGCGGCCGCGGGCGAGCTCGGCGGCGGCCACATGCGGCTGGAACGAATTGCGCTCGATCGCCTCTTTGACGCGCCGGACCGTATCCGGCCGCACGCCCGGCCGATTGTGCAGGACGCGGTCCACCGTCGCGAGGCTGACGCCGGCCTGGCGGGCGATGTCCTTCAGCGTCAGCGCGGTCGTGGTGAGCGTCTCGGCCATGGCTGAAGGCTAGCAGAGGTGTTTTGAGGTACGCAACTCATTTTGAGGGCGACAGGCATTTTCCGGCAGCTGAGTCCAGGAACAGCCGCTTCCGTCCGCCGTTTCTGCCCCGTGCGTAACGATATCACCCATGATCCCGGCGAGGGATTGAGCCCGACGCTCGAGCGCAACATCCAGGCCCTGGTCGAGCGCCGCCGCCGCGAGCAGCGCGGCGCCAAGGGTCAGGAAAAACTTGCCGATGCGATCACGGCGTTCACCGGCAGCATGGCGTTCGTCTACCTCCACGTCGCGGTGTTCGGCTTCTGGATCATTGCCAATCTGCACTGGCTGCCGGGAATCCCGGCCTGGGACGAGAGCTTCGTGGTGCTGGCGATGATTGCTTCGGTCGAGGCGATCTTCCTGTCGACCTTCGTGCTGATCTCGCAGAACCGCATGAGCGCAGCAGCGGACAAGCGCGCCGATCTCGATCTCCAGATCAGCCTGCTCGCCGAGCACGAATTGACCAAGGTTGCTCGCCTCCTCACGCAGATCGCCGAGCGGCTCGACGTCCAGCCCGATTCGAAGCGCGATCTGGAGGAGGCAAGCCGCGACATCGCCCCCGAGCGCGTGCTCGACAGGATCGAGGAGACGCGTTCCTGAGCTAGCGGCTCGCCGACAGATCCAGGGTCAGGAACAGGCTGTTGGGATCGTCGACATAGCCTTGGAACGGGCCGCAGAGGACAAAGCCATGCGCCCGGTAGAGCGCGTGCGCCGGCTTGAAATAATCCCACGAGCCGGTCTCGAGGCTGAGCCGCGCCATGCCGCGCGCGCGGGCTGCCGTGATGATGTGGCGGAGCATCTCACCGCCAAAGCCGCGCCGGCGCGTGGTCTCGAGCGTGTGCATCGACTTCACCTCGCCATGCGCTCCCGACAGCGACTTCAGCGCCCCGGTGGCGACCAGCGTGTCGCCGTCCCAGCCGGTCCAGAACGCGACTTCCGGGGCACGAAGCCCGGCGAGATCAAGCGCATGCGCACTGCCCGGCGCGGTCTGCGCTCGCGCCGCCGTGACGTGATGGTCGAGCAGCGCGATGACGCGCGGATCAAAGGTGTCGCCGGTGCGGATCTGCATCGTCAGGGCCTCACATCTTGCCGTAGGACGCGCCGCGGCGCGTGATGATGACGTAGCGCGCATCCTGTCTGGTCTCGTTCTCGAAGATCACCGCGCGCATCACGTCAAAATCGAGACAGTCGCCTTCGCGCAGGCGAACCGCCTTGGCGTCGATGTGCACGGCGATCGCGCCCTCCAGCATCAGGAGCTGCTGGGTGAAGGCATTGCGCCCCCAAGGGCTGTATGGCACCCGCGCACCCGCCGGCAAATCGACGACGATGATCTCGATGCCGCTCGCCGCGTCCGTCGGCGAAGCGTGGCGGCGGCGATAGCCGCTATCGGGATCGCGCCAGTGCGGCTGGTCGGCGAGCCGCACCAGCCGCTCCGGCGGCTTCTCCGCGAGCGCGACGACGTCGCTCAGCGTGACATCGAGCGCCGCGCAGAGCTTGTTGAGCAGCGCAGCCGTCGCACTGCTCTGCGCCCGCTCCACCCGCCCGATCATCGCCCGGCTGACGCCGGAGCGCGCGGCAAGCTCGTTCAACGTCATGCCGGCCTGCGTCCGCACCGTTTTCAACCGACGACCGATCGCGCGATCGAGCTTTTGCTGGTCCATAGCCCTATCCGAACGTTGTTTCGGCAGCCGCATTTGCTTGGGAGAGAGCCTAGTGCGGGAAACAGCGAATGCCGGGGATGAGATGCTAATATATTAGAATTTCGGCGCACGCGAATGCATCCTCGGCGCAAAATCCGTTCATCGTCCTCGGGATTCGACCGTCGCGTTCGTCCAGCGACAGGCGCTTGCGAGCCTAGCGCGGACGGCATCGACGCCGGCGAGCTCGAAGATGGCGCTGGTGTTGCGCCCCGCACCGTCGGTAACGGAGATAGACGCCTTTCCGGCGCGCAATGCGCGCACCAATTGGACCGGATCCTCCGGCATGGACGCCGTGCGACCGTCGGATGCCAATCGCCAACGCATTGGCCGCGCCGTGATCTGGTCGGGAGAGATCGCGACGTCGACTTCCCCTCCGCGCAACGCGCGCCAGAGGCCATTGGAGCCGAGGGACAGCTCGGTCCGCTGGTTACGGCAACGTAGCACGAGCATTTCTGGTGCATTGGCCGTCACGGGGGCAAGCGCATACAATTTGGCGACGAAGAGCGGCGAGAAGTCCCTTGGAGACGTGGTCTCGCTGATCAACCAGCCCTCGGCGATTGACGGTCCCGCGATTGCGTCGTCCCGATTGGCCGGCGTCATCGCCGGCGCCGGTTCAGCTTCGAGTGGCAACGGCTGCATATCGGCTTGCGGTTTGGAGGGGATATCGCTGGGTTGTCGGACCTCGTCTTTGTTGGCGAACAGGCTATCGAGGCACCGTTTCTCCGCGCTGTGTGCCTTCAGCCTGCATCCGAGACGCAGCGCGGTGTCGATGCCCGCCTGATCGCAGGCGGCTTCCGCTGCACGCGTCTGGGCAAAGCACTGGTCCAGACCCCTAAGCGTGCTGGAGGCGGATTGACCATGGGCTTCCGCGATCTCAAGGCTGGCGAAAAGGACGGCGGCGAGCCGTCTCATGGACGTCCCGTCCGATTGGACATTGGGGACTCCTGCCAGTTCTCAGCCGCCTTGAGGCGCTGGAGTCCGGGAACGCCCGCACCGGGATTGGCCTCCTTCCACTTCGGATCGAAGCCGGACGCGCGCAGCTGATCGAGCCTGCTGAACAATTCATTCACGAAAGCCGTGACCCTGTCATGGCGTGGGGTGCCAGGATTCCAGTTATAGGCGACCAGCACCGTCGGCACCGCGATCGTCTCGATATCCCGCCCTGCTTGCACCAAAGCAGGATAGTCGGCCGACGTTAGAGAGGCCGGCACATAATAGTCCGCCAGCTTGGCACCCCAGGGGACCGGCAGGAACTTGAAGCCGTCGTCCCATTTGCGTTTGACGAACGCGTCCACCGGCTTCGACGTGACGAAAACCACAGCCGCCATCTCGCCTTTGCGCATCTGCTCCAGCGCGGCCGGGTGAGGCACGAAGGCCTTCTCCACTTCGATGCCGAGACGACTGAAGATGAGTGGACCCGAATAGGCGGCGGCCGTGCCCTGCGTGTTGAAGTTCACCTTCTTGCCCGCGAGGTCGGCCAGCGAATTGATCTCTGGACGCACGAAGACATGCAGCTCCGACGGGAATAGGTTCATCACATGCACGATGCGCTTTCCTATCTCGGGCACCTGCGCGCGATACTCGTCGAGCGAATCGCTGTTGATGATCGCGATGTCGATCCCCTTCAGATAGAGCACATCGTTGACATTCTCGGTCGGTCCGCGCGTCACCACCGGAAGCACGTGCACCTTTCCGCTCTCGTTGACCACGCGCGAGATCTCGGTCGCGAAGCGGAGCGGTGCGCCTTCCAGGAGCCCGGCGGCTAATCCGACCGTGCCTGCATTGATGCGATCTCTCACGTCCTCTTCGGCCGTCCGCTGTTGAGCGGGCCGCACCGACCGGTTCCCTCGCGCGGGCGCCAACGCGACCGATTCCGCCGTCTGTTTGGCAGCGCCGGGCCTTGTGGCAGTTTGGGCGGACGCGGGCAACGCGAATAGCGACACGGCCAGCACGAACAGCAGCTTGCGCATCATCCCGGCCTCCCCTCGTTGGTTCCTGTCTACGGCCGGACGTAGCTCCAGCCCTTTTCCTGCAGCTCCATCATCCGCACGACACCCGAGGCAACCATGGAAGCCTCCGGCAGCAGCTCGAGCGGCTTGCCTTCCTTCTTTTCCATCCCCTCCCGAGTGACGCCGCATGCGGCGAAGCGAACCTTGTTCGGGAAGGCGAGGTCCGTCATGGCGTGAATGCGATCGGCGACCGGCGTCGTGTCCTTGCGCAGCATGTGCAATCCAGGACCGAACGCCACGATTTCGACGTCGGCCTCTTCGCCCTTCTTGCGGTAATAGTCGAGCACATTGGTGGCGTTGTTGAGCGCGAGATTCATCACGGCGGCGTCGTTCTGGTTGACCTGGATCACGAGCCGATGCGGCGCCGCCTTGACCGGGCGCACGGCTGCTTGCTTCCTGGGGATCATAGCGTGGGCAGAAGTCGCAGAGGCCGGCGGCTGTTGCACCGAGCTCATGGCATACACCGAACCGATTGCGAATGTCGCGAGCATAGCTGCGGCGATATGGATTCGTGCATCACGCATGGACCATCTCCGTCTGCGATTTGCGCTCGACCCGGAGTGCAACTCGCTTGATCCGGACCAGGCCCTCAGTGAGCCCGCAGGTGTTGCGCACTGGACTTGCGTTGGCGGTGACCCGGACCGGGAAACATGAACTCCCGGCCCGCCCTTCGACAGCCTGCAGTTCGTGCTAAGCGCAATGGATTAAGCGCAGCGAGCGTCAGCTCCACGTCCCATTGCGCCCGGGCGGATCGCCAAGGGAGACTTCAAGTCAGTGCGACTGTGCTGCGGCCAAGGCTTTGGAGCGGGCGAAGGGAATCGAACCCTCGTATGCAGCTTGGGAAGCTGCCGTTCTACCATTGAACTACGCCCGCGGATGCGCAGCCTGCGCCCGCTCTGATTAGCCGAGACGGCGCATCTCGCCAAGCGCTTTGGCGCAGCCCGCCTAGCCCTTCTTGAGTTTCCGTCAAGATTTTGGGTGCGCCGGATTGTGGCGGTGTTATGATCGCCTGTCTGGGGAGACGTGCACTGAGTGGGGCGTGTGCATGGTGGGGCGTGGCTACGCGATATTCGACACGACCATAGGGCGCTGCGGCATCATCTGGAGCAGCACCGGTATCGTCGCCGTGCAATTGCCGGAGGCGCGGGAGATCGACACCCGCCGCCGGATTTTCCAGGTCCATCCCGAGGCGCGCGAGCAGCGGCCTTCCGCGAACGCCGCGTTCGCGATCGAGGGCATCGTGGGCTTGCTGCAAGGCAGCGATGCTGATTTTTCCGAGGTCAGCCTAGACGCGAGCGGGGTGCCCGGTTTCAACCGGCGGGTCTATGAAGCCGCCTGCGCCATCCCGCGCGGGGAGACGCGGACCTATCACGAGATCGCCAAGACGCTGGGCGCCTCCGGCGCCGCGCATTCGGTGGCGCAGGCAATCGCGAGAAATCCCTACATGCTGATCGTGCCGTGCCACCGGGTGCTGGAGGCCGGCAATTACACCGACCGGCTCTCGCCCTATGGCGGGGTGATCTCCAAGCGGCGGCTGCTGTCGCTGGAGGGCGCCCATCCGATCGCCAGCAAGACGCTGTTCGACGTCCTGCTGCCCGTTGCCCCGCCGAGACCCTCCACCTAGATAGGCGGGATGGATGCAACCACGCTGCTGACCACGCCCTCGATGACCGTCTCCGAGTTTCGCTGCGACGCGGGACCGGACGACAGCCCGTTTGCGGAGTGCCGCACCGGCCATTCCATCGCCTATGTCCGCGCGGGCAGCTTTGGCTGTCATTGCCGCGCCGGCTTCTTCGATCTGGTCGCGGGCTCGATGCTGGTCGGCGCGCCGGGCGAGGAATACACCTGCACGCATGAGCACGTCTCAGGCGATGTCTGCCTGTCCTTTTTCCTCAGCGAGGATCTGGTCGAGGCGCTCGGCGGCCGGCGCGACGTCTGGCAGCTCGGCGCGACGCCGCCGCTGCCCGAGCTGATGGTGCTGGGCGAACTCGCCCAGACGGCGGCAGATGGCAACAGCGACCTCGGTCTCGACGAGATCGGTCAGATCCTCGCCGGCCGCTTCGTCGATGTCGTCTCGGGCAAGGCGCGCAAGCCGACGACGCCGACCGCGCGCGACCGCCGCCGGGCCGTGGAAGCCGCGCTGTGGATCGACGCCAATTCGCATGCCGAGGTCGACCTCGAACAGGCCGCGCGGCAGGCCGGGCTCAGCCCGTTCCATTTCCTGCGGCTGTTCTCCGCCGTGCTCGGCGTCACCCCTCATCAATATCTGGTGCGCTCGCGGCTGCGGCACGCGGCGCGGCTGCTGACCGACGACGACATCGCAGTCACCGACATCGCCTATGACGTCGGCTTCGGCGATCTCTCCAACTTCGTCCGCACCTTCCACCGCGCCGCCGGCGTCTCGCCGACCAAGTTCCGTCAGGCCTCGAAGGGAGAGCGCAAGATTCTCCAAGAGCAGCTCGCCCTCAACTGACTAGGTTCGTCTCCGGCGCGCGCCGATTGCGGCGCGCTTTGGCAATGGAGACGACCATGTACGACCATATCGGATTGCGCGTTGCCGACCTCGATGCCGCCACGCGCTTCTACACCGCGGTGCTGGCGCCGCTCGGTTACGTCCTGTGCTCGAGTGGCGATGGTTATGCCGGCTTCGGGCCGAAGGGCGCGCCGGCGCTGTGGCTGCACCTGAACAAGGGGCGCAAGGCCGATGGCGCGCATATCGCGTTTCGCGCAGGCGATCATGATTCGGTCAAGGCGTTCCATAGCGAGGGCCTGAAGAGCGGCGGCCGCGACAATGGCGGCGCCGGCCCGCGCAAGGATTACAGCCCAACTTACTACGCGGCGTTTTTGATCGATCCCGATGGCAACAATGTCGAGGCGGTTTGTGTGTGAGTACGCTCCGTCATTGCGAGGAGCCCTTGCGACGAAGCAATCCAGACTCCAACCGCGGAAACATCTCTGGATTGCTTCGCTGCGCTCGCAATGACGGTGTGCTTGGCGACCACCCTCGCAAATCAAGGATACTTACCAATGGCCTCCATCCACCACGACATTCCCCTCCCCGCCCCGGCGCGCGACGTCTGGGATGCGGTGCGCGATTTCGGCGCGCTGCATCGGCGGCTGGCGCCGGGCTTCGTCACGGCCTGCACGCTCGACGGCGACGCGCGCGTCGTCACCTTCGCCAATGGCTCGGTGGCGCGCGAGGTGCTGGTCGATTGCGACGAAGCCGGGCGGCGGCTGGTCTACGCGATCAACAACGAGCGTCTGAAGCATTACAGCGCCTCGGTGCAGGTGATCGCCGAGGGCGAGGCGAGATGCCGCCTGGTCTGGATCATCGACATGCTGCCGAACGAGCTCGCGCCTTATGTGCAGGGACAGACCAAGGACGCCGTCGCCGCCATACACCGAGCGTTTCCAGCCGCGGCTGCGTGATCTTTCTCACGGAGCTCAGCCCTCGTCCGCACTAACCATGGCGGCGTGCGTCCGGTTGGCTCCGCTCTCCCGGCGGCGCCCCGCACGCGAGGAGCAGGCCATGAGAGGTGCGGACAAGGTGATCTGCCAGGCGGCCGCCGTGCTGCTGATGTTTTCGATTTCGAGCGCGCCGGCAAAGGCGCAGTTCCTCGGCGGCGGAGGTGCCGGCGGCGAGGACATGATGACCCAGATGGCGCCGATGCTGGAGATGATGAAGGCCAAGATGGGCAAGCGCCGCTTCGGCATGATGATGCAGACCATGGGCCCGATGATGAGCCGCATGATGGAGAATGGCGGTGGTGGTCTTGGCGGCATGATGGGCGGCGGCGGAATTGGCGGCCTCGGCGGCGGCAATCTCGGCGGCGGTTTCGGTGCGCCCAATTACGGCGGCTACGCGCCGATGGCCGGAGGCGGCACCATGCCGACCGGCATGGGCGGCATCGGTGGCGGCGATATCATGGGCATGCTCGGCGGTGCCGGTGGCGGCGACATGATGGCGATGATTCCGCAACTGATGCGGCTCGCCAATGTCGGCGGCGGTGGCGGCCATCGCCGCCACAGGCATCGCTAGTCCGTAGCGGCCGACAGAGCCGGCCTGATCGCAGGTTTGGTTTGGCGCGGTCCCCAGCGCGTCAGCACCACGCTGGAGCACGAGAGCAGGCCGAGCACGACCATCGAGCTCGCCGCCAGCCAGAAGAAGTTTTGCGCGGTGGCATCATGCGTCGACAGCCACCAGCCGACCGCCGAGATGTAGATCAGCCGCGCAGTCTGCGCCAGCACCGGTCCGATCACCTTCGCAGCGCCCTGCGACGAGAAATACATCGTCGAGGCGAGGCCGATGAAGGCGTAGAACGGCGCCACCGTCGACAAATATTGATGGCTGGTGGCGCGCACGGTCGCGCTGTCGGTGAAAATGTTGACCCAGAGATCGGGGAAGGCCGCGACCAGGCACGCCGGCGCGCCGACGGCAACGAAGGCGCTCGCCGCCGCGATCCAGGCGATGCGCCGGGCACGGGCGATGCGGCCGGCGCCGACCGCCATGCCGATCATCGGCACCGAGGCGATGCCGAACGAGAACGCGATCGAGGTCAGCAGGAATTCCAGCCGCGCACCGATGCCGTAGCCGGCGAGGATCGCGGTGCCGAATTTCGCAAGCATGTGGGTGAAGATCGAGATCGTCAGCACCGATTGCAGCGGCGAAAAGCAGGCGATGGCGCCGACTTTGAGGATGTCGAAAAACATCGCCCATTGGATGCGAAGTCCGCGCAGCTTCGGGGTCACGCGGGCGCGGCCGGAGAACAGGTACCAGCCCATCACGCCGATATTCATGCAATAGGCAATCAGCGCGCCGGCGGCGACGCCGCGCATGCCGAATTGCGGCACCGGACCGAGGCCGAGACCGAGCGTGCCGCCGAGCACGATCTGCCAGGCCGCAGAATTGAGGATCAACAGCGACGGCAGCTTCATGTTGCCGGTGCCGCGCAGGACGCCGGCCATGGTGTTGAGCAGCCAAGGCAGCACGGCGCCCCCGAAAAACACCTGGGTGTAGGCGATCGCATGCGTCAGCACATCGCCGCGGCCGCCGAGCATTTCCAGAACGCGCGGCCCGAAGATCAGCATGCCCAGCATGAAGACGAGGCCGAAGCTGATGCCGATCAAGAGCGCGTGCGCGGCGAGCGTCCCGGCGCGCTCGCGATCGCCGGCGCCGAGCGCGCGCGCGATCGCGGAGGCCACCGCGCCGCCCATCGCACCGCCCGACATGGTCATGGTCAGGATCACTGTCGGAAACACCAACGCCATCGCGGCCAGCGCTTCCACACCAAGACGTCCGATATAAGAGGTCTCCGCAATCACGGTGCAGGTGCCGGCGGAGAGCGCGACGACGTTGGGCCAGGCGAGCCCGAGCAGCGTGCGCAGGATCGGCCCGTCCATCAGCGCGCTCCTGACGGGGCGCGGAGGCGGCGGCAGCGGACGCTCCTGCTCATCGACCGGGATTTCGGCGATGTCTGACATGTCCTCTCCGGGCGAAAGCGCCATTTGCGGCGCAGCAATGCTTAGGTGTGCCAATGAATTGGTTCGCGCTCAGGGCGCAACGAGAGGCTTGTTAGCACGACACGCAGCGATTCCTCCTGCGCCAGGTGCAGGCGTGCCCTGCGGCAGCGCATTTCGTGGAGGAATTGGACTCCTCTTTCTTTTCCCTCTCCCCGTTCTTACGGGGCCGCGACGAGCTTCGCTCGCGCTGAGAGGGTTGGGTGAGGGGCTGCTTCAGCAAATTCGGTGACGTCTGCCCTCGCGGAGACTCCCCCTCACCCGGATTGCATCTTCGATGCAATCCGACCTCTCCCCGCAAGCGGGGCGAGGTGAAGGTGCCGTGGCGGCCGTCGTCTACCCAATCGTCCAGAGCAATGGCGGACGGCCGCCCGTTGTCGGGGACAGGTGCACGCCGATGTGCCGCCCGCATCCGGCCGCGAGCCCTTCGAACAACCCCGCCAACACCTTGGCGCAAGCTGGGTGGTGATCGGCGACGTCGTCCATCAACCTCCAGCTCTGCTGACGGATTTCGAACGTGCCTTCGGATCGCGTCGTCTCAGACGCATCGTCCTGCGCGACCAACAGCGCGTTGAGGAACGTCGCGAATTCGCTCGCACCGCCGCGGCCCATCGACAGCGCCGCAGCGACCTCGTCGAAATATTGCATCCCGATCAGCTTGCCCGTGAGGTGCAGGAGATAGCCGGCATCCTCCGGGCCGAACAGCTGCACCATCACGGGTGCGGCGGTGCGCACATATTCCATCGCATAATTGCGATAGGCTTTTTCCAGTCGCGGTCTTGGCCAGCTTGCGACCGGCAAGGCCGGAGCCGCGGCTGCATCGAACAGCGGCGCTTCGAGATGCCGTGCGAACACGAGGCGCTGGTCGAGCTCGAGCGGTTGGTCATATTGGTAATAGTAGCCTTCGAGCCCATCCTGGCCGTCGACGCTCTGCTTGGTGCAGACGAACCCCAATCTGGTATCGCCGAGCGCCACGCCGTTGTTGGCGTGCCAGCCGCGCAGCATCGCGCGCGAGACTTCGCCCGGCACGCCGCAGATGGCAGTGCCTTTCCAGATCCAGCGCGGCGGCGGATAGCGGATCCAGGCTTTGCGATCGCTCTCATACATGTATTCGACGTGCACGCCGCCGATCCAGTTCGAGAGGTAGTGATATTGCGCGGCTGCGACTGCTGGCGGCAGATGGCTCAGCCCGAGCTTCTCCAGCCCCGGCAGGAAGCGCTCCTGCTGCTGGCGGCGGAACACGCGAAAGACGAACTCCGCAGCATCCGCCGTGCCGCGACGCGTGACCACGGTGAGGATCAGGCCGGTGAAATAGGCGTGATAGAGATCGGCAACCGCGCGCCAGCGTTTCCACTGAGCTTCCTGCGCGGGGTCAGATGCGGCGGTCATGTTCGCTCCCGATCGTTGTTTTGATCGAGTGTGTCACTGCAGCCGGTGTCGGACAAGCTGAGCCGCACGCAGGGCGCCCTGCACGCCGGCTCGCCAATTCCGCATCACGAAGTTTGCGCAGGCTTAGTTTTGCGCAGGCTTAATTTTGCGAAGCCTTGGCGGCCCGCTCGCGCTCGACGCGCTCGGTGACGTCACGCGCCATCGCCACCGATCCCTGCACCACTCCAGCGGCGTCCCGTACCAGCGCGAAGGTCATCTCGATGTAGAGCTTGCGTCCGTCCTTGTGCAGCGCGCGGGTCAGTGTCGGCTTGCCCGCAAGCTTCATCGCGCCGCTGGCAAGCGCGGCCTCGAAGCCTTTCCAATGCGCGGCGCGCAGATGTTCGGGAATGATCAGGTCGAGATTCTGGCCCAGCGCTTCGTCCACGGAGAAGCCGAACAGTGCGGACGATGCGCGATTCCAGCGCATGATGGTGCCGGAGCGATCCGAGTAGATCAGCGCATCGGCGACGTCGTCGAGGATGTTTGCGTCGAGTTGGGATGGATTGGTCATGTCAGCACCTGGTGGCCCGGATGGAGCACAGCGTAAGCCGGGATCGTGCCACAAGTGAGACTTTCCCGGATGACGCTTGCGCTCCATCCGGGCGACGGATGATCGCTACACCCGGAAATGCTTGCTCAGCTTCAGCCCCTGGGCCTGATAGTTCGAGCCGATGCGCTGGCCGTACATGGCGTCGGGGCGGGCCAGCATCTTCTCGTAGACGAGGCGGCCGACGATCTGGCCGTGCTCGAGGATGAACGGCACCTCGCGCGAGCGCACTTCGAGCACGGCGCGCGACCCCAGCCCGCCGGCGCCGGCATAGCCGAAGCCGGGATCGAAGAACCCGGCGTAGTGCACGCGGAACTCGCCGACCAACGGATCGAACGGTACCATCTCCGCGGCGTAATCGGGCGGCACCTGCACGGCCTCTTTCGACGCGAGGATATAGAACTCGCCGGGATCGAGGATCAGGCTGCCGTCGGGGCGGGCCGAGATCGGCTCCCAGAACTCCTCGACGGAATAGCCGGCGCGGCGATCGACGTCGATGACGCCGGTGTGGCGCTTGGCGCGGTAGCCGACGAAGCCGCCGCTCTTTTCGCCGGAAAGATCAACCGAGACGGCGACGCCGCCGGTGAGATCGGCATCGTCGATATCGACCAGACGCTCGGTCGCATGCAGCGCCTCGAGGTCGTCGATGTTGAGGATGGCATCGCCGGTACGGAAGCGCACCTGGCTCAGGCGCGAGCCCTCGCTGACCAGCACCGGGAACGTCTTCGGGCTGATCTCAGCATAGAGCGGACCGTGATAGCCGGCACCGATCATGTCGAAGCGGCGGGTGCCGTCGGCGATCACGCGGGTGAAGACGTCGAGCCGTCCGGTCGAGCTTTTCGGGTTGGCGGCCGCGACGATCTCCGGCGGCAGCGCGAGACTTTCGAGCAGCGGCACGATGTAGACGCAGTTGGTCTCCAGCACCGCGCCGTCGGCGAGGCTGAACTCGTGCAGCTTCAACTCGTCGATGCGCTCGGCGACGGTGGCGCCGGGACCGGGCAGGAAGCTGGCGCGAACGCGATAGGCGATGTCGCCGAGGCGCAAATCGAGGCTCGCCGGCTGGATCTGGCTTTCGACGAAGTCGTAAGCGGGCAGGATGAGACCGCCCTCCGCCATCGCCGCGATCATGCGGTCGGGCAGGATACCATTGGCGTCGGCGGCGACCGTGAACGTCAACCCGGGGTCCTCATCAGGGATCAAACACATCCCGACATGCGGGAAATATGAGCGTTTTACGGCTATCCGATGGACGTCTTGACGGAAAGGGCATTGCGGAATATGAGCATGACTTATCCCGTGGTGATTTGAGCCGGCCGGCTTGCAGCCACGTTAAATAAGTCGCTAAACAGGCCGGGGACCTCTGTGATCCCGGCCCGTGGAAATATTCCAGGCCGGTTTTTTTGTGACCATTTCGATGGTCACTTCAGGAGGTCCTATGTCGAAGTCCCCGGCGCCAACCGCCCACTACCGTCCCGAAACTCGCCTGGTTCATTCCGGCACCTTACGCTCGCAATATGGCGAGACGTCGGAGTCGCTGTTCCTGACCCAGGGCTACGTCTACAACAGCGCCGAGGAGTGCGAGGCGCGGTTCAAGGGCGAGGACCCCGGCTTCATCTATTCACGCTACTCCAATCCGACCATCTCGATGTTCGAGCGGCGCATGATCGAGCTCGAGGGCGCCGAGGCGGCACGTTCGGCGGCGACCGGCATGGCGGCGGTGACGACCGCGATCCTGGCGCCGCTCAAGGCCGGCGATCACGTCGTGGCCTCGCGCGCGCTGTTCGGCTCGTGTCTCTACGTCGTGCAGGATTTGCTGCCGCGCTACGGCATCGAGACCACGCTGGTCGACGGCCTCGATCTCGACCAATGGCAGCGCGCCATGAAGCCGAACACCAAGACGTTCTTCCTGGAGAGCCCGACCAACCCGACGCTCGACGTGCTCGACATTCCCGGCATTGCCGAGATCGCGCACAGCGGCGGCGCGCGGCTCGTCGTCGACAACGTGTTCGCCACCCCGATCTGGCAGAGCCCGCTCGCGCTCGGCGCCGACGTCGTGGTCTATTCCGCGACCAAGCACATCGACGGCCAGGGCCGCTGTCTTGGCGGCATCATCCTGTCCTCGGAAGCGTTCATCGCCGAGCACATCCACAATTTCATGCGCCAGACCGGCCCATCGATCTCGCCGTTCAACGCCTGGGTCCTGCTCAAGGGTCTGGAGACGCTCGCCGTGCGCGTGCGCGCGCAGACCGAGACGGCGGCGCGCATCGCGGACGTGCTGGCGAGCCATCCGAAGATTTCGCGGCTGGTGTTTCCCGGCCGCGCCGATCATCCGCAGGCTGCATTGGTAAAGAAGCAGATGCGCGGTGGCTCGACGCTGGTCGGCCTCGAGGTCAAGGGCGGCAAGCAGGCGGCGTTCCGCGTGCTCAACGAGCTCAAGCTTGCCAAGATCTCGAACAATCTCGGCGACGCCAAGAGCCTCGTCACGCATCCGGCCACCACGACGCATCAGCGCCTCAAGCCGGAGGACCGCGCCGCGCTCGGCATCAGCGAGGGCTTCATCCGCTTCTCGGCGGGGCTGGAGCACGCGGACGATCTGATCGAGGATCTGACCGCGGCGCTGGAGAAGGCGTGAGCTTGAATCGTAGGGTGGATTAGCCGAAGGCGTAATCCACCAACTTCGTTCGGCATTCGCTGAAGCATGGTGGGTTACGCTAGCGGACTGCGCTTCGCGCAGCCGCGAGCTAACCCACCCTACCGCAGCGGAGCTCACATCGGCCGGTACGTCCGCACGTCCGCGGGCACGTTGACGCCGAGCTTGATCTGGCCGACGGAGCGGATGATGTCGTCGCCGAGGAGCTGGGCGAAGCAGGCATAGCCCCAATCGTTCATGTGCAGGCCGTCGGCGATCACGAAACTCTCGACCGGAAGCGATTGCTTCTCGTGCCAGTCGCGCATCACCTCGAAGCGCGGGAAGATGCCGACGTGACGGAGCTCGGCGACCTTGCCGAGCAGCTTCACCATCTTGCCGGCGCTCTCGGCGCGCTGGTTGACGGCGGGCGAATATTGCGGATCGACCAGCACGACGTCGGTGCCGCCGGCAGCCTGGATGCGGCTGATGCCGTCCTCGACCAGCTTGGCGGTATCGCCGGGATCGAGATTGCGCAGCACCGCATTGGTGCCGACCTGCCAGATCACCAGATCCGGATGCACGTCGATCACCTCTTTCTGGAGGCGCTTCATCATCTCGGGCGCGTCCTCGCCGCCGACGCCGGCATTGACGACGGTGATGTCGGCGGTCGGATAGTGCCGGTGCAGCTGCGCGGCAAGGCGATTGGGATAGTTGAACTCCGGCGAGCTCGCGCCGAATCCCGCGGTCGAGGACGAGCCGAACGCGACGATGACGACGGGCTGGCCGGCGACGAGCTTGCCCGCGACATGCGGCAGCGAGCCCATCGCCTTCGCGCCGCCCTTCGGCGACAGGCAGGGCACGCGGCTGAAGACGTCGCCGGCGGATTTCGCGACCTGCTTCACCTTGTCGATCGCGCGCGCAGTGATGCCGCGCTGCTCGGGGGACGTCGCTGCGACAGCGGTTTGGGACGGTGAAGCGGGTGCCGGATTAGCCGACTGCTGCGGGGCCGGCGTTGCCTGCGCGGCCTGCGTCTGCGCGTGCGACTGCGAGGCCGGACTCAGCAACAGCAGCAGCGCTGCTGCGGGCACAGCCAGCCATGCCGTCAGGCAAAAAGGGCGGAGAGAACTCATTAACGCTAGACCTCAATTTTGCTGCTGGGCCGGCTCCAGATGGGCAGCGTCGATCACGAACTGTGCCAACGCCCGGCCAAGGCAATCATGGACCTGTTTCGCCAGCTCAGGCCCGCGCGACGGGCTGAACAGGTCGAACTGCCCCTGGTCATTCCACTGCCGCATGATCGCGAAACGATCGAACAGCGGAATATCGTGCTCCTGCGCCACCACCCGCATATTGTCGAGGTATGGCGGCACCGAGATCATGGTTTCGGTACGCGGACTGTACTGCAAATTCATCAAGACGACGTCAGCCCCTGCCTTTTGCAACGCAACAACCCCTTCGGTCACCGCGCCGCGAAAATCATCGGGATCGATGGCTCGAATAGCATCGACAGTCCCGGTCTGCCAGATGACCAAAGTAGGCGCTTTTGCTTCCATGAGCTTAACGAAGCTGGCGGCCGCCTCCTCGGCCGTTTTCTTGCTCTGTATTTCTACGGAGACGTGCACAGTCTCGGACGGCGGCAGCTTGTCCTTCAGGATGGCCTGCATCCGCGCCGGATAAGAGGCGTCCTCGGAGGCCGGAATCGTGGTCGAGCGGCTGCCGATGACCAGGATTTCGAGCGGTTTGCCGGCCTTGATGGCATCGGCGACCTTGGGAAGCTGGCTTTCGCTGGTGAGCAGATAGGACGGCACTTCGCAGGCTGCAGGCACGGCTGAAGCAGCAGGTGCCGCCGAAGCAGCAGGCGCAGCATCGTCCGCGCGCGCCGGAGGCGCGGCGAGACCACCGCACAGCAGGATCAGGCTCAGGAAAACCTTCGCCTTCATCAGCCCCCTCCCGCCATATCGGCGCTGCCGACGGCGCTTTTGGTTTTCGAACCGCTCTTGTCAGCCACCCGCTTGTACCACGAAATCAGCCAGGCCATGGCCCACATGATCAGGATTCCGGAGAGACTAATTAGCGCATGCATGACCGGGCCGCCCGAGACCTCGGCCAGGATGAAATGGCCGGCAAAGGCGAGGAAGACGCCGAGACAGAATATCTCCAGGGAATGCGAGCCGCACAGGATCAGCGGCCGCAGCCAGGGCGATTTCAGGCCCGGCCAGTCCCGGGGCAGGACGCGCACGGTGAGCGCGGCCAGCGCCAGGAAATGCGTGAAGCGCAGCACGTCAAGGTCGGCCTTGTCGATCGGATACATCCACTGCTCGAGCCGCTTCGGCATGAAGTGGGAGAGCTGCGGCACATACCAGGTCAGCGTCACGTAAAATGCCGCGACCAGATAGGCGATCGCGATCCACATCGTCACTCGCGAAGCCAGAATGTGCGACATGCGTCGCGCACCCCCGAGCGCGCACCATGCCCCGAACACGAACAGCAATTGCCAGGCGAAGGGATTGAAGGCCCAGAAGCCGTTCGGATAGGCCGACAGATAGAGATCGTATTCCCAGGTCACCGCGTAGAGTGCGACCGAGAGGCCGAGCGTCACGTCGGGGCGCCATTTCATCAGCCACAGGATCAAGGGCAGCGCCAGCATCAGCACGATGTAGAGCGGCAGCACGTCCATGTTGACGGGACGGAAGCGCAGCAGCAGCGCCTGCACGATCGTGACGTCGGGCTGCTTGAGGAAATCCATGATGCCCATCTCTTCGGTGTAGAGCGGGTTCTCGAACCTGGTCGCGACGTAGGAGATTTCGGCAAGGAAGATCGTGAACAGGAAGACGTGGGCGACATAGATCTGCCAGACGCGCCGCAGGATGCGCGCGGTGGCGACGACGATGCCGGATTCCAGCATCGCCCGACCGTAGACGAAGGCGGCGGTATAGCCGGAGATGAAGATGAAGATCTCGGTGGCGTCGCTGAAGCCGTAATTGCGGATCGTGAACCAGGTCAGAAGGCTCGGCGGCAAATGGTCGATGAAGATCAGCCACAGCGCGAGGCCGCGGAACAGGTCGAGCCGGAGCTCGCGCTCGCCGATGGCGGGCAGCGAAATGGCCGGCGCGGCCGCGCGCCGCTTCGCCCCCGCGGACTTGACCTCCACAGGTTTGGCGGTTCCCGCGATCGTCGATCCCGTCACTTGGTCGGCAATGGTCATCGGGGGCCTAAAAACCCTTCCGCAAATCGCGACGTGGCAAGGAGTGTACCGGTCCGGCCGTCATCTCGCAAAGCGACCGGATCACATGCAAATACACTTGGACGTGTACTTCCCTGCGAATTCTGGCGGGACGATGTCGCTAGAACCGCCTCCGGCGTTTGGTTCCCGAGCGGTTTTCGGTATGATGGCAATCATGTACCGCGCCGTGACCCGCCAGATCGAAGTGACCGTCGAGCCGAACTTTGTTCCGGAGCAGTCGTCGGCCGACCGCTCCCGTTATTTCTGGGCCTACACCATCGTCATCACCAATTCCGGCGACGAGACCGTGCAGCTCAAGACGCGGCACTGGATCATCACCGACGCCACCGGCCGGCAGCAGGAGGTGAAGGGCGAGGGCGTGGTCGGCGAGCAGCCGACGCTCGCCCCCGGCGAACGCTTCGAATACACCTCCGGCGTGCCGCTCACGACCGCCTCGGGCTTCATGACCGGCCGCTACCAGATGGTCAGCGCAACCGGCGAACGCTTCGAGATCGACGTGCCGACGTTCTCGCTGGACAGCCCGGACAACAAGCGGGTGTTGAATTAGCGCTGGAAATGGTGGGCACGCTTCGCTTTGCCCACCTACGGCACCGCGCTACGCGTCCTCGACGCCCGCCTCATCCGGTGTGAACTCGTACACCGAGCTGCAGAACTCGCAGGTTACGACGACCTTGTCGTCCTTGACCATCGCGGCACGGTCGTCGGACGAAAAGCTCTTCAGCATCGATGCGACCGCATCGCGCGAGCAGGAGCATTGCGCCTTCAAGGGCAGTGGATTGAACACGCGCACGCCGCGCTCATGGAACAGGCGGTAGAGCAACCGCTCGCCGGACAACTCGGGATCGATCAGCTCGACGTCTTCGACGGTTTCGATCAGCGAGCGCGCCTCGACCCAGGCATCGTCTTCAGCGACGGCATGGACCTCGACGCCTTCGGGCGCATCGCCGGGATGCAGATCGGCCTGCCGCGCGCGCTCGGGCGCCTTCGGCAGGAACTGCATCAGCATGCCGCCGGCACGCCAGCGATGCTTGCCGCCGTCGTTCGACCGCCACTCCTCGCCCACGGCAAGGCGCACGCGCGTCGGAATCTGCTCGGAGCGCAGGAAATATTCGTGAGCGGCGTCTTCCAGGCTGCCGCCGTCGAGCGCGACCAGGCCCTGGTAGCGGCTCATGTCGGGGCCCTGGTCGATGGTCATGGCGAGATGACCGTGACCCAGCAGCGCGCCGGAAGCCTTGCCGGAATCCTGGACTTCGCCGAGGCGCGCGGCGTCGTAGCGCGCATAGGCGCGCAGGCGATCCGGCGCCTGATAGTCCACGACCAGGAACGACACCGGACCGTCGGTCTGGGCCTGGAGGATGAAGCGGCCCTCGAACTTCAGCGCCGAGCCGAGCAGCGTGGTCAGCACGATGGCCTCGCCGAGCAGCTTGCCGACCGGCGCCGGATAATCGTGCTTGGTCAGGATCTCGTCGAGCGCCGGACCAAGCCGCACCAGCCGACCGCGCACATCGAGCGCATCGACCTCGTAGGGCAGTACGGCGTCATCGATCGGAACCGCGGATGGCGCGCGAACCGGGCCCTCGGGCCCGGTTTTCATGTCAGGGGATTGGGAAACCATGGCGCTTTATCTGGGGTCGGAAGGCGGAATTGGAAGGGGGGTGAGGGCTGTGGTCCGGAGGCGGTTGGGGGATTGCAGAACGATACCGCAACATGGGTGTCGTCCCGGCGAAGGCCGGGACCCATAACCGCAATCTTAGTTTGGCGAAGACCTCGGCCTCGGCCCGCCTGCCACAAGAGAGATTCCGCGGTATGGGTCCCGGCCTTCGCCGGGACGACAAGATTACTTCACCGCGTCGAAGCACCAGGCCAGAATGCCCTTCTGCGCGTGCAGGCGGTTTTCGGCCTCGTCGAACACGACGGATTGCGGACCGTCGATCACCTCGTCGGTGACCTCCTCGCCGCGATGGGCGGGCAGGCAGTGCATGAACAGCGCATCGGGCTTGGCCAGCGACATCAGCTGGGCATTGACCTGATAGGGCTTGAGCACGTTGTGGCGGTGCTCGCCTTCCTTGTCGCCCATCGACACCCAGGTGTCGGTCACGACACAATCGGCGCCGCGCACGGCGGCTTCGGCGTCGGTGCCGAGCATGATCGGCGCGCCGGTCGCCTTGATGAAGTCGCGCATCGCCTTTTTCGGCGCGAGCTCCGGAGGCGTCGCGACATTGAGCTGGAACTTGAAGCGCTCGGCGGCGTGCGCCCAGGACGCCAGCACGTTGTTGTCGTCGCCGGTCCAGGCCACGGTCTTGCCCTCGATCGGGCCGCGATGCTCCTCGTAGGTCATGAGGTCAGCCATCACCTGGCAGGGATGCGAGCGCCGCGTCAGGCCGTTGATGACGGGCACGGTGGCGTTTGCCGCAAGCTCCAGCAGGGCATCGTGATTGAGGATGCGGATCATGATGGCGTCGACATAGCGCGACAGCACGCGCGCGGTGTCGGCGATGGTCTCGCCGCGGCCGAGCTGCATCTCGGCGCCGGTGAGCATGATGGGCTCGCCGCCGAGCTGACGCATGGCGACATCGAAAGACACCCGCGTCCGCGTCGAGGGGCGCTCGAAGATCATCGCCAGCGTCTTGCCTTCCAGCGGCCTGACCGGCTGATGCGCCTTCTGCTTCGCCTTCATCGCGGTGGACGCGGCCAGCATGCGCTTGAGCTCCGACAGCGGCAGCTCGTTGATGTCGAGGAAGTGCTTCGGTGCTTTATCGGGCGACTTGCTCATCAGCTTGCCGCCCGCTTGTTGCCGGACAAGGCCGTGCAGGCGCGCTCGAGCCGCCCGACGCTGTCCTCGATCTCGGCTTCGGTGACGATCAAAGGCGGCAGGAAACGCACGACATTGTCGCCGGCGCCGACGGTGAGCAGCTTTTCGGCACGCAAGGCGGCAACGAGATCGCCGGAAGGCACCACGGCCTTGATGCCGATCAGGAGGCCCTCGCCGCGCACTTCGCTGACGACATCGCCGTGACGGTCGATCACGGAGGCAAGCTTCTGCTTGAGCAGCAGCGACATCCTCTGCACGTGGTCGAAGAAGCCGGGCTTGAGCATGACGTCGAGCACGGCGTTCGCAGCCGCGATCGCGAGCGGATTGCCGCCGAAGGTCGAGCCGTGCGAGCCCGGCGTCATGCCGGATGCCGCTTCCGCGGTCGCAAGGCAGGCGCCGATCGGAAAGCCGCCACCGAGCGCCTTGGCCAGCGACATCACGTCGGGTTCGACGCCCAGGCGGCGGTATGCGAACAGATCGCCGGTGCGGCCCATGCCGGTCTGCACCTCGTCGAAGGCGAGCAACAGACCCTTCTCGTCGCAGAGCTGGCGCAACGCCCTCAGGAAGGCGGGCGTTGCCGAACGCACACCGCCCTCGCCCTGGATCGGCTCGATCAGGATGCCGGCGGTCTGCGGACCGATCGCCTTTTTCACCGCGTCGAGATCGCCATGCGCAACCTGATCGAAGCCCTCCATCGGGGGTCCGAAACCTTCGAGATATTTTGCCGAACCGGTCGCGGCCAGCGTCGCCAGGGTGCGGCCATGGAAGGCGCCTTCGAAGGTGATCATGCGATAACGGTCTGGATGGCCCTTCGCGGCGTGATAACGGCGCACGACCTTGATCACGCATTCCAGCGCTTCGGCGCCGGAATTGCAGAAGAACACGAAGTCCGCGAAACTTTCATTGCACAGGCGCGCGGCGAGCTTTTCGCCGTCCGGGCTCTGGAACAGGTTCGACATGTGCCAGAGCTTCGTGGCCTGCTCCTGCAACGCCGCGACCAGCGCCGGATGGGCATGGCCGAGCGCATTCACCGCCACCCCGGAGGTGAAATCCAGATAGCGCTCGCCATTGGTCGCGATCAGCCAGCAGCCTTCGCCACGCTCGAAACCGAGGTCGGACCTGGCGAAAACGGGGAGCAAATGCGGCGCTGCGCTGTTAGTCATGACGGTCACTTGAATGTTGCGGACGGTGTGAGCGTGCATTGCGCAACGCACCATCGACCGGCCCGGAAAACGAAACGTGCCGCCTCTTGAGGGCGGCACGCACGACCATCTTAGGCCTGGTGAAACGGGTGTCAATGCCGCCCGGAAAGCCTCGCGAAACGCTGAATCCGTAGTCTTGCGGTGCCGATTTTGCGGGATTTAGCCACGGAACATGTGGAAGCGAGTCGGCGGACTCTTGCGCGGGAGTCACGCCATATTGTAGCGTTTGGATTGTCAGATACGACATCTCGTGCAGTGGTTCTGATCTTTAAGTCCTTATGTACCGGCGTAAACGTTCGGGCGTTCAAGACGCGCCCGGCGAGCCTTAAGGGATTCTGACGGCACGGGTTTTTGAAGGCTTAGGCATTCGCTGCGAGGCCCCAGGATGGCTGGCGCGCAGCGAGGGAAAGGGTGCAATGACGGTTTTGACCTGGTCCGATGATCGCGTCGAGCAGCTGAAAAAGCTCTGGGAGGCCGGACTTTCGGCCAGCCAGATCGCGGCGGAGCTCGGCAATGTGACCCGCAATGCCGTGATCGGCAAAGTGCACAGGCTCGGCCTTTCGGGCCGCGCCAAGAGCCCTTCGTCGGCAGCGCCGCGGCCGCGCAAGGCGCGCCCCGCGCAGCACATGATGCGGGTGACCCGCCCGATCTCGCGCGGCAACACTGCGCTGGCGCAGGCCTTCGAGGTCGAGGCTGAGCCGGATCCGGTCACCTACGACAACGTGGTGCCGATGAGCCAGCGGCTGTCGCTGCTGGAATTGAACGAGGCGACCTGCCACTGGCCGGTCGGCGATCCCTCGAGCCCGGACTTCTTCTTCTGCGGTGGACGGGCGTTGTCCGGCCTGCCCTATTGCGCCCAGCACTCGCGCGTTGCGTACCAGCCGGCGTCGGATCGGCGCCGCGCACCGGTGAAGCCGGGTCCGCGGTAAGCTAGCGCACGATCAGTCATCACGCGCGGCGCCTCAATAAATGCAGTGCCGTCCCGGCGAAGGCCGGGACCCATACTCCGAGCACTTAGTTGTTGTGCGAAAGGGTAACTCCGAGTCTTCGCCAAACCGCGCCCTGTGGTTATGGGTCCCGGCCTTCGCCGGGACGACATCGGACATGTCACGGCAGGTAGTAACCTAACCGCAGAAACCTACACCTGCTCCGCCTTGGCAAACCGATCATCCAGCGCGTAGCCGGCGCCGCGGACGGTGCGGATCGGATCCTGCTCGCGGCCGAGATTGAGCAGCTTGCGCAGGCGGCCGATATGCACGTCGACGGTACGCTCGTCGATATAGATGTCGCGGCCCCAGACGCTGTCGAGCAGTTGCTCGCGCGAGAACACCCGCCCCGGATGCTCCAGGAAGAACTCCAGCAGGCGATATTCGGTCGGACCGAGATCGATCGGCCGGCCCGAGCGCGCCACGCGGCGCTTGTCGCGGTCGAGCTCGATGTCACCGAAAGCAAGCACGGTGGCGAGCCGCTCCGGGCTTGCGCGCCGCAGCAGGCCTTTCACGCGCGCCAGCAGCTCCGGCACCGAGAACGGCTTGACGATGTAGTCGTCGGCGCCGGTCGCAAGACCCCGCACCCGCTCGCTCTCCTCGCCGCGCGCGGTGAGCATGATGATCGGGAGCTGCTTGGTCTCGGGACGGGTGCGGAGCCGCCGGCACAATTCGATGCCTGACAGGCCCGGCAGCATCCAGTCGAGCACGATCAGGTCGGGGATGTGCTCCTTGAGACGGGTGTCGGCGTCGTCGCCGCGCATCACCGTCTCGACGTCATAGCCGTCGCCTTCGAGGTTGTAGCGGAGAAGCTCGGTCAGGGCTTCCTCGTCCTCAACCACCATAATGCGTGCGCCCATCGGGTCGTCGCTCCTTAAGTCTTCAGGTGTTCGGTACCGTGTTGGCGAAGGTCGTCATGTCGCCCTTCGGCCGCTTGTCGGTGATCGCCTGGCCCTCGATCATGTAGAACACGGTCTCGGCGATGTTGGTGGCGTGGTCGCCGATCCGCTCGATGTTCTTGGCGCAGAACATCAAATGAATACAGAACGAGATGTTGCGCGGATCCTCCATCATGTAGGTGAGGAGCTCGCGGAACAGCGAGGTGCAGATGGCGTCGACCTCCTCGTCGCCCTTCCACACCGCCATCGCCGCCGGCAAATCATGCGCGGCATAAGCGTCCAGCACCGACTTGACCTGCTGCTGCACGAGGTCGGTCATGTGCTCGAGGCCGCGGAACAGCTTGAGCGGATGGAAGTCCGTCTCCAGCGCCGCGACGCGCTTGCCCATGTTCTTGGCGAGGTCGCCGATGCGCTCGAGATCGGTCGCGACGCGCATGGCGCCGACGATCTCGCGCAGATCGACCGCCATCGGCTGGCGACGTGCGATGGTGAGCACCGCGCGCTCCTCGATGCGCTTCTGCAGCGCGTCGAGCTCGGTGTCGATGGCGACGACGCGCTGGCCGAGCGGGACGTCGCGGCGGATCAGTGCGTCGACGGACTCGACGATCATGCGCTCGGCGATGCCGCCCATCTCGGCGACCAGGCGCGTGAGTTCCTGGAGGTCGGTGTCGAAGGCCTTTGCGGTATGTTCAGAACCCATGTCGCGTCTCCTAGCCGAACCGGCCGGTGATGTAATCCTGCGTGCGCCGGTCGGTCGGCGACGTGAAGATCTTGCTGGTGTCGTCGAACTCGATCAGCTCGCCGAGATACATGAAGGCGGTCTTGTCGGAGACGCGCGCCGCCTGCTGCATGTTGTGGGTGACGATCGCGATCGTGTAATCCTCGGACAGCTCCTGGATCAGCTCCTCGACCTTGGCGGTCGAGATCGGGTCGAGCGCCGAACAGGGTTCGTCGAACAGGATCACCTCGGGCCGCACCGCGACGGTGCGGGCGATGCAGAGACGCTGCTGCTGGCCGCCGGAGAGCGACAGGCCGGAGGCGTTGAGCTTGTCCTTGACCTCGTTCCACAGCGCGCCGCCGCGCAGCGCCTTCTCGACGCGGCCGTCCATCTCGGACTTCGAGATCTTCTCATAGAGACGGATGCCGAACGCGATGTTCTCGTAGATCGTCATCGGGAACGGCGTCGGCTTCTGGAACACCATGCCGACGCGGGCGCGCAGCAGATTGAGGTCCAGCTTGCCGTCGAGGATGTTGGTCTGATCGAGCATGAGCTGACCGGTGGCGCGCTGGCCGGGATAGAGGTCGTACATCCGGTTGAAGATGCGCAGCAGGGTCGACTTGCCGCAGCCCGACGGGCCGATGAACGCGGTGACACGGTTGGCGCCGAGCGTCAGGTTGATGTTCTTCAGCGCGTGGTGCTCGCCGTAATAGAAATTCAGGTTGCGTACGGTCACCTTGGGCGGCGCCTCCGGCAGCACTGCCGTGTGCGGCAGTCCACCGGACGCGCTCATCGATACGGAAAGATCACTCATTTTGCGGTCCTCTCGGCGCCAAGGATGCGCGCGCCAATATTAAGGGCAAGAACGGTCAGGGTGATGAGCAGCGCTCCGCTCCAGGCCAACTGCTTCCAGTAGGCATAGGGGCTCTGCACGAAGTTGTTGATCGTCACCGGCAGGTTCGCCATCGTCTTGTTCAGGCCGAGGCTGAAGAACTGGTTCGACAGCGCGGTGAACAGCAGCGGCGCGGTTTCACCGGCGACGCGAGCGGTCGCGAGCAGCACGCCGGTGATGAGACCCGATCGGGCAGCCCGATAAGCGATCCGCTTGATCACCAGCGAGCGCGGCAGGCCGAGCGCCGAGGCCGCCTCCCGCAACGCGTTCGGCACCAGCAGCAGCATGTCCTCGGTCGTGCGCAGCACCACTGGGATCACGATGACCGCGAGCGCGAGCGAACCCGCGATCGCCGAGAACCCGCGCATCGGCACCACCACCGCGCCGTAGATGAACAGGCCGATGATGATGGAGGGCGCCGAGAGCAGGATGTCGTTGATGAAGCGGATCACCGAGGTCAGCCGGTCGTTGCGGCCGTATTCGGCGAGATAGGTGCCGGCGAACATGCCGAGCGGCGCGCCGATGCCGACGCCGATCACGGTCATGATCAGCGAGCCGACGATGGCGTTGAGCAGGCCGCCCTCGTTCGATCCCGGTGGCGGCGTGTTCTCGGTGAACAGCTGGACATTGAGTCCCGCTACGCCATTGTAGAGCAGCGTAATCAGGATCAGCGCGAGCCAGGTGACGCCGAAGGCGGTTGCGGCGATGCAGAGCCCGCGGACGACGATGTCGTTGCGGCGGCGGCGTGAGTAGATCGGATTCATGGCGCTAGTTCCCCGCCTTCTTTTCCAGCCGCATCAGCATCAGCCGCGCCGCCGCGAGCACGAAGAAGGTCAGCACGAACAGCAGGAGGCCGAGCAGGATCAGGCCGGACTGGTGCAGGCCGTCGCTCTCGGCGAACTCAGATGCGATCGCCGCCGAGATCGTGGTGCCGGGGGCGAAGATCGAGGACGAGATCCGGAACGAGTTGCCGATAATGAAGGTCACCGCCATGGTCTCGCCGAGCGCGCGGCCCAGCGCCAGCATGACGCCGCCGATGACGCCGACGCGGGTGTAGGGGATCACCACGCTGCGGACGACTTCCCAGGTGGTGCAGCCGACGCCGTAGGCGGCTTCCTTCAGGACCGGAGGCACCGTCTTGAACACGTCGACCGAGATCGAGGTGATGAAGGGCAGCACCATGATGGCGAGGATCAGCGCGGCATTGAACAGGCTGAGATAGGACGGGGGACCCGCGAAGATCGCGCCAAGCACGGGCACGCCGTCGAAGATCTTGATCATGAAGGGCTGGAACGTGTTGGCGAGGAACGGACCCAACACGAAGAAGCCCCACATGCCGTAGATGATCGAGGGGATGCCGGCGAGCAGCTCGATCGCCATTCCGATCGGGCGGCGCAGCCATTGCGGGCAGAGCTCGGTGAGGAAGATCGCAATGCCGAGACCCACGGGAATTGCGATCAGCATCGCGATGAAGGAGGTGACGAGCGTGCCGTACATCGGCCCGAGCGCGCCGAGCACCGGCGGATCGGCGGACGGCGCCCAGCGCTGCGTCCACAGGAACGAGACCCCGAATTCCTTCATCGCCGGGAAAGCGCCGACGATCAGCGAAATGATGATGCCGCCGAGGATCAGAAGCACCGAGATCGCGGAGAGCCGCGTGATCCAGTAGAAGGTGACGTCGCCGAGCTTGAACGCGCTCAAGGCCTTGGCGCGATCATACGGTCCGGCGTCGTCGATTACATCGCTCTGAACGGCCATTTCCGCCACGCCGATCCCCTGTACCAAATAGGATACGTTTTTTGTTGGTCCCGTGCCCCGGATGCGGCGCAGCGCATCCGGGGCACGAGCGTCGCGAGCCTAGCTCTTGATTTCGGCAGCCCAGGTCTTCTCGATCAGCTGAACGACCGGGTCCGGCATCGGGATGTAGTCGAGCTCTTCAGCCGCCTTGCCGCCGCTCTTGAAGGCCCAGCGGAAGAACTTGATGGCTTCCTGCGAGGCCGCCTTGTCGGTGGCGTCCTTGTGCATGAGGATGAAGGTCGCCGCCGTGATCGGCCAGGACTTCTCGCCGGGCTGGTCGGTCAGGATGACATAGTAGCCGGGAGCCTTGGCCCAGTCGGCGTTGGCGGCGGCCGCCTGGAAGGCTTCGACGGTGGGCTGCACCGGCTTGCCGGCCTTGTTGACGAGACCGGTGTAGGTCAGCTTGTTCTGCTTGGCATAGGCGTACTCGACATAACCGATCGAGTTCTTGGTCTGGCTGATGTTGCCGGACACGCCTTCGTTGCCCTTGGCGCCGACGCCGACCGGCCACTCGACCGCGGTACCTTCGCCGACCTTGCTCTTCCAGTCCGCGCTGGCCTTGGCGAGGTAGTTGGTGAAGTTGAAGGTGGTGCCCGAACCGTCCGAACGGCGGACCACGGTGATGGCCTCCGAGGGCAGCTTCACGTTCGGGTTCAGCTTCTTGATCGCGGCGTCGTCCCATTTGGTGATCTTGCCGAGATAGATGCTGGCCAGCGTCTCGCCGTCGAACACCATCTCACCGGGCTTCACACCCTCGATGTTGACGACGGGAACGATGGCGCCCATCACCATCGGCCACTGGACGAGGCCGTCCTTCTCGAGCTGCTCGGCCTTGAGCGGCGCGTCGCTGGCGCCGAAAGTCACGGTCTTGGCCTGGATCTGCTTGATGCCGCCGCCGGAGCCGATCGACTGGTAGTTCAGACCGTTGCCGGTCTCCTTCTTGTAGGCGTCAGCCCATTTGGAATAGATCGGGAACGGGAACGTGGCACCGGCACCCGTGATGTCGGCAGCAAAGGCCGCCGTCGTCGATGCGGCGACGATGCCAGCAGCGACGAGTGTTTTGAGGAAATTCATGCTGGTCTCCATACAGGGGAGCGAAGCGCCATCAGCGCCCGATCGCGCTCCCCGTGCCGCTCCTTTAGGAGTGGACAGCTGAGCTTTTACGAAGGTTTGGTGACAGTCGGATGACAGTCTTAAGCATTTGAAAATGCTGGTGTTTAGCTCAAAGCCGCAGGCTTGCCCTGGGGAAAACAAGCGGTGAAAGTGGCGCCCTGTTTGGGCACGCTTTCGATCAGAAGCCGGCCGCGATGGCGGTTAAGAATATGTTTCACCAGGGATAATCCGAGGCCGGTCCCGCCCTGCGAGCGGCTGTCGCCGACATCGACCCGGTAGAACCGTTCGGTCAGCCGCGGCAAATGCTCCGGCGCGATGCCGGGGCCGAAATCCCGGACCAGGACCCGGATTTCCTGAGTTCCATCAGGGGCGGGACTGGACGTCAGCGACACGATGACGCGACCGCCCGAGGCGCCGTATTTGAGCGCGTTCTCGATCAAATTCTCGAACAGGCGGAGCAGCTCCTCACGGTCGCCCGCGATCAGCACCGGGGTCTCAGGCAGCTGGGTCTCGACCTCGACCTGGCGTTCCCTCGCCAGCGGCTCGAGCCCGTCGGCGACCTGCAAGATGATCGGCAGCAAGTCGACCAGGGTGTCGGGCCGCACATGGGCCGACAGCTCCACCCGCGACAGCGACAAGAGATCGTCGATCAGACGCGCCATCCGGGTGGCTTGGTTGTGCATGATGCCGAGGAAGCGCTCGCGCGCCTTGGGATCGTCCTTGGCTTGGCCCTGGAGCGTGTCGATGAAGCCGGACAGCGCGGCCAGCGGCGTGCGCAGCTCGTGACTGGCATTGGCGACGAAATCGGCCCGCATCTCCTCGACCCGGCGCAGCGGCGTCTGGTCGTGGAAGGTCATCAGCATGCATTTGTCGGTGCCGCCGAAAGTGGTCGGCACCGGCACCGGCGTGATGGTCAGCTCCATCCAGCGATCGACCGGAACATGGTCGAGATAGGTCGCGCGCCGCGGCTCGGTGGTCGCGATCGACTCGCGCAACGCCGTGATGATCTCGGGCGAGCGCAGCGCGAACTGGGCGAGCTCATTCCGGCGCAGCGCCGGCGCGAGCTGGGCGGCCGCGGCGTTGAGATGGATGACGCGGCCGGCGCGGTCGAGCAGCACCGCGGGATCGGGCATGCCGGCGACAACAGCGGCGACCGCCGCGCTCTCGACCGGGTTGACGCGGCGGGTCTCTTCGCGCGAGGCGGCGGTATCGTGCAGGCGCCACGGGATCAGCGCTGCGGCCGCGATGCAGACGAACACCGCAATCGCATGCAGCGCCGACAATTCGCCCAGCGAGACCACCACCGACAGTGCCAGCGCCGCGGCGATCAGGATGACGGTCGAGTGCCGCAGCCGGTCGGACCACGGCTGGGAGGAGGGAGAAGATGGGGCGTCGATCGCCATCGGGGCGGGCTTCTCCAAAGGACCTTGCGCCGGTCAGGCGCCGCTGTCGCTGCGCTTTCTCACGTAAGCGGCTTCAGGTGCGGGGCCGGGGTCGAGCTTGAGCGCGGCCTGCTGCAGGCGTTTCGATCGTGCGCCGATGATAACTTCGCGAAACGTCAGCAAGATTACAGAAATGACGAAAGGGGACAGATAATAGAGGACGCGGAACAGCAGCATCCCGCCCAGCAGTTCCTCCCGGTCCATCTGCCAGAGCCCGACCAGCATGGCCGCGTCGAACACGCCAAGGCCTCCGGGCGAATGGCTGGCAAAGCCAAGCAGCGTGGCCGAGACGAAGATCACCGCGACCACCACGAAGCCGAGATTGGGCTCGTCCGGGACCAGCACGTACATCGCGAGCGCGCAGAAGCCGAGATCGATGATGCCGATCGCGATCTGGAGCAGGGTCAGCGGGCCGCCCGGCAGCATCACGGTCCAGGGCCCGCGGCCGACCATCCGCGGCTGGGTCCAGACCCAGACCACGTAAGCGACCAGCCCGACGATGATCATCATCGCCAGTGTCCGGTTCAGCCAGGGCGGAAGCATGTCGATCGAGGCCGCTGCCTCCGGATGATAGGAGATGCCGAGGCCCAGCACCGCGGCATTGCCGAGCCAGAAGGTCAGGCCGGCGAGGAAGCAGATCTTTGCGACATCGATCGCGTTCAGCCCATAGGCCGAATAGATGCGATAGCGCACCGCGCCGCCAGTGAAGACGCTGGCGCCGACATTGTGGCCGATCGAATAGCTGGTGAAGGCGGCGAGCGCGTTGATCCGATAGGGCACGTGGGCGTGGCCGATCGCGCGCACGGCGAACAGGTCATAGAAGGTCAGCGTGAAATAGCCCGCGGCGACGAACAAAGCCGCCAGCGCAATCTGGCTCGGCTCGGTGCTCTTGATCGCTTCGAGGACCTCGTTGACATCGATGCCGCGCAGCATGTGGTAAAGCACATAGCAAGCGATGCCGATGACCGCGACGCTGATCACAACTCCAAGCTTATGCAGGATTTGCTTCTGGCGCAGAAACGACATCGCCCTGCGTATGGCTTCCAGCATCTAAACCTCGAACAACGCTTCAGCGGCCAGGGTGGCCGGCGAACAGGCGGACGACACGCAGGCACCCGACGAACCACCGCTGCCGGTCCCGGCATCGCGCATACCCGCTATCCCTCCACTAGCGCGTTTCAGGGCGGAGTGGAATTCGGCAATTCGAACAAAAACTCGTGCCTTCAATATTTTAGGCAGGGTTGCGGGCTCCTGATGCACGGTTTGGCGCTTTCGGCGGCAAGACTGACGCGAATCTCCATGGCAATCCTGCGCAGTGGCCATGAAGTTTTGATGATTTCCACCGCACAATGTTCCGTCACGACTTAAGCCGAAATCAATCTATGGGTCGCCCCCGCCTGTTGAAAGAGGGGTGGCCGGCGCGTTTGTTCGCGGTTTTCGATGGGCTGGGAAGGCCGCGCAGCCGCGCTCCTGACGTCCGCAGTCAGGGTGCAGGGCAACATCACAGAGCGGCAGGCGGCATGCTGCGCGCGACCACCCGGTCGCGCAGCCAGGCGCCGATGGCGCCGCCGACGAGGTAGCAGGCGAACATGATCAGGCCGAGGTCGAGCCAGTAGCCGAAGCGACCGGGGACCACATGCGCGAGCGATGCCGCGACCAGGCCGGCAACAAGCACGGCGAGCCAGCGCGCGGTCACCTTCGAGGTGCCGTTGCCGCGTTGGACCACCGAGATCCAGCCCATGCAAAAGCCGAGCAGCAACGAGCCGATCAGCCAGCCCAGATGGAACGAGACGAGATAGGGCATCGTCACCTCACCAGAAATTCGATGCGGCGGTTCTGCGCCTTGGCGTCTTCGCTGTCGTTGCCGGCGACGGGCTGCGTGCTGCCGTAGCCGACCGCGGTGAAGCGGCTGGCAGGCAGGCCGGCCTTGACCAGATAGTCGATCACCGCCTGCGCGCGCTTCTCCGAGAGTGCCTGGTTGAAGGAATCCTCGCCGTCCGCATCGGTATGCCCGGCGACCTCGATATTGGTGGTGGGACATCGCAATGCCGTCTCGATCAGATGATCGAGAATGCCGGCGGAATCCGGATCGATGTCGGCGCGCTTCGCCCCGAAGCGAATCTTGGCCTTGGCCAAGAGCTCGGAGAACAATTGCTGGCACACGGTGCCGTCGACGGGGCCGGCTGCGGGTTTCACCGTGATTTCCGGCTTGTATTGCCAGTTTTTCGGAAAGTCCTTGCCAAGGCCTGCGCGGATGTCGCTGGCGGCACCTTCATAGAGCGCGTCGCCCGACAGCTTCACCTCGCGGTCGGACACGACGAGCGTGCCGGTCGACAGTCGCGACAGCGCGCCGAGCGCTGCGACCACGGCGGGGCTGAATGCACCGGGCGCGCCGACGCTGGCCTTGAGATTGTCGACGACCTTTTCGTTGAAGAATTTCCGCGACGCGCTGGTGGCGATGGCGGCGTGGACGTTGTTGTCGGGAACATAGCCGGTCAGCGTCACGGTCGCGGCCACCGGATCCTTGTAGGCCTGGAAGACGTAAGGCGGCGCCTTGACGTCGTTGGCGGCGATCGAAAAGCCCTCGGGCAGGTTTTTCAGCGCCGCTGCGACGGCTTCGCGGCCGCCGAGATCGCGCGCCATCCCCGACAGCGTGACTTTGGTGTCTGTGATCGTGATCTTGCCGTCCTTGAGCTTGCCGATTTGGTCGAGCAGCAGCATCGCGGCCGCCTCGAACCGCGGCGGTGCGCCGCGCGCCAAACCCATCTGATCGGCCACCTCGGTACCGGCGACCTCCTTGCGGGCTGCCTCGGTCAGGCGGCCCTTCATCGACGGCAGGGGCGCGGAGCCTGACAGCGTCACCCGCACCACGTCGCGTTCGGCGTTCCAGACGAAGGGCTTTGCCTCGGGAACGAGGCGGGTCCGGTCGTCGACCAGGCGCACGCCGGGCACGGTCTCGACCGCCACAACAGCGTCGCGGCGACCTTCCTCGGAAAAGGCCTCCGCAGCCAGGCTGACGTCGCGGCCGTCCACCGCGATCCGGGTCTTGTCCAGAACGGTATCCTTTAGCGCCGCCGAGCTGCGGGCGGAAAGGTCCGCCTCGACCGGCAAAGTGTTATTCCAGGCCGCAAATCCCCACATGACGGCCAGGGGGATGAGCCCCGGCCACCATTTGCTGGCCCACCTGAAAAGCTTCTGCATTCGACGACCCGAACTCTGGAACCGGAGACAAAACAAACCCTTGGCGGGCTGTCAAACCGGAAATGACGCCCTTCCGAAGGCCGGGCGTGACAATTGGAATAACTTTTTCTTCAAGGGTTCTTCCGTAAGTTGAAGGCGGAATGCCAAAGTCCGCCAGCGGGTCATGAAACAACTTCGTAACAACGTCATCCGCGCCGGGCTGGAAGCACTCTATTTCAGCGGCGCCCACCACCTTTTGCGCCCGCTTTTGTCGGGCGTCGGCGCCATTTTCATGCTGCATCACGTGCGGCCGGCCCGCGCCGCGGTGTTTCAGCCGAACCGGCATCTCGAAGTCACACCCGAATTCCTGCGCGCGACATTGTGCCATCTGCGCTCGCGCGAGATCGACATCGTCAGCATGGACGAGCTGCATGAGCGGCTGGTGCAGCGCCGGTTCGACCGCCGCTTCGCCGCCTTCACGCTCGACGATGGCTATCGCGACAATCTCGATTTTGCGCTGCCGGTTCTGCGCGAATTTGACGCGCCTCTGGCGGTCTATGTCGCCAGCGACTTCGCGGAGGGCACGGGTCGGCTGTGGTGGGAGGCGCTGGAGGCCGTGATCGCCAAGGCCGAGCAGATCGAGGTGACGATCGGCAATGCCGCGCTCCGGCTCGATGCGACGACGCCAATCGCCAAGCAGGCGGCGTTCGACCGCCTGCACGACTGGTTGCGCGCATTGCCCGGCGAGCACGATCTCAAGCGCGAGATCGAGGCGCTCTGCACGAAGTACGGCGTCGACATGGCCGCGCTGTGCCGCAGCCTCTGCCTGTCCTGGGACGAGGTGAAGACATTTGCCGCCGATCCCCTGGTCACGATCGGCGCGCATTCCGTCAGCCATTGCAATCTCGCCAAGCAAAGCGAAGCGATCGCCACGCAGGAGATGGCCGTGAGCCGCGCGCGGATCGAGCAGGCGCTCGGCCGGAATGTCCAGCATCTTGCCTATCCCTATGGCGATCGCGAGGCAGCGGGCGAGCGTGAATTTGTGCTCGCTGCATCCGCCGGCTTCAAGACCGCGGTGACGACGCGACCCGGCATGCTGTTCGCCGAAAACGCCGGCCACATGACCGCGCTGCCACGGGTCTCGCTCAACGGCAATTACCAGGACACGCGGATTCTGCCGGTGCTGACCTCGGGCGCCGCGACCGCGATGTGGAACGGCTTCCGCAGGATCGCGGCGGCGTAGTTTCGAATCTCCTCCGTCGTCCCGAATTCAGCCGTCGTCCTGGCGAAAGCCAGGACCCATTGCCACCGCTGTCCATTTTGCGACGCGCTCGGGCCACAGCTCATTCAAACAACTCTATCCTGGGGTAATGGGTCCTGGCTTTCGCCAGGACGACGATGCGGCGCTTTCCTTGACTCCCCTCCCTGCCCCGCTCACAACCGACGCAAACAAAGGGAGGCACCATGTTCAACGATCTGTTCTCGCTCAAAGGCCGCGTCGCGCTGGTGACGGGCGGTTCGCGCGGCATCGGCAAGATGATCGCGGCGGGATTTCTCAGCGCAGGGGCCGCGAAGGTCTACATCACCGCGCGCAAGGCCGGGCCTTGCGAAGCCACCGCGAACGAGCTCTCCGCGCAATATGACGGCGAATGCATCGCGCTGCCGATCGACATCTCGACGCTGGCCGGCGCCGAGCTGCTCGCGAGCGAATTCGCCAAGCGCGAGCCCAAACTCGACACTCGTCAACAATGCGGGCGCGGCCTGGGGCGCAGAGTTCGACGAGTTTCCGGAGAGCGGCTGGGACAAGGTGATGAACCTCAACCTCAAGGCACCGTTCTTCCTGACCAAGGCGCTGGCGCCCACGCTGCGCGCGGCGGCATCAGCAGAGCGGCCGGCGAAAGTGATCAACATCGCCTCGATCGACGGCATCTTCGTCAATCCGGGCGAGACCTATTCCTACGCGGCGAGCAAGGCGGGGCTGATCCATTTGACGCGGCGCATGGCCGTGAAGCTGATCGGCGACCACGTCGTGGTCACCGCGATCGCGCCGGGCCCGTTCAAATCCGACATGAACCGGGCCGCACGCGATCATGCCGACGAGGTCTCGACGCGCGTGCCCGCAGGCCGCATCGGCACTGACGAGGACATGGCGGGCGCTGCGATCTATCTCGCCTCTCGCGCTGGAGATTATGTGGTGGGCGCGACCATCGCGGTGGACGGCGGCATTGTTTATGCGAACCCGGGGATCAAGGGGAGCGGGTGGGATAGTTGAGGCATCGCGCTGCTCGCGGCGTCAGCGGAGCGCTCCCTCGCCCCGCTCTTGCGGGGAGAGGGTTGGGGTGAGGGGCTTCTCTCCACACGTGAGATTGTCGCCGCACCTGTACCCCCTCACCCGGATCGCAAGAGCGATCCGACCTCTCCCCGCAAGCGGGGAGAGGTAAAGAAGTTACGACTCGATCCTCACATACTCGAAATCGCCGGGCTTGTTGTCGATGCCGACTTTCGGCGGCGAGATCCAGGAGGCGAACTGGCCGGTCTCGGTGACGGGCTGCATCAGCGAGGTGATGAAGTCGCCGTCGGCGGTCGACGGCAGCCATTCGTCCTTGCGCTTCGCCCAGGTTGCGTCGTCGATCAGGAGACCATCCGGCGTCGCGTGGATGCTCTTGAACTCGCCGATATGGCGGTGGAAGGCGACGTTGGGCAGCTTGAGCTGAAACTGGTAGCCCGCGGTCGAGATCACCTTGTTCCAGCGCAGCATGCCCTTGACGCAATCCTGACTGTAATCGTCGCGCAGGCGCATGTTGAGCGCGGTCAGCGCCGGCTCGTCCACCAGCTTGATCTCGCCATCAATGAACTTCAGCACCGGATAGGTCGCGTTCTTGAGCTGATGATCGTCGTCGATCTGGGTCTCGTGGTAGCGGCCCTTGATGCCGGTGTTGAAGGCATTCGCCGCGTTGGTCGAGACTTCCGAGCCAAAGAGGTCGAGCGACAGCGTATAGTGCAGGTTCAGCTTCTTCTGGATGGTCGGCAGGTCGATCACACCAAGCGCGCGGACCTTCGCGATATCGGTGGGATCGGTGATGCCGGCTTCCCGCATCGCATCGCAGGTGCGCTGCACGACACGCGTGATGCCGGTCTCGCCGACGAACATGTGGTGCGCTTCTTCCGTCAGCATGAAGCGGCAGGTGCGCGACAGGGGATCGAAGCCGGACTGCGCCAGCGAGTGCAGCTGCATCTTGCCATCGCGGTCGGTGAAATAGGTGAACATGAAAAACGACAGCCAGTCCGGCGTCGCCTCGTTGAAGGCGCCCAGCATGCGTGGCGAGTCGGCGTCACCCGAGCGGCGGCGCAACAAATCGTCGGCCTCTTCACGTCCGTCGCGCCCAAAGTACTTTTGCAGCAGGTACACCATCGCCCAGAGGTGACGGCCTTCCTCGACATTGACCTGGAACAGATTGCGCATGTCGTACAGCGAGGGCGCGGTCTTGCCGAGGTGGCGCTGCTGCTCCACGGAGGCAGGCTCGGTGTCGCCCTGGATCACGATCAGACGGCGCAGCATCGCGCGATATTCACCCGGGACTTCCTGCCAGGCCGGCTCGCCAAAATGCTCGCCGAACGGCACGACGCGGTTCTCTTCCTGGGGAGCAAGGAGAATGCCCCAGCGATACTCGGGCATCCGCACGTAGTCGAACTTGGCCCAGCCGCGCGGATCGACCGAATAGGCGGTGCGCAAGTACACCAGCGATTCCTGGAAGCCTTCCGGCCCCATGTCTTTCCACCAGTCCATGTAGCCGGGATGCCAGCCTTCCAGCGCCTTGAGCACCTGGCGGTCTTCGGCCAGATTGACGTTGTTCGGAATCTTGGTCGAGTAGTCGACGTTCATGATGTTCATGGAGGACCTCCCGTGTGGGACTAGTTCATTAAATCGCGGGCATCGAATTGTGGGCTCGCGAATAGCGAGTGGCGAATGGCGAATGGCGTCTCTATTCGCCACTCCCCATTCGCGCTCTACACTCGCGTCATATCGAATTTCGGCTTCTGGCCGCTGCCGTAGCGGCGCAGCGCGCCTTCCTCGCCGACCGCATTGGGGCGCTGGAAGATCCAGTTCTGCCACGCAGTGAGGCGCGAGAAGATTTTCGATTCCATCGTCTCGGGGCCGACGAAGCGCAGGCTCGCTTCCATGCCGGTGAGGCTGTCGGGCGAGAAGCTGGCGCGTTCCTCCAGGAACACGCGGACCTCGTCGTCCCAGTCGATGTCGTCGAGTGCGAAGGTGACGAGACCGAGCTCTTCCGCCTGCTCGGCGTCCAGCGCCGTGCCCATCGTGGCTTCCGCGCGTTCCACATCGGCCGGATCGGCCTGGAAGCGCGACTGAAGCCGCGTCAGGCCATGGCTCATCGGATACGGACCGAAATTCAACGCTGACAGTTCGATCGACGGCGGCGGGCGGTTGTCGCCCTGACGCGTGCCGATCAGCATGTAGGAGCGGTCGGCGGCGAAGACGAGCTCGGCGAGCGTGCCGGCGAAGCAGGAGCCGGGCTCGACCAGCGTCACCAGCGTGCGCGAGGTGACGTCGATGCGCTTCAAGACGCGCTTCCAGTAATGCCTGATTTCGTTGACCAGCCAGTGCGCCTTGTTGGCTTCGAGGAAGGCGTCGCAGGCGAGCACATGGGCGCGGTCGCCGTGGCTCTTGAACACCAGCATGGCGATCTCGAGTTCGTTGATGCGCAGATGCAGGATGGCGTCGTCGAGTTCGCGCGCGACCTGGAGCGGCCAGAACGCGACACCCTGCGCCATCATGCCGTCGATGTCGCCGGGCGGCGCGGCTTCAGGCGCCTTGATCGAGATCGTGGCGATGCGCGCGGCACGGTCGATGTCGACGCTGACAAAGCCGTAGCGGACGCTGGTCTCATCGATGATGCGCTTGAGCGGCGTCAGCGCGATGCCCTTGCCGCTGCCCTTGCGCTTCGAGCTGTCGGCGAACTCCCTGGCGCGCTCGGCAACCTTGCCTTCGAGCTTGCTGTTCGGCGCGATCTCGTCGACCAGGCGCCATTGCACGGCGCGCTTGCCCTTCACGCCTTCTTCGATGGTGCAGAAGAAATCAGCGTGATCGCGGCGCACCTTGCGCTTGTCGACCACACGCGTGAGGCCGCCGGTGCCCGGCAGCACCGCGAGCAGCGGCACTTCGGGCAAGGCGACGGCGGACGCGCCGTCATCGGCGAGCATGATATAGTCGGTGGCGAGCGCGAGCTCATAGCCGCCGCCGGCGGCCGAGCCGTTCACGACGGTGATGAAGCGCTGGCCGGAATTCTCCGACGAATCTTCCATGCCGTTGCGGGTCTCGTTGGTGAACTTGCAGAAATTGACCTTGTGGGCATGCGTCGAGCCCGCGAGCATGCGGATGTTGGCGCCGGCGCAGAACACGCGGTTCTTGGCCGAGCGCATCACCACGACCTTCACCTCGGGGTGCTCGAAGCGCAGGCGCTGGACCGCGTCGGCAAGCTCGATGTCGACGCCGAGATCGTAGGAATTGAGCTTGAGCAGATAGCCCTCGAACAGGCCGCCATTCTCGTCGACGTCCATGGTCAGGGTGGCGACGTCACCGTCGACCGCGAGCTTCCAGTGCCGGTAGCGGGACGGCTCGGTCTGGAAATCGATGAATGTCGCGCCGCCTGCGAGGCGCCGATCTTCCCCGGCCATGGGCCACCCTTGAGCTTGATTATGCGTTTTGGCTATCGCGCTAGATGCACAATAGTGCACATTCCTGAGCGCGTCTACCCCTTAAGCGAGTGAACATGCATTTTGCTTCATGTCTTCGCGCAAGGCGGCTGCTGCAAATTGCTCAATCGCGTCAAGCGTCTGTCCCGGAGCTTCGCGGTGGGGAGAATGCGCCGCGCCTGAAATGACTTTCAAATCGACAGGGCAATAGCATTCTTGCTGCGCGATCTCGGCCTGATGCAGTGTCCCGTATTGGTCGTCCGCGCCCTGCAGGATCATGACGGGGACGCGGATATAGGCGAGAGATTCCGAGATATCCCAGTCGCGGAATTTCGGATCGAGCCAGGCGGCGTTCCAGCCGTAGAAGGCGTTGTCGACGTCGCTGTGCCAGCGCGCGAGCTTTGCCTTCAGGTCGGTGGTCTCGAAGGTAGTCTTGATGTCCGCAATCGACTTCACCGAGATGTCCTCGACGATGAAATGCGGCGCGATCAGCACGACGCCGTTCAGGCGATGATCCTGGTGTGCGCCGGCATAGATCGTCGCAATCGAGGCGCCGTCGGAATGGCCGAGCAGCAGGCCGCGCCTGAAGCCGATCGCATCGAGAATCTTCGGCAGCACGTCCAGTGCCTCGCGCTGCATGTAGTCGAGCGGCCGCGGCAGCGCGACCTTGCTCGACTGGCCGTAGCCCGCGCGAGAATAGGCGAAAATGCCGGCGGAGGTGGCCTGCTGCAGCTTTTCCGGGAAGTCACCCCAGAGCCCGACCGAGCCGAGGCCTTCGTGCAGCATGACGATGGTGGGTGCATCGGCGGATTGCGGCGCGAGCCATTTGTATTCGAGGCTGGCGTTGCCGATGCTGAGAAAGCCGGTGGGGGAGAGGTTGGTCATGCTGTCGCTCTTCTTCGCGCGCGGACTTGGAACGAGACGCGGCCGCTGGTTCAGTCGTTCCCTCCCCCCTTGTGGGGGAGGGCTAAGGAGAGGGGTGCCACACGGGATTCCCGGCGTGACGAAGAACATTTGGCGCGGGACGACGAATACTATTTCCTGAGCCACCCCTCTCCTCTGCCCTCCCCCACAAGGGGGGGAGGGAGCGTAGCGGGGGTTGCCGCGAAAGTGTCGATCACATTCGACACCACGCACTCAATTCGCCCCGTCCCGCAGCTTGAACCGCTGAATCTTCCCCGTCGCCGTCTTCGGCAGCGAGTCCACCACGTCGATCCAGCGCGGATATTTCCATGGGCCGATCTTCTGCTTGACGTGCTCCTTGAGCATCTCCTGCAGGCCCGTCGTCGTCGCTCCCTGGCGCAGCACGACGAAGGCCTTCGGCTTCAGCAGGCCCTCCGGATCGGCCTCGGGCACGACCGCGGCTTCCAGCACGGCTGGATGCGTAATCAGCGCGCTCTCGACCTCGAACGGCGAGACCCAGATGCCCGAGACCTTGAACATGTCGTCGGCGCGGCCGCAGAAGGTGTAGCGGCCCTCGGCATCCCTGACATATTTGTCGCCGGTGCGGGTCCACGGCCCCTCGAACGTGCGGCGGCTCTTGTGGCGCTGATTCCAGTAGCCCTCGCCGGCGGAGGGCGCATCGACCAGGAGCTCGCCGACCTCGCCGTCGGCGACATCCTGTCCGGCCTCGTTGACGAGCCGCACCGCATAGCCCGGCACCGGCTTGCCGGAGCAGCCGTATTTGATATCCCCGGGCGCATTCGAGAGGAAGATGTGCAACAGCTCGGTCGAGCCGACGCCGTCGAGGATGTCGACGTTGAAGCGCGCCTTCCAGCTGTTGCCGACTGATTCCGGCAGCGCCTCGCCGGCCGAGGTGCAGATGCGCAAAGACTTGCCGCCGCGCTCGCCCTTCATGCTCTCGTCATTGAGCATCGCCGCGAACAGGGTCGGCACGCCGTAGAAGATCGAGGGATTGTAGCGGTTCATCAGATCGAACATGCGCGCCGGCGTCGGCCGTTCGCTGTTGAGCACCACGGTGGCGCCGACCGACATCGGAAAGGTCAGAGCATTGCCGAGGCCATAGGCGAAAAACAGCTTTGCCGCAGAAAGACAAACGTCGTTCTCGCGAATGCCGAGCACCTGCTTCGCATAAGTGTCCGCGGTCGCCTGCATGTTCGAATGGATGTGGCGCACGCCCTTGGGCATGCCCGTTGAGCCTGACGAATAGAGCCAGAACGCCGGCTCATCCGGATGTGTCGCGGCGGTGGTGAACCGGTCGCTCTCGTCCGCAATCTCCTCGGCGAGCTGCTTGTGACCGTTCTGCTTGGCGCCGGACACCACGACATGCTCGAGATCCGGCATGCGGCCGACGACGTCCTTGATGACGGGATAGAGCGCTTCCGAGACGAACAGCACGCGTGCGCGGCAATCGGCGAGGATGTAGGCGTATTGATCTGATGTCAGCAGCGTGTTGAGCGGCACCGGCACAATGCCGGCGCGGATCGCGCCCAGGAACACGATCGGGAAGTCGACCGTATCCAGCATGATCATCGCCACGCGCTCTTCGCGGCGGACGCCGAGCCGGCGCAGCATGTTGGCGGCGCGCCGCGTTTCGCGCTGGAGCTCGCCATAGGTGAGCCGGGAGACGGTGTCGTCGAAGGCGAGCTTGTTGCCGCGTCCCTCCTCGACATTCCGGTCGAGCAGCCAGGTCACCGCGTTATAGGATCCCTCGCTCACGGACTTCTCCCCTGAATTTAGAATTATAATTCATAGAAAGACATCGCATTGGCTTGCTGTCAATGCCAGCAGGCACTATGTTTCATTAATACGCGCCGCAGGACCTCTTTAAAAGAAGACATCCGCTCAAGCAGGCCCATGATCCGTAGTCCATGACTGACAGTCCCGACGCCGAATCCCGATTTCTCGAACAGCTCGGCCAGCGCGTGCGCACCATGCGCGCGCTACGCGGCATGTCGCGCAAGGTGCTCGCCAAGGTATCAGGGATATCGGAGCGCTACATCGCGCAGCTCGAAAGCGGCAAGGGCAACGTCTCCATCGTGCTGCTCCGCCGCGTCTCCGACGCGATGGGCGCGCATCTCGAGGACCTGCTTCCCTCGGCCGATCCGACCCCGGACTGGCAGATGTTTCGCGATCTCTTGCGCAAGGCGACGCCCGCGCAGATCGCGCAAGCCAAGGATCTGCTCGCGGGCGGCAGCGCCTCCGCGCCGCGGCGCGCGCCGTTCTGCGGCATCGCGCTGATCGGCCTGCGCGGCGCCGGCAAATCGACGCTTGGGCGGATGCTGGCGAAGAAGGTCGGCTGGAGTTTTGTCGAGCTCAACAAGGAGGTCGAGCAGCAGAACGGCCTCTCGGTCGCCGAGATCATCGCGCTCTACGGCCAGGAAGGCTTTCGCCGCATGGAGCAGGCGGCGCTGCAGCAGCTGCTCGCGCGCAACGAGCTGATGGTGCTGGCGACCGGCGGCGGCATCGTCTCGGAGCCCCTGACGTTCGACCAGATCCTGTCGTCGTTCTACACGATCTGGCTGAAGGCCGAGCCGGAGGAGCACATGGCCCGCGTCCGCCGGCAGGGCGATTTGCGCCCGATGGCCGACGACCGCTCCGCAATGGCCGAGCTGCGCAACATCCTCTTGAGCCGCGAGCCGCTATATGCGCGCGCGACTGCGGTGGTGGACACGGCGGGACTGTCCGTCGATGCCGCCGCGGCGCGCCTGGTTGATGCGGTGCGGCCGGTGCTGCAGAACGAAGCGCGCAGCTTCGGGCTGCGCAGCGTGGCGCTGTAGATCCGAACTCCCATGACCGACAGCGACGTTGCAATCTCCATGTTCGAGCGGATCGGCGGCAGCGCCACGATCGACCTGTTGGTCGATCGCTTCTATGAGCGGATGGATACACTGCCGGAGGCGAAGATCATCCGCGCGATGCATGCGGACGACCTTGGCCTCATCAGGGATGTGCTGAAGCGCTATCTCACGGAATGGACCGGTGGCCCAAAACTCTATTCGGTCGAGAAGGGCCATCCACGGCTGCGCCAGCGCCACCTCGGCTTTGCCATCGGCGATGCCGAGCGCGACGCGTGGATGCTCTGCATCCGCGGCGCGCTGGAGGAAACGGTTATGGATGCTGCCGCGCGGCAGGACCTCGACAAGGCGTTGTCCGGTCTCGCCGACTGGATGCGCAACCAGTAGCGATTTTGCACGGCGCGTAGCCCGGATGAGCGAAGCGATATCCGGGTCTTCACGATGACTTTCCCGGGTATCGCTTCGCTCACCCGGGCTACAAGAGTTGCGACCGCACGGCTTCCGCGCCCTCACGCAACAGCGGCAAAAATCGCTCGATCAATTCCTGCGCCGGCACGCGGTCGACATGGGCGCCCATGTTGATCGCAGCGACGATCACGCCGTCGTAGCGGCGGACGGGGACCGAGATCGAGCGGAAATGCGGCTCGGCCTCGCGATCGACCAGCGCGTAACCTTGCGCGCGGTCGGCAACGATGCGCGCGAGCAATGCCTTGGGATTAGTCTCCGTGTGCGGCGTCAGCGCCTCGCGTCTGACCGCACTCAGCCGCGCGGCAAGCTCGGCATCGGTGAGTTGGCCGAGCATGGCGCGGCCGACCGAGGTGCAGAAGGCCGGCAGGCGGTAGCCGATGTCCAGCCCACCTGAAAACATCCGCGCCGGACTGCTGCGCGCGATGAACACGACCTCATCGCCGTCGAGCACCGCGAGCGAGGCGATTTCGTTGGCCGCTGTCGCGACGCGGTCGAGCACCGGTTGCAGGACCGTGACGAGCTGGCTCGACCGCAGATACGACGCGGCGAGTGTCAGCACATGTGGCGTCAGTGAGAACAGCTTGCCGTCGCCGCTGACGAAGCCGCCGCGCTGGAGCGTGAACAGCATGCGCCGCGCGGTGGCGCGTGGAAGCTCCGCGGCACGGGCGAGATCGCTGAGTGTCATCGGGCCCGCCGTGGTGCCGAAGCATTGCAGCAGGCGCAGGCCGCGATCGAGGCTCTCGACGAAATCCGTCGCGCGCTCGTCGCTCTCGCTTCGCTTCAGCTTGGGCATGGTGTCGGGATCCTGCAAAATAGTGCTTGCTGCCAGACCAAGGCATGTCATAATTCGCCCATTCGTTCAATAGGCGAACAAACGCCACTCCACAAAGGATGTACTCGCCATGATGAGCCAGGAGCAGAACGACCTGATCACCCGCACCGGTGCAAAGGACCCCTGCGGGAAGCTGATGCGAAGCTACTGGCAGCCGGCGGCGCTGGTGGACGAGCTCGACGGCGATCGACCGATCCGTCCCGTCAGATTGCTCGGCGAAAACCTGGTGCTGTTCCGCGACGAGCGAGGGCGCTACGGCCTGATCGATCGGCACTGCGCGCATCGCGGCGCCGATCTCGCCTTCGGACGGCTCGAGCATGGCGGCCTGCGCTGCGCCTTCCACGGTTGGCTGTTCGACGCGACCGGGCAATGCATCGAGACTCCGGCGGAGCCGAAGGATTCAAAACTCTGCCAGAACGTCCGCCAGCGCTCTTATCCCGTGGTGGAGAAGAGCGGCATCCTCTGGGCTTATCTCGGCGAGGGCGAGCCGCCGGCATTTCCCGAGCTCGATTGCTTCGTCGCGCCCGGCACGCACACCTTCGCGTTCAAGGGCCACATGGCCTGCAACTGGCTCCAGGCGCTCGAAGTCGGCATTGACCCCGCGCACGCCTCCTACCTGCATCGCTTCTTCGAGGACGAGGACACCTCGACGGCCTACGGCAAGCAGTTCCGCGGCGCATCAGCAGGCTCCGACTTGCCGATGACGAAGATTTTGCGCGAATACGACCGCCCGATCATCAATGTCGAGCACACCGAATACGGCCTTCGGCTGATCGCGCTACGCGAGATCGACGAGGAGCGCACCCATGTGCGCGTCACCAACCAGCTCTTCCCGCACGGCTTCGTCATCCCCATGAGCACGGAGATGACGATCACGCAGTGGCACGTGCCCGTCGACGACGAGAATTGCTACTGGTACGCGATCTTCACCAGCTATTCGAACCCCGTCGACAAGAAGAAGATGCGCGACCAGCGGCTCGAGCTCTATGAGCTGCCGGACTACAAATCACGCAAGAACAGCAACAACGATTACGGTTTCGACCCGCACGAGCAGCAGACGGCGACCTATACCGGCATGGGCACCGACATCAACGTCCACGACCAATGGGCGGTGGAGTCGATGGGCGCGATCCAGGATCGCACCCGGGAGCACCTCGGCACGAGCGACAAGGCGATCGTGCAACACCGGCGTCTGCTGCGGCAGGAGATCGAGAAGGTCGCAGGCGGTGAGAAGCCGATGCTGCATCTCGACGAGGCCACCGCACGTTCGATCCAGGGCCCGGCGACCATGGACGGCATCGGGCCGACCCGAGGCTGGGAGATCTACTGGATGGAAGTCGACGTCAAGCGCCGCCGCAGCGCGCCATGGACGGCGCCGGTGCCGAAGGAGATTGCGGACAACGTGCATCGGCTGACGGCGGCGGAGTAGCGCAGAATGCAGGTCCCTCCTCCGTCATTGCGAGCGAAGCGAAGCAATCCAGACTGTCTCTGCGGAGGGATCCTGGATTGCTTCGCTGCGCTCGCAATGACGGAGAATGTGGCGCATGCTTCGCCTCTCACGGATAGAGGAGTGAAAAAGTGACTTTCGTCGCGCGTCATGCGCTGTGGTCGGATGAGCAGAAGGACGCGGCGACGCGCATGCGACGCATCGTCGAGGAGAAGAACCTCGAGGTCATCCGCCTCGCCTTCCCGGACCAGCACGGCATTCTGCGTGGCAAGACCATCATTGCATCGGAGGCGCTTGCGTCGCTCGAAAGCGGCTGCTCCATCACCACCACCATGCTCGCCAAGGACACCTCGCACCGCACGGTGTTTCCGGTGTTCACGTCGGGCGGCGGCTTCGGCATGAAGGAGATGGAGGGCGCGGCCGACGTGCTGATGGTCGCCGATCCCACGACGTTTCGCGTTTTGCCCTGGGCGCCGACCACGGGCTGGGTTCTCTGCGACCTCTATTTCAACGACGGCCGTCCCGTCCCGTTCGCGACACGCGGGCTCTATCGCAAGGTGCTCGGCGAGCTCGCAAGCCGCGGCCACGATTTCGTCGCGGGCCTCGAGGTCGAATTCCACATCTTCAAGCTCGACGATCCGCATATGCGGCCCGAGGACGCTGGCCAGCCCGGCACGCCGCCTTCGGTGAGCCTGCTCAGCCACGGCTATCAATATCTCACCGAGCAGCGCTTCGATCAGATGGAGCCGGTGCTGGAGATTTTGCGCCGTGACATCGTCGCGCTCGGTCTGCCCTTGCGCTCCGTCGAGGTCGAGTTTGGGCCGAGCCAGTGCGAATTCACCTTCGCCCCGAAGAAGGGCCTCGAGCCCGCGGACAACATGGTGCTGTTTCGCTCCGCCGTGAAGCAGATCGCGCACCGCCACGGCTATCACGCCACGTTCATGTGCCGGCCGAAGCTGCCGAATTTGTTTGCGAGCGGCTGGCATCTGCACCAATCGGTGGTCTCACGCGCGAGCGGCGAGAACCAGTTCATGGCGAAAGACGGCGGCGAGCCGCTCAGCGCGTTCGGCCGCGCCTGGCTTGCGGGCCTGCTCGACCACGCCCGCGCGTCGACCGTGTTCACCACCCCGACCATCAACGGTTACAAGCGCTACCGCTCCTATTCGCTGGCGCCGGACCGCGCGATCTGGGGCCGCGACAATCGCGGCGTGATGATCCGCGTGCTCGGCGCGGCCGGCGACGCCGCCACGCGCCTGGAAAACCGCATCGGCGAGCCCGCGGCCAATCCGTATCTCTACATGGCCTCGCAGATTCTCTCCGGCCTCGACGGCGTCGACCGCAAGCTCGATCCAGGCCCGTCGGCCGACACGCCCTACGAAACCAAGGCGCCGCTGTTGCCGAAGTCGCTGCGCGATGCGGTCAGCGCACTGAAGGACGATCCGTTCTTCCGCGAAAAGCTCGGGGCCGAGTTCGTCGATTATTACACCCACATCAAGAATGCCGAGATCGACCGCTTCCTGTCCGAGGTGACCGACTGGGAGCACCGCGAATATTTCGAGGTGTTTTGACCTCGGCTCTCTCCCGTCATTGCTGTGCATGTTCACTAATTCGCTGATCGAATTCATCCTGTACGGGGAGAATTCAGATGCGAGACAACA